>CALWLK010000034.1 GCA_944381505.1 uncultured Lachnospiraceae bacterium
AGTATCTGAGAGGAGGTGTTGGCCTCGGATCTGATATTTACGTAGTCCGTCACCCTCGCTATGGCGATGTTCTCGTAACTTCCCGAAGCGGACACGTCCGCGTAGGCTGTTATTTGCGTCTGCCCTCCGAAGGTCGCTGCGGTCAAAAACGCGGCTATCGCCGTGCAAACTATAATGTTTTTCTTTTTTAAAGCACGTCCGCTTATATATTCCGTCATCCCTGTTCTCCTAAAAAAGAATGCTCTTATGTTATTCACACAGAGCATTCTATCACAACAGCCGTATAATCTTATAACTTTTTTTACATCTAATTTCTTACGATTTTAAATTGGAGCTGCCCTCAAGACTCAGGACAGAGGAAGCTTAAGGATAAAGCAGCTCCCTACTCCGGGAGTGCTCTCCACCGAGATGCTTCCCTTAAGTGAAGCCACGCCGTGCTTTACAATGGAAAGCCCGAGCCCCGTTCCCCCTATGCTCCTCGAGTGGCTCTTGTCCACCCTGTAGAACCGCTCAAATATATGCTCGGTCTCGCTCTCCGGTATACCGATGCCGGTGTCTTTGAACTTTAAGATTATCTCGTCCCCTGCTTTTTCAGCGCTGATACTTACGCTTCCGCCATCCCTGTTATATTTTACGGCGTTATCGCAGAGGTTGAATATTATCTCCTCAAAAACAGCCCTCACAGTGAATATACTGATATCCTCTCCCTCAAAGCTCAGGCTTATGTCCCTCTTTTGGGCCACAGGCCTCAGGGCCGAGAGAACTGTGTTTATCTCATTGGAAACATTGATATTTTCTCTTTTGTAATCTGTTTTTTCTTCGTCAAGCTTCGATATTTCTATTATATCCTCAACAAGTCTGATAAGTCTCCCTGCTTCCTCAAATATCCTTCCCGCAAATTTCTTTGTGTCCTCGGGCCTGGCCATCCCCTCCTTTAAGAGCTCGGCAAAGCCCGATATGGAGGTAAGGGGGGTCTTCAGCTCATGGGATACGTTGGCCGAAAATTCCCTGCGCATCTCCTCGCGCCTTTCTTTCTCCGTCTCGTCTGTTATGAGGATCACAGCTCCGGCCGTCTTTCCCGAGGCATCTGTTACGGGGCTTGCAGCCACACGGCATATCCTGTCCCCCATCTCCATGTAGATCTCGGCATGTTCGCCGGAAAGCCCCTTCTCCACGGTCTCACAGAAGCTCTCCTTCCTTCCGAGAAGATACACGCTTTTTCCCGTCTCAGCCTTTTCGGCATTCAGAAGCCTGAGAGCGCTTCTGTTGTAGGAGAGCAGATCTGTGCTCTCATCTATCACCAGAAGTCCCTCCTGCATATTGTCTGTGATGAGAGAAAACTCCCTCTGCTGGCGTTTGGCCTCCTCCAGCTGCCGGCCTATGGTGGTCTGCTGTCTCTTTATCTTTGTCGTCAAAGGCGTCAGCTCATCGTAGATATCAGCTTCATCCGGCCTTTCAGGGTCTATAGCGTTTATGGGGCCGATGATGGCCTTGGCGGCTCGGCCTGCGACGAGCCACGACACAAGAAGAAGCAGGACAAGCACTGTGACGAAGGGCCATATGAGCCCGTAAAGCAGAGCTGTTATGGTGTTTTGTGTGGTGGACACCCTCAGCACATCCCCGTTTTCAAGCCTCAGGGCATAGTACATGGTCCTCTCTCCCATGGTGTCGGAGCTCCTTACGGCACTGCCGCTCCCTTTGGACATTGCCTCCCTTATCTCCTCCCTGTCAGAGTGGTCCTCCATGAGCATGGGATCCGCCTCATTGTCGTATATAACATCTCCCCGAGCGTCCACAAGGGTTATCCTCTCATCCGTATCCAGATCCTCCAGTATTCTCGCTCCGCTCACTTCTATAGCAGCCGAGAGGTAGCGCGCCTCATTGTGGAGCTCCCTCGCAAGCCTGTCCCCGAAATAATTGTAGAGTACCGCAAATATGAAAGCCATCCCCGCAAGGAGGACAGCCGCCGCCGTCAAAAATACAGATCTGAATATCCTTTTGCCCATCAAGCCCTGCTACCTCCCGGTGTTTTCAGGAGCCGCCGCCCTGTAGCCGACGCCCCTCACTGTCTCTATAAGCTTTCCTGCAGACTTGAGCTTAAGTCTGAGAGTCCTTATGTGTACGTCGAGAGTCCTGCTCTCTCCGTCGAAATCATAGCCCCATATCTTTTTTAGGAGGGTCTCCCTCTCAAATACTATCCCGGGCTTTGACATGAGGAGGCACAGAAGCTCATACTCCTTCAAAGTGAGGTCGATCTTTTCCCCCTCCACCTCCACCAGATGTTTTTCAGGCACCACCACAAGGGAGCCCACGCTGTAATTTGCGGGCTTTTCCTCGGCTCCCTTCGTCCTTCTGAGAAGGGCCTTTATCCTTGAGAGGAGCTCCATTATCCTGAAGGGCTTTGAAATGTAATCGTCGGCCCCGCAGTCAAGGCCGTATACTGTGTCATACTCGCTGCCCTTTGCGGTAAGCATTATAATAGGAAGCTTTTCGGTATCCCTTGACAGCCTGAGCTTTTTCAGTATGCTGATGCCGTCCTCCCCGGGGAGCATGATGTCAAGGAGCAACAGATCCGGAAGCTTTTCCTTCATAGCTTTCCAAAAGGCTGAGGGCTCCGCAAAGCCCACAGCCTCCATATTTTGATTCCCCAAGGTGTATATGATCAGCTCTCTTATGCTGTCGTCATCTTCCAATAAATAGATCATAGTCCTGTCCTTTATAAATTATCATCCTTAATGTCGTATTTCTTGTGGACGCCTGTTATGGAATACTCCACCCACTCGGCAACGTTCACCGCATGATCCGCTATCCTCTCGAAATACTTTGCGGCCATTATAAAATCAAGGGCCTCCTCGGGGCTTACGGTCTTCTTCTCAATGAGTACCATGAGCTCGCTCTTTACCTTGTCAAAAAGTCCGTCCACTATGTCGTCCTGCTTCTGAATGTCTCTCGCAAGCTCAAGATCCTGCTTTACGTAGGCGTCTATGCTCCCTGTAACCATGCTTGAGGCCATCTTTGCCATGGCGTCCAGGTGGAGCTTTGAGTGGCTGCCCCTCGCTATGTGGGGGGCGAGCTCCGCGATATCGTCGGCCTGATCCCCTATCCTCTCCAGATCGGATATCATCCTCAAGGCCGCGGATATGGCTCTTAGATCCTTTGCCACCGGCTGCTGCAAAAGAAGGAGCTTCATGCATATGGACTCTATCTCCCTCTCGAGGCTGTCTGTCTCCAGCTCGAAGTGAGATACCTGACTTCCGTTTTCTCCCTCCTCGCCGTGGAGCATTTTCAAGCAGAGGGCTATCGCCTCCTCGCAGACGCTTCCCATCTTTATGAGCTTTACCTGCATTTCCTTTAATTGTTCCTGAAATTCTCTCCTCATAATTAACCAAATCTCCCTGTGATATAGTCTTCTGTTTGTTTTTCCTTGGGCCTTGAGAATATCTCCTCCGTGTCTCCGTATTCTATAGCCTCGCCCAGAAGGAAAAATGCCGTCTTGTCGGAAATTCTTGCAGCCTGCTGCATATTATGAGTAACTATTATAATAGTATAATTCTTCTTAAGTTCCGTAGCAAGCTCTTCTATCTTTAATGTTGATATGGGGTCAAGGGCAGAGGTGGGCTCGTCCATGAGAAGCACCTCCGGCTCAACCGCAAGGCTTCTGGCTATGCAGAGCCTCTGCTGCTGTCCTCCTGAAAGTCCCAGGGCGGATTTTTTGAGCCTGTCGGACACCTCGTCCCAGAGAGCGGCTCCCTTTAAGCTCCTCTCCACTATCTCGTCGAGCTTCTCCTTGCTCTTTATGCCGTGTATCCTGGGCCCGTAGGCGATGTTGTCGTATATGCTCATGGGGAAGGGGTTGGGCTGCTGGAACACCATTCCCACCTTCTTTCTCAGAAGCGTGGTGTCCACCTGCGGATCATATATATCCTCGCCGTCCAAAAGCACCTTTCCCTCTATCCTGACGCTCTCAATGAGATCGTTCATGCGGTTAAGAGTCTTAAGAAAGGTGGATTTTCCGCAGCCTGAGGGTCCTATGAAAGCCGTTATCTCTTTCTCGTAAAGATCAAGGCTTATATTTTTGAGAGCGTGGTTTTCCCCGTAATATAAGTTCAGATCCTTAGTTGAAATCTTCACTTTGTTTTCCACTTTGATTCTCCTTTATTATCGTGATTTCAGTTTTTTCGCGATCCTTTTATCTCTCGGTCTGCGCATTGAATTTGAAGGAGAGATACTTGGCAAGAGCATTGATCCCCAGCACTATCACCAAAAGCACCACAGCCACTCCGAAGGCCTCGTCATACTGAGCCTTCTGCATGAAGAGGTAGAGCTGTATGGTCAAGGTCCCGCTCGACTCGAATATCTTTGTAAAGAAATTTCTCGGAAGTATATATCCGCTTCCCGCCGTGAAAAGGAGGGCTGCCGATTCTCCCACTATTCGCCCTATGGCAAGGATTATCCCCGTGATTATTCCGGGCATTGCGCTGGGAAGGAGTATGGTCCTTATCATATACCACTTCGTGGCACCTATACCGAGGGCTCCCTGCCTGTAGCTGTCAGGCACTGTCTTTAAGGCCTCCTGAGTGGTCCTCGTTATGAGGGGAAGCATCATGAGAGTAAGGGTCAAGGCTCCCGTAAGTATCGAGTAGCCCAGCTTCAAGGTATTTCCGAAGAACACCATTCCGAAAAGTCCGAATATGATGGAGGGTATGCCTGAGAGTATCTCCGTGGTGAACTCAATGAGCTCCACCACCCTTCCCCTCTTTGCGTACTCATTCAGATAGATCGCCGAGCCGACTCCTATAGGTGTGGCTATGAGCAGAGTGATCACTATTATGTACAGGGTATTGATGATATTTCCGAGTATTCCCACCGTACCCTTTATATTGTTGGTGGCCGTAGAGAGGAAGGTCCATGAGATGTTAGGTATCCCCCTCACGAACACATATCCCATTATCACCACCAAGAGAAATATTGCAAAGCCCGCGCAGAAATATATAAGTCCTCTCAGGACCTCGTCATACATCCTGAATCTCTTTCCGTAAATGCTCAGGCTTGCGGAGGTATTATTACTCATTGTCCGCCTCCTTCTTCAAAATTCGGGTAAGGCTCACGTTGATTATCATGATGAAAGCAAAGAGCACCAAGCCTATGGTAAACAGCACCTGCCTGTGAAGTCCCGATGCGTAGCCCATCTCAGCCACTATAGCCGTTGTCAGGAAGCGGACCGAATTGAAGGGCAGAGGTATATTTACCGAGCTTCCGGAAACCAGTGTTATGGCCATGGCCTCTCCTATAGCCCTTCCTATGCCCAAAACTATGGCCGTTATGATACCCGATCTTGCCGCAGGTACTATGACCTTGAAGATGGTCTGTATGTGTGTGGCCCCCAGAGCAAGGGAGGCGCTCTTTAAATGTGCCGGCACAGCCCTAAGGGAGGTCTCGCTTATATTTATCACAGTGGGCAGTATCATGAGGGCAAGGACCAGCACTGCTGATATGAGGTTTGCTCCTCCGGTGAACTGATGCGTCTCCGAGCCCTTGAAGATCATGAGCTCCAGCTTGTACATAAGAGGATTTAAAATTATTACTCCCAAGAGCCCGTATATCACGGAGGGTATGCCTGCAAGAAGCTCTATGGCAGGCCTCACTATGTTCGCAAGCCTCTTCGGCGCCACCTCTGCGAGAAATATTGAAGTCATGACCCCTATGGGAACTCCGATGAGTATGGCCAAGAATGTTCCCACTATGGAGGTGAGTATTATGTAGAGTATTCCGAAGCTCGGGTCCTTTGCCGCAGGCTGCCATACGTCTCCGAAAAGTATCTCTCCAAGTCCCACCTTGAAAATTGCGGGCGTACCGCTTACTATCATATAAAGTGTAATTGATGCAACCGCCAATACAGCGAAAAAGCCGCACACCGTGAATATCACCTGTGCGGTTTTTTCTACTGTTGACTTGCTGCCATGATGTGAAAGTATTGATTCCACCCTTCCTACCATTGCAGTCAGTCTCCTCTCCCGAAATTTGTTATTCTACTGTGATAAGTCCTACAGACTTAACGATCTCCTGTCCCTCATCGGAAGCGATGTAGTCAAAGAGTGCCTTGACAACGTCGTTCTGCTCCTCGATGGGGCCGTTTGTAGCCATTACGAAAGGTCTGCTGAGGAAGTAGTCGCCTGCCTTTATGTTCTCCTCTGTGGGAGCAACTCCATCAAGGTTGAGCGCCTTTACGCTGTCGTCAAGAACATCGAGAGATACATATCCGATAGCTCCGGGTGTTGATGCAACTCTTGCCATAACAGCTCCGGTGCTGTCAAGCTCGTTTGAATATGCGCATGCATCCTCAAGCTCGAGAAGCTCCTCAAAAGCCGACCTTGTTCCTGAACCTGCCTCACGTCCTACTACTACTATAGGGGCGTCCTCACCGCCAACCTCGCTCCAGTTCTGTACGGTTCCCGCATAGATGTCTGTGAGCTGCTGCTTTGTAAGGTCTGAAACCGTGTTTGCAGGGTCAACCACTACTGCGATTCCGTCTATAGCTACTATGTTCTCCGCTATACCTGCCGCCTTCTCATCCTCTGTGAGAGCTCTTGAAGCGTTTCCGATGTCAGCCGATCCGTTTGTCACAGCCTCGATGCCTGCTCCCGATCCTACGAACTCTGCTGTCGCAGTCACATTTGGATACTTTAACATGAAGGACTCGCAAAGGGCGTTTGCAAGCTTCTCCATTGATGTGGAACCTACCATGCTGAGAGTTCCGCTTACGTCTGCCGCAGGCTCCTCTTCAGCCTCCGTCTCTGCTGCCGTTGTCTCCTCTGCCTCTGCCGCAGCCTCTGTCTCTGCTGCCGTTGTGGTGGTCTCAGCCGCTGCTGTTGTCTCCTCCGCATTTGATCCGCATGCCGCAAGGCTAAGTGCGAACATTCCCGCCATTAAGGGCAATACAAACTTTCTCATAATTTTTTCTCCTCTTTTTTTATTCTTTGTGAATACCATGTTTTGCATTTCTTTCCTTATGCACAAGTACAGTATATTCAGGGAATGTTAAATCCGTAATCGGAGTTATGTTAAATCTGTGTTAAATGTTAAATCTGATACAAAAAACCGGCACATGGGTTTTTAAGCCCCTGTGCCGGCCGACCGGATCCCTATTTTAAAATTCATGTATCAAAAGCCCGCTTCTAAGCTTCGGTTCAAACCAGGTGGACTTCGGCGGCATCAAAAGCCCCGCGTCAGCCACCTTCATAAGCTCCTCTATGGAGGTTGGATACATCAGAAATGCCACTCCCTTACAGCTGTCCGCCTTCTCCTTCAATATCCTGTCTCCTCGTATCCCTCCCACAAACTCTATGCGTTTGTCGGTCCGTGGATCCTCTATCGAAAATACTCGTGAGAGGACCAGCTCCTGAAGCACAGAGGCGTCAAGGCTTTCCACAGGGTCCTCCTTTCGCTTTAAGCTCTCCTCCTTTGAGAGCTCAAGCATGTAAAAAGAGGAGTTCTCGGAAATATACATTCCCACCTCGCCCTTTTTTCGCGGCCTCCACTCCTCACCGGAAACCTCCCTGATTTCAAAATGCTCGGATATCCTTCTCCGGATATCCTCCGCACACAGACCTGACACGTCTCTTACCACTCTGTTGTAGTCAAGTATCTTCAGCTCATCGTCGGGGAAGATCACCGAGAGGAAAAAATTGTACTCTGCATCAGGGAAAGCGCCCTTATCCTCCTCCATTCTCTTGAGAGAAGCCCTTACGGCAGACGCCGCCCTGTGGTGTCCGTCGGCTATATACGCCGCCTCCACCTTATTCGCAAATATATCCTCTGTCTCCCTTATGAGAGCCTCGTCCTTTATTCGCCAAAGCTCATGCCTCACCCCGTCCTCGCTCTCAAAGCTGTAAAGGCTCTCCTCCTCCATAACGGAGCGAAATATCTCGGAAAGTCTGTCGTTTTTCCTGTAGGCGAGAAATATAGGTCCCGTCTGAGCGGAGAGGGCGGTGATGTGCCTCACCCTGTCCTCCTCCTTCTCTCTCACGGTGTTCTCATGCTTTTTTACTGCTCCATTTAAATAATCGTCAACACTCACGCAGGCGGCAAGGCCTGTCTGAGTCCTTCCGTTCATTGTCAGGGAATACAAGTACAAGGAGGGGCTGTCCTCCCTCACATACACGCCCTTTTTGATGTCCTCCGAAAGGAGCAGGGCCCCCTTCTCATATACCTCGGGAGCATACATGTCATACCCTTCCGGAAAAGCCGTCTCCGGCCTGTCTATTCTCAGAAAGCTCATGGGCTTTCCCTCCACCGCCCGGCGGGCCTCCCCCTCGTCATATACGTCGTAGGGCAGAGCCGCCACAGCTTTTGCATACTCGGGAGCGGGCCTCAGAGCCCTGAAAGCTTTTATGTGGACCATTTTCTCCTCCGAATCACTCCAAAGTGCCCTTTATGAGCCTTACCTTGCACACTCCGTCCACGGCCTCTATGGCCTCCACTGTCTCCTTCTTGGGCATGCTGTTAAGATCTATCAAGGCGTAGGCAAATTCATCCCTTACCTTATTGGTAAGGTCGGCGATATTCGCCCCTTGCCCCGCCAGAGCCGCCGTTATCTGTCCCAGCATATTTGGTATATTTCTGTGCAGCACGGCTATCCTGGCCTCTGTCCTGCAGACGCCCATGTCGCAGTTTGGATAGTTGACGGAATTTTTGATGTTACCGTTTTCTATATAATCCATTATCTCCTCCACAGCCATGACGGCGCAGTTGTCCTCCGACTCCTCGGTGGAGGCTCCCAAGTGAGGAAATACTATGGCGTTTTTCATATGTACGGATATGGAGTTGGGGAAATCCGTCACATAGCATCTCAGCTCTCCCTTCTCCAAGGCCTCCGCTGCCGCCGCCTCGTCCACCAGAACATCTCTGGCAAGATTCATGAGCACGGCTCCCTTTTTCATCTTTGCGATCTGCTCCCTGCCTATCATGCCCTTTGTATCCTCGGTGGCAGGCACGTGGACCGTTATGTAGTCGCACTCCTCATATATGGTTGCGGGATCCATGATATGCTTTACGTCCCTTGACAGGTTCCAAGCCGCATTCACCGATATATAGGGATCGTAGCCGAAGACCTCCATTCCGAGAGCGGAGGCGGCGTTTGCTATCTCCGAGCCTATGGCTCCGAGGCCTATCACGCCGAGCTTTTTTCCCTTTATCTCGGTTCCCGCAAAAGCCTTCTTCTCCTTCTCCACATTCTTCTTTATCTCAGGATCCTCGGAGTCGCCCTTTACCCAGTCTATGCCTCCGACAATATCTCTCGCAGCCAAAAGTATGCCCGCCAAAAACAGCTCCTTGACTCCGTTCGCGTTGGCCCCGGGAGTGTTAAACACAACTATCCCCTCTCTCGCGCAGCGGTCGAGAGGTATGTTGTTTACCCCGGCTCCGGCTCTGGCTATGGCAAGAAGGTCCTCGGAAAAGTCCATCTCCTTCATATCCGCAGAGCGCACCAGTATACCGCAGGCCCCCTCTATATCCTCTGTTATCTCGTAGCCCTCGGAAAGCTTTGAAAGCCCCTTTGAGCTTATCTTATTTAAGCAATGTATCTTTCTCATAACTCTTCTCCCTCTTAATCGGAACTCCCGGGTCTATATATGCTCCCGCTCGAATTCATTTATGAAATCAACCAGCTTTTCCACTCCCTCAAAGGGCATGGCGTTATATATGGAGGCTCTCATTCCTCCCACCGTCCTGTGCCCCTTAAGGTTTACAAGGCCTCTCCCGGAGGCGGCCTTTACAAATTCCTTGTCAAGCTCCTCCTTTCCTGTGACAAAGGTCACATTCATCATGGATCGGCTGTCCTTTGCCACGGGATTTGAGAACAGACGGCTCTCGTCAAGGCAGTCGTAGAGACGCTTCGCCTTCCTCTCGTTCTTCTCCTTCATGGCGTCGAGGCCGCCCTCCTTGAGGAGGTGCTTGAACACCTTCCCGCATATATATATGCCATAGCAGGGGGGAGTATTGTAGAGCGAGCCCGCGTCCACCTGAGTCTTGTACTTAAGCATGGTGGGCACGGTCTCGGGAACATCCTCTCTTATGAGGTCCTCCCTTATCACAGCTATGACGACCCCCGCAGGGCCAACGTTTTTCTGAGCTCCCGCAAATATCATTCCGTATCTCGTTATATCCATGGGCTCCGACAAAAAGCAGCTTGAGACGTCCGCCACAAGATCCTTGCCCTTAGTGCCGGGAAGGCTGTGATACTTCGTGCCGTAGATAGTGTTGTTTTCACATATATATACGTAATCCGCATCCTCGTCAACAAGAAGGTCCGAGCAGTCCGGGATGTAGCTGAAGGTCTTGTCCGCTGATGAGGCAAGGATATTGACCTTACCGTACTTTTCCGCCTCCTTTGCGGCTTTCTTCGCCCACTGTCCGGTGACTATATAATCTGCCACTCCGTTTTTCATAAAAGTCATGGTCCCCGCCGCAAACTGCTAGGAAGCTCCCCCCTGAAGGAAAAGCACCTTGTAATTATCCGGGATCCCTACCAATTTTCTGAGATCCGCCTCCGCCTCGTCAATTATCTCCTGAAAAAGGGAGGATCGATGGCTCATCTCCATCACTGACATTCCCGACCCCTTATAATCGCACATCTCCGAGGCGGCCTCTTTCAAGACCTCCAATGGGAGGCATGCGGGTCCCGCGCTGAAATTATAGACTCTGTTCATAAACTCCTCCTTTTTTCAGGTAAATTTTAAATAATTATATCACTTTATCCCGGCAGCGCAACAAATTTTTGTTCTTCTCAAGGGAATGTTTGTCTTTTTACGGCATACAATTACCAGCTGTTATGACAGTGCCCTCAAAAAACTCTCCTTTTTGTCAAGGAGCTCATCTATCCTCGACATATATTCCGAGACGTTCTTCATATTCTCAAAGCGCTCCACTCTGTTCTCGTTTCCCGAAAACACAGCCTTGTCGTCATTTTCTATGACAGCCTTTGAGGAACTTCCCGCACCCACTCCTATCACGGTGTGGAGTTCCTCCATCATCAGTATGTTATAGAGATTTACCTTGTCCTCCCCTGCATATCCGACGTTTTCCTGATTTCCCGCCATATTTTTTTGTCTGTAAAGATAGTAGGGCACCATGCCCATCCCCAGGGCACACTGCCTGCCGAGCTCTGTCATTAAGGAGGCCTCCTCTCCCGCGGCCCTCGCCACATTCACCCAATTATCTCTCTCTGTATTGAGCCTTGCCGCCCGCTTTATAGCGAGGGCGTGGACTGTGAGGCTGTCCGGAGAAAGCTCCTCTATCTCCTTAAGTGTATGCCTTACGTCTGATATGTCCTCTCCGGGAAGGCCCATTATCAAATCCATATTTATGTTGTCAAAACCCTTCTTTCGAGCCATATGAAAGGCTCTCTTTACGTCCTCCACGCTGTGCCTTCTTCCTATGAGCTCAAGGGTCTTTTGGTTCATGGTCTGAGGATTTATACTTATCCTCCCCACATTGAATTCTCGTAAAATGTCAAGCTTCTCGGGGCTTAAGCTGTCCGGCCTTCCGGCCTCCACAGTAAATTCCGCCACCGAGCTCATATCCGTCTCCTCGTATATTATCTCCATCAGCTCCCTCAGATACTCCTCGGGAAGGGAGGTGGGAGTGCCTCCGCCCACATATACGGTCTGAAGCCTTCTTCCGAAGAGGGGATTCCCCTCCTCCCGGGTGCACCGGCTTATGAGCCTCAGCTCTTTTCTGATACAGTCCAAATACTCTTTAAGTCTTCCGCGCCATTTTTCTATGGGGTAGGAGGTAAAGGAGCAGTAAAGGCAGGTGGTGGGGCAGAAGGCTATGCCTATATAGAGGCTCCATCCGTTTTTGTAATCCAAACCGGACAGGACCCTCTCCTGTCTTCGGGCTATGTCGGTTATGAGATTGAGCTTTTCATCCGATATGAGGTAGACGGACTTCATATGCTCCCCTATCTCCCTGTCGTCTTTGCCCTCTGCTATCTGTCTTTCTATGAGCTTCACAGGCCTTATGCCTGTGAGGGTCCCCCAGGGAAGCTCCCTTCCCGTCAGTTCCTTTAAGGCTTCGTACAGAGCTTTCTTTATGGCCGACTTGTTGTCTCTCCTGTCCTCCGTAAGCTTAAATCCCGCTTCAAAGCGTCTCTTTTCCCCGCCTGTGTCAGCGTCCTTCTCGATCACAAGGATAGTAAAATCCCCGTCTTCGACTCTGCGCGCCCTTACAGAAAGGCGGGCCTCAGTTTTTTCTTCATATACAAAAGGCTCGCCCGGGCAAAACGCCATAGCGAGCTCTCTTATGTCCTGTTCATAGCTTTGAGTGCCGTCCTTAAGTAAGATCTCTATCATCTTTTTTTCACGCGGCTTCATAGCTTTAATGCTGTAAGCTCTTACAGCCTGAAAGCCTATTTTCCCGCCGCCTCTCTCTCCTTGTTTTTGCGGTATATAACGTTGCAGATATTGTAGGTGCGCTCATGGCCTATGGTGGTGGGCTCCTCATGTCCGGGGAACACAGTCACGTCATCAGGCAGAGCCATAAGCCTTACGGCTACGGACTCCACTATCTGCTTGAGGCTTCCCGTAGGGAAGGTATATTTTCCGTAGGACTCGCAAAAAAGCGTGTCTCCCGAAAACAGAAGCTTCGAGTCCTCGACGTAATAGCAGCACCCACCCTTCGTATGTCCCGGAGTGGCAATCACCTTAAAGACATGCCCGAGAAGCTCTATCTCCTCCCCGTCACAAAGCTCTTTGCAGCCTGTCAGGGAGAAGGAGGTCTCAAAGCGCTCCGAGAGATTCTTCTTCGGGTCCTCGGCGACATCCGTCTCCTTATCGAGAAGGTAAGCGTCTATGCCGTACTCCCTCCTCAGATCATCCACAGCCATGACGTGATCGAAATGTCCATGGGTCAGAAGTATGGCGCAGGGCCTCACCTTAAGCTCATTTTTAAATATGTCCATAAGCCTGTCGGACTGAGCTCCCGGGTCTATCACCACCGCCTGCCGCAGCCCCTCCTTGGGCTCCTCGGCCTCGTCATAGACCACGTAACAGTTTTCTCTCAGCATCCCCAATGTGTAGGGGCAAACTCTCAGCGCCATTTTTCTTTACCTCTATCTGTTATAATATATTTTTTATCCTGCAGTTCTTGTTATATCTATTACACCCGAAACAGATCTTATCTTTTCAGATATCTGTGCCAGCTCATCCTTGCCCCTTGTGTCAAAGCTCAGGTTTATGGTTATAGTCCCGTTCTTTGCCACCTTGGAGTTTATGGAGGTTATGTCTATGTTCCTCTCAGTGAATATCCTTGAGACGTCAACGATCATTCCCACCCTGTTGTGGCAGAATATCCTTATCTCGGTGGAGTACTTCTCTGTAGTGCTCTCTCCCTCGGGAAGCTGCCACTCGGCCTCTATGAGCCTTGAGCGCTCCTCGTCAGGAAGATTTATCATGTTTACGCAGTCCGTCCTGTGGATGGTTATCCCCCTTCCTCTGGTGACGAATCCCACTATCTCGTCCCCGGGCACAGGATTGCAGCAGTGGGCATATCTGACGGCCACGTCGTGGATACCCTTTACGATTATGCCCCCCGCATCCTTCTTTATGACGGAATTGCGGTTCTCCCCCACCTCGAGAGTGGACTCCAATACCTCCTCGTCAGTGAGCTTCTCCTTCTGCTTCCTTCTGCTGATATCAAGGAGCTTTCCTACCACTTGGCTCTCTTTGATGCTTCCGTGGCCTATGGCGGCCAGAACGGATTCCCAGTCCTTAAAGGCGTAGCGCTTCAATACGCCGCTCATGTACTCGGGCTTTGTGAGGTCGCTGTATTGCAGGGAATGGGCCTTGCAGTATTTCTCCAGCATATCCTTTCCGCGGATGATGTTGTCCTCCTTCATCTCCGCCTTGAACCACTGGTTGATCTTATTTTTGGCTTGGGTGGACTTGACAAGCTTGAGCCAATCTCTCGAGGGTCCCTTTGAGTTCTGTGAGGTGATTATAGAGACTCTGTCACCGTTTTGGAGCTTGTAGTCTATGGGCACAAGCTTATCGTTAACCTTGGCCCCCACCATCTTGTTTCCCACAGCCGAGTGTATGTTATATGCGAAATCTATAGTGGTCGAGCCTCTGGGGAGATGCTTTACCTCTCCTGTGGGAGTGAAGCAATATACCTCGTCTGTAAAGAGATCGAAGTCCGATTTTACAAGGTTCAAAAATTCCCTTGAGTCCGAGGCGTCCCTCTGCCACTCCAGCACCTGAGACAGCCAGTTCATCTTTGCGTCCTCGGCCGAGTCCGCCGATACCCCCGAGCCCACCTCCTTATATTTCCAGTGGGCGGCGATACCGTACTCCGCCGTGCGGTGCATCTCATAGGTCCTTATCTGAACTTCAAAGGGAGTTCCGTCGTTTCCTATGAGGGTGGTGTGGAGGGACTGGTACATATTGGGCTTCGGCATGGCGATATAGTCCTTGAACCTTCCCGGGATGGGGGTGTAGAGCTCATGTATAACGCCAAGAGCCGCATAGCAGTCCTTCACATTGTCCACAAGTATCCTGACGGCAAACAGATCGTATATCTGGTCGAGAGTCTTGTTCTGATTCACCATCTTTTTGTAGATGCTGAAAAAGTGCTTTACTCTGCCCATCACCTGAGCCTTGATAGCCGCCTCCTTCATATGTGTGGACACGTCGGATACTATCTTTGCAATGAAAGCCTCCCTCTCATCCTTCTTGAGCTCTATCTTCTCGGCAAGATCATAGTAGACCTCGGGCTTGAGATACTTGAGTGAGAGATCGTCAAGCTCTATCTTTATCTTACTGATACCGAGCCTGTCGGCTATAGGAGCGTAGATATCGAGAGTCTCTCTCGCCTTTTCCTTCTGCTTCTCCTTGGACTGATATTGGAGGGTCCTTAAGTTATGGAGCCTGTCGGCAAGCTTTATGAGGATGACTCTTATGTCCTTTGCCATGGCAATGAACATCTTCCTCAGGTTTTCCGCCTGTATCTCTATCTTGTCCTTGTCGCCCCAGTTGATATTGGTGAGCTTTGTGACACCGTCCACAAGGAGGGCCACCTCCGGCCCGAACTCCTCCTCGACTTCCTTTAAGGTCATGCCGGTGTCCTCCACCACGTCGTGTAGAAGGGCCCCCGCTATGGTCTCCTTATCCATCTCCAGATCCGCCAATATTATGGCAACGCAAAGAGGGTGAATTATATAGGGTTCACCCGAACGTCTCTTTTGATCCTTATGTCTCTCCTTCGCCACCTCATAGGCTCTCCTTATCATGCTAAGGTCGGCGGAGGGATGGTATTTTTTTATCGTCTTTATAAGGTCGTCATACAGCTCCTCGGGAGGAGTGAAGGAGGGGGGCTGTTCCAGCTCCCGCTCCGCCAAGGGGACGTAGGCCGCGGGATATTTAACCGTCACTCCCGTCTCGCCTATGTCTGTTCCTATGCCGGCTCTCCTGTGCTCCTCGTCAATGTTGAGACCTGTGTTCAATCTGTCGGGCATCTCGAAACTCCAAAAAGTACTTATCGGGGAAGCTTGAAGGAGGATTTAAGCCCCACTATCCTGTTAAATACGGGCTCTCCCTCTCTGCTGTCCCTCTCGTCCACGTTAAAATATCCGTTCCTCACAAACTGGAAACTGTCATAGGGCTTTGCCTCCCTCAGTGTGGGCTCCAGCATACAATCCTCAAGTACGGTCAACGAATTCGGATTCAGATTCAAAGTGCCGTCTTCGTTGAGCTTTCCCTTCTCCTCGTCCACAAGGTTCTCGTAGAGCCTTACGGTAGCTCTGTAGCAATCTTTTGCGTTCACCCAGTGGATGGTCCCCTTGACCTTCCTTCCCGGATCTCCCGAGCCTGATTTTGTCAGAGGATCATAGGTGACGTGGACGCAGGTGATGTTTCCCGCCTCGTCCTTGTCAAAGCCCACACACTTCACAAAGTAAGCTCCCATAAGCCTTACCTCGTTTCCGGGGAACAGCCTGAAATACTTGTGTGGAGGCACCTCCATGAAATCGTCCTGCTCTATGTAGAGCTCCCTTCCGAAGCTAACCTTCCTCGTGCCCATCTCGGGGACCTCAAGGTTGTTGGGGATGTCAAGTATCTCCTTTTTCCCCTCCTCCCAGTTGTCTATTATGAGCTTCAGGGGCTTTAACACGGCCATCATCCTGGGCTTTTTAAGCTTTAAGTCGTCTCTTATGCAGTACTCCAGCATATCCAGCTCGCAGGAGGAGTTGGCCTTTGAAACTCCTGCCAGCTTTACGAATTTCTTTATGGATTCAGGGGTATAGCCCCTTCTTCTGAGAGCGGCTATGGTGACAAGCCTGGGATCGTCCCAGCCGTCAACGACTCCGTCCTCCACCAGCTTCTTTATGTATCTCTTTCCCGTTACCACATTGGTCAAATAAAGCTTCGCGAACTCTATCTGTCTGGGAGGATTCTCGAATTCGCACTCTCTCACAAACCAGTCATAGAGAGACCTGTGGTCCTCAAACTCAAGTGTACAGCAGCTGTGGGTTATACCCTCAATAGCGTCCTCCAAGGGATGGGCAAAGTCGTACATGGGATAGATGCACCACTTGTCGCCTGTGTTGTGGTGGGTGAGCCTCGCTATCCTGTATATGACAGGATCCCTCATGTTGATGTTTCCCGCAGCCATATCTATCTTTGCGCGAAGTACCTTCTCCCCGTCCGCAAACTCACCGTTTTTCATCCTCTCAAAGAGGTCAAGATTTTCCTCAACGCTCCTCTCCCTCGAAGGATCCTCTTTTCCGGGAGTGTTGAAATCGCCTCTGTACTCCCTTATCTCCTCGGCGGAGAGATCCGATACGTAGGCCTTCCCCTTCTTTATGAGGAGCAGGGCGCACTCGTACATCTTTTCAAAATAGTCAGAGGCAAAAAACAGTCTGTCCTCAAAGTCTGCTCCCAGCCACTTCACATCCTCAATGATGGACTCCACGAACTCCGACCTCTCCTTGGTGGGATTTGTGTCGTCAAAGCGGAGATTGAACTTTCCTCCGTACTCCTCGGCAAGGCCGTAGTTTAAAAGTATTGATTTCGCGTGGCCTATGTGGAGATAACCGTTTGGCTCCGGAGGGAATCTGGTGTGTACGTGATCGTATACTCCCTCTGCCAGATCCTTGTCTATCTCCAGCTCTATGAAATTCTTTGAAACGACTTCCGCGGCTTCGTTTCTCTCGTCAGTTACGTTCTCTTTAGCCATAGCAAAGCTCCTTATATCCTAAAAATAAAGACAAATTTGGTATTGATTATAACATAGTATTGTTTATTGGAAAAGGAAAAGTTAACATTTTCACTCAGTCCCCGCCCAAAATAAAGAGCCCGGGCACCCCCTTCCGGCTGTCCTCACGGACAAAGCCCCCAAAGCGGAGGATCCGAGCTCACAGATTCAGTAAACTCTATACATTATGTGTTTTTAAATCTTTATATCGCCCCGGATCAAGCTATCTCCAGAGCCACCTCCATCATGTTGGTAAAGCAGGTCTGCCTCTCCTCGGCGGTAGTAACCTCGTCGTCGGTGTCGGATATGGTGAGGAGTGCAAGAGCGTTTGCCCCTGCCTTCGCCGCATTTGAGTAGAGGGCTGCAGTCTCCATCTCCACCGCCAATACTCCCATCTCGGACCAAGTATTGGCCGATGGCAGATCGTAGCCGTAGAACATATCGGAGCTAAGGACGTTTCCGACATGGTATCTGAAGCCCTTCTCCTCGGCAGCCTTCACCCCCTTTGAGAGGAGCTCATAGGAACAGATGGGCGCGAAATCCCCGGGAAGGCCGAAGAGCTTCACGTAGTTCGAGGTAGTGCAGGCTCCCATGCCGAACACCAGATCCTTTACCTTGAGCTTCTTTGAGAGGGCTCCCGCTGTTCCCACTCTGATGAGATTCTTGACTCCGTAGAAATTCATGAGCTCGTAGGAATATATACCCATGGAAGCGCATCCCATGCCTGTTCCCATGACCGATACTCTCTTTCCCTTGTACTCGCCTGTGTAACCAAACATATTCCTCACCGAGTTGAACTGCTTCACATTCTCAAAGAAATTGTCCGCTATAAACTTCGCCCTCAGCGGATCTCCCGGAAGGAGCACTGTCTCCGCTATCTCCGCCCTGTCTCCGCAGCCTATGTGTGGTGTGGGTATCCCTGTCGAGTGTGACAAATCGTTTATATGTGCCATGATATACCTCCTGATAAAATTAAGAATTAAATATATAAGCATCGGCCTGCCAAGGCCGTAACACTTCCGATGGCATGTCAGTATCATCCCCTCAGCCTTTGGCGAACTATCTCGTAGGCCAGAACTCCGGCCGCCACAGAGGCGTTCAGGGAATCTATATCCCCCTTCATGGGTATGGCCGCAGTCATATCACATTTTTCCCTCACAAGTCTGGACACCCCCGAGCCCTCGTTTCCTATTACCAAGCCTATAGGTCCCTTGAGATCGAGGTGGTACATTACCTCTCCCTTCATGTCGGCGCAGACGAACCAGAGCCCCTCCTTCTTCAGCTTCTCTATGGTCTCGGATATGTTGGTGACCTTAGCAACAGGAGTGTAATTCAAAGCTCCCGCCGAGGCCTTCGCCACGGTGGCGGTGAGCCCCACAGCCCTGTTCATGCGTATAATAACTCCGTGGGCTCCACAGAGGTTTGCAGTCCTTATGATTGCTCCCAGGTTATGGGGGTCCTCTATTCCATCAAGGATGAATACAAAGGGCGGCTCTCCCTTGGCTCTTGCAGCCTCAAGTATGTCCGAGACCTCTGCGTAATCATATGCCGCCGAATAGGCTATGACACCCTGATGTTTTCCTGTCTCCGAGAGCTCGTCAAGCCTCTCCTTCCTGACAAAATCTATCCTTGTCTCTCTGTGCTTTTTGGCTTCCCGCACTATTGTCGATAAGGGTCCATCATGAGCGCCCTCAAGGACGAAGACCCTGTCTACGGATTTGCCTGAGCGAAGAGCCTCCAACACCGCATTTCTGCCCTCTATTATGGTCTCGCTACTGTGCATCTGATAAAAGCCTCCCTTTTTTCGATTTCAGTCTTATCTTGATTTTGAGTATATCAAAATTGCAAAACATTGGCAAATCAAAGTTGACAAGTTTTTTAGCTTATGCTATATTAATTAAGCTTTAGATATAAGCTACTGTAGCACAGTCGGTAGTGCGTCGCATTGGTAGTGCGGAGGTCACGGGTCCGATTCCCGTCAGTAGCTTTTTTGATGCAAGCACGGTAAAATAAGGATTTTAGCGCAAAAGCCTTTATTTTCCGTGTTTTTTCTATGTCCGAAGTATATGTTTTATATATATTGCAGAAGCTTTTATATACCGTTTTTGACATAAAATTTGTCACGAATTTGTCACGAAAAAAATTCAGGAAAATCCTCAGCCTTCATATTTTTAGCTCGTTTATACCATTCAGCCTCTAACCCCTTTTCTTCGGTAATTACTTTCTTCTCCATTATCTTCATCATCCTGCCACAACTAATTAAATCAAAGCGTCTATAGGGATTTTGATTGATTGATTGCCCTACCGACCGCCTCGGCAACATTAACGGTTATTCCATTCCCTGCCTGCTTGTATAGCTGACTGTCACTATTTACTAATGCGGCTCGGTCAAAATATTCATCATTCCATCCCTGTAACCTGAAACACTCTCTTGGAGTTAATTTTCGGATAGCCATATAGCACTCATACTTTTGGCTCCAAACGGCACAAATTTCGGCACCATTTTTTGTTTTTAGTTTTATATATTGTTCAGGAACATCTTTAGCTTCAGCAGATATACTATACACAACGCCCGCATCATTATTACTGGATTTTAATGTTCTTGCTTTATCTTTACAAATACCTCTTTGAAACTCCGGAGAAGCATTCGTATATATACCCCCTACCTCAACATTTACCGCTACTCCATGTTTGTCTTGGGCGGTTAATGTAAACATAGGTTTCCCGTTCTCCTTAAAGCGTCTGCCGTTTTGGCGTTTCTCAGCTCTATCCGGAGTAAGCACCGGTACGGCAATCCCGGAATTATCTCCTTGTCTGTTGGTTACTCCGGCATTATACCTTGCCTTGAGACATCTCGCAGTATCGGTAAACACAGCTCCTGCCGTGCTCATATCGACAAATACAGGAACCGGTACTTGAGGCTCCCTGTTCCCTCCTCCCATCGAATTTAAGCACGGAGCAATGCCGTCCGGAGAATATACACGCCAGTCATTCGGATTGTCTCTATTATCCCTTGGTGTTCTGCCTATCTGCTCTACTTTAATAGGAATACCTACTTTTACCGGGGATTTATAGATCGTTGCCTTTAAGCAATTTCCCGCTCCTTTTACATCCAGTATTTCATCTCCCTGATGTGTTTTGCCGTTATGAAAGACATTCCCTATAACTGAAATACTATTTTTTTGGTTTGTTCCTCCGACAGGAAATATTTTTCGAGAACCTCGGGATCTAAGATGTCCCACAGTGTAGACACGCTCTCTGTTTTGGGGCACTCCCCATTCACAACTGTTGAAAAGCTGCCATTGCACATCATACCCGAGTGAGTCCATTTCAATGAGGATTGAGGCATAATCCCATCCCTTATTTGAACTAAGCATTCCCTTAACGTTTTCGTAGATAAGCCATTCGGGTCTATCTTCTTCTGAGATTTCATTAAGTAGCCGGAAGATTTCTCTGATAAGACTTGATTTATCTCCTTCGAGCCCCGCTCTTTTTCCGGCAATAGAGAAATCTTGGCAGTTATGGGCTCCCATGTTGTTTGCTGTGTAGCTGTTATCATCTTCTACCTCCATATTATATACTGTTTCTACACGTTTTGGATTATATGTGATTTCTTTAATAGGGCACCATAGACAATCATCAATATAGTATGATAGTGATTTTTGAGGCTCGGCTCTATAATTTATAATCCACGAATCTTTTTGATTCACTATACGACCTTCAATTGTTGTTGTTTTTTCGTTTTCATGAAAAAATATACTATATCCTTTTTTATAAGCTTTCTCAATGCATTGCCCTAATTGATAGATTAGTTTTTTACTTATTGAAGTAGCTTTGTAAACATTTTTTGAATAACTACCATCTCCGCTCATATATCCGTCAATAAATATTTTTAGTAAATCAGATGGAAGGTTTAATATATATTGCGGAATAATTTTATTTTCAGCTCCTCTGCCACATTGCAGACATAAAGCAAATAATTTTTTATTCCCCGCACTATATTTTATTGCAGTTCTTTCATTGATTTTCAACATTTTTATGTTTGAAATATGTTTTTCAAAATCCTGGGCTTTTTGTTTTCCAATACAAAATACAACTTTTTGATTATGAGAGGGGCGATCTTTCCTTATATCGTCTCTGATATATCCATCTGCAATATATCTTCCTATTAACCAACATTCTTCTTCCGTAAGATTATAAATGTTTTCATTTTTGAGATTATTAGGGAATTGAATAAGCTCATTCCCGGTAAAATCTTTTACTTCTCTCCAAAAAGGCTCTGAGATATGGTATTCATACATTCTTTTTTCATTGTTCCATTTTTTTTGTTTTTCTCTCACATAAAATCGGTGATTGCCGGTTACTTCTGTGTTTGGGCTACCTTGGACTTTTAAAGTATAAATTCCTCTCTTAATATTTATCATTGGAGTTATTACTCTTTTGAATCTATTTTTATGAGTCAGCACCAAATCTCCTGCTTTTATTTCTTCAATAGGAATCAATCCTCTATGTGTTGTAATTAAAGTTCCTTTTGTAAAACAAGGACTTCCATATCCCCATATATCGGCTTTTGGGATATCTCCTCCTTTGATACTTCTAATATCTCCGGCATACCATTCACCATTTCTGTATTCCTCCTTTAAAATTTCTTTCTGTCGCTGTTTCATCGGCAATGATTTAATATATTCCAACTGTTCGGGGGTAGCTAAGTGCATTGCGGTATAACTCATTACGGGAAATTTATCATATTCACAAAAACCTACGCATTCACAGCCCGCAAGTTCCAGCCCCCTTCTCATTCCACCGACTCCCGCAAAAAAATCTATAAATTTTAACTTGTTTTGCAAAATATTACCTCATTATTATTTATTTTAATCTCCGTTCCATATTCCGTCAGGTCTCAGTCTCGCCATTGCAAGAAGTTGATATAAGGGCTTGATTGCATTGGAGCGAGTCGGAATCCAATATCCGTTTACATTGTGTTCCTCACATTCTCTGATCTCTTCTTCACTCAAATCCTCTTTCATGTCTTCAAGAGTTTTAATGGCATGTTCCAAAACAGGAATGCTTTCCCCTCCGGAAAGTCCATAAATAGCCCTGATACCGCTACAGTCTATTGTATAAGCCTCCCCTTCCGAGTTCTTAAACTCCACTTCGCCTCTGTCCGGGAAAACCCCATCCTTGTAATACCATTGAGCGTAGTTATATGTTATATTGAGCCACAGTTCTCTCATTCCACCGACCGCATAAGTACCACCTTTCATAAAATGAAGGTCGTTAAGCTCCAATGTTTTATTAGTGACAGGATCTTTCAGACTGATGTCATAACTCATTTATTTTATTCCTTTCTCATACCTTAATTTTTGCATAAAAATCACAATATGTTGAATCCCAGTAGTCATCCACCCTATCAAGAAACCAAGGCTGATTTAATATATCTTGCTTTTCTTCATAATACTTCCAATTATTCCCGCCCATTCTTGAGTGAATATACAAAACATCATCATGACCGGCATATTTATTCCACATATCATATTGTTTTTGAATATTGCGGTTGTTTTTCTTAATCGCAAACTTTAGAATTTTACGCTTTTCCCCGTGAATTCTGTCCCATCTTATACCTATATATTCACCCGAACCGTTTTTTATAAGAAAATAATCTTTTATCGCATCCGTATACTCACTTATGGTATGCCAATCTGCGGTCGGGCACCAAAAGGGATCTGCTTCACACAACCGTTTCGCAACAGATACTTCCCCCTCTTTTTTCATCTCATTGATTTCAGCTTTAGAAATCGGCTCCTCATACTTCATGAGCCTATACCCTCTCAGACGAGGAATATCTATGTTATTTTCTTTTGCTATCTTCTCTAATCCATCAATCTGCTCATACACATGCAGATCCATTAAATCACCTCACAAAGCATCAATTGACCCATTTTATAGTAGGCTCACCACTATACCCTTTCTCCCATATATACCAACCGCAAGCCATGGCAGAACCACCACCGGCTCTCATTTTTTCAAACTCTCCGTTCTTGGCACACAATATCCTGCTGCTACTTACCATTAAAGATTTTAACGGATATTTTTTATACAATTCTTTCCGAGCTTTACCCTCTAAAAACTGTAGCTTTAAAAACATAATCACCTTACATCCATCATCAACAATATCTAAAGCATGTTCTACAAACTCTTTTGCATACTTATATGGAGGGTTTGTGATTATATCTCCGTGCCATAGGCGATTGTCGGTGAGAAAGTCAACTCCTCCCTCACCATAGCCTCTATCTATTAAATCGGAGGAATATACATTATATCCGTATTGCTTAAGCCGCTCAGATAAATGGCCTTCTCCACAGGCACACTCCCATATGGGATTTTTAAGTTTTACCCCCCCCTGTTGTAAAAGTACATCTATAGCTATAGGGTCGGTAGCATAGTAATCATTTTGCTCCCTGTCTTTGTCGGTATGGTTAGAGGCCCCGAGGGTTGTATAGATGCTTTTGGAATTACCTGTCCAATCACTCATTTATACCTCCAATCCCCAAGCACGAGCTTGCAATTTATATCTGTATAAATTATCTTCAACATTCCATAAACCTTGCCGAAGATGCTTCTTTACTGTGGAATTAGAAGTTTTTTCTAAACATTCTTTTATTTCATCTGCTTCTTTTTGTAAATCTCTGATATAATCCAAGATATTATCCTTAGTCAGCATTAACACTCCTCTTTCTTGTCTGTTTCAGACTTCTTTTCCACAGTAACTGCGTTTTTGATGCATTTTTTGAATTTTGAATACCCACCGAAATATTTCTCGGCTATCGCCATAGCCAATCCCTTCTCTTTATCAAATCTATCTCTCTCACTACATTTAACGACTGTTTTCTCACCATTAGACCAATAAACTATTGTTGCGGGATCATGGAAGATCACCTTTTTTATATCGGCGCGAATAATGTATTTAACAACCGCAAAATTGTCTTCAAGTGTACTTACATCTATACTTATCAAATCATCAACTATCATTTCTTATTTCCTCCTAAACACTAAATGGTTTTATATCTTCATGAAAACCATTTTTAACAGATTCTTTGTTGGTTAATATACAAACCTCTAACTCTTTATTCAGCCCCAAAGCGAGTAACCCGAGAAAACTTTTACCGTCTACCATATATTTTCCGCGGCTCACATCTACATCATACTGTTCATACTTATTACAAATTTCTGCAAATCGTGTTGCCTCTCCGATATTATTTAAAAATATTTTCAAGTTTCATCTCCTCACTTGTGCTGCCTATCCCACCGTTTCTGACTGTAGTTACCGTCTCACTATCTGCCGTACCGAAAGGAACAAAAATAGCTTGACAAAAAGCCTTTCCTTGAGGAATAACCAACACTTCCCTGCCGTTATTTTTTATGGATATGAAAATATGTCCTTCGTTGTCGGAATAATAATAATCCTCATCTATAACCGCTACAGTATTATTTAACGACATTTTATGTTTTATTCCCATGCTGCTCCGAGGGAAAATCAACATAACCCATCCCGAGCTTATTTTACATCTTATTCCGGTAGGTACTGTCATTGTTTGTCCCGGCTCAATGAATATGTCCATAGGAGCATATATATCATGCCCCGCAGAACCTTTCGTAGCTCTTTTTGGGAGCTTTATATGACCGTAAATATCTTCATTTATACGATTAATATCATCAAAAAACTGTTCTTTTGATACTTTTTTAAATTCGGCTATCTTTACCATTCATCCTCCTCAAAAATTTCCAACGACGGTTCACTTATATCCGCCTCAATATCTGTAGGTATTATTTTTTCAATTTTATCTGTGATTTTTTCGACCTCTCTCATTATGTAATCTTCATCGTTTCCCGAGTTAAACATAGAAAGAGAAACCGCAAAATCTATTACCGCATTATATTTCTTCTTCATATAAGTTCTCAGCCGCCTCAATAGTGTTTTCCAGTAACGCCAGTCTCGTAAGCAAGCCGACCCCGCCTATGCCACTTATAATTACTTGAGATGAATCTTCCTTACCTTTTTCCAAAGCCATGTCTATAACTCTCTTAGCGTAGTTACCGTGAAGCTTCCCATCCTCTCCCTTCCCGAGCCCTATATCTACAAGATTGGCGTTCCCTATACCCTCATTAAAATATTCTATTTTATCTATACAAGTAAAAATAAAATCAGAGTAATCCATTGCGTCACATAAATCTGCAGGATTGGTTTTGCTGTGACAAAGGGTAACGGTCATATCGGCGTCTGTCAGTAATTCAGCCAGAGGTTTCCCTACAAGATCGCTTCTGCCGATTACTACCGCACGTTTGCCGGCAAGGTCAACTTTCTTATATTTTAAGAAATCAACTACTCCTTTAGGTGTACATGGAGTAAAATCACTCTTCCCGGTCAATCCGTCCACATCATATTCCCCCGGAATATGTCTTATAAGTCTCTTAGTTTCCTCGTTCATAAACGGTACGGGTAACTGTAATATTACTCCGGCATATTTCTTTGAACTTGCTATAGTCACAAATTTTCCGTATATATCCAAAACAGCGGCGGTGAGATTATAGTCGGGAATTTTAGCAACTTCTATACCCATACCGACCTCATTGAAGTCTTTTACTTTTCCTTTTATATAGCTGTTGGAGGCGGGATTATCTCCCACCTGAATAACCAACAGCTTTTTAGCGGCAATCCCGGGATGTTTTTCAAGGTATTTCTTAATCCCGGCTTTCCGCAGTATAACATAATCTTGTATATCTTTATTTGTTATCATCATTCACACTTTCATCTTTAAACAATACCAGCTTATTCTTTCCGAGAGATTGTCGTACATCAATTACTCGTTGATTTGCAGATCCTCTCCAAGGCAAGGATAGGTCTTTTTGATATTCCACAAAAGTTCCGTCAACAAATACATCGCAGTTTCTTACCAACCATGCGGCCATATATTCCCTCTTGGTTTTGGCTACGGCTTTGGCGGTTGAAAGGAGTTCTTCTATAGGACAACGACCTCCTCGCATTTCTTTTACCGCAGTATAAAATGGTATATCCAAAGACTCCCATGTATACCCCGACCAAATCCATACATCTTTCCCTAATGCATGTGTTTTATGCACTAATTGAAGGAGCTTCTCCATGTCTTCTAAAGTCTGACAAAGAGGATCTCCGCCGAGAATACTTAAGCCTTTTATGTTGGGGTTGTCAAGGAGATTTAATATCAGTTCCTCTGTTTCTTTTGTATAGGGTTTGCCGTAATCAAAATCTTGAAGCTCTTGATTGAAGCAATTATGACAGTGAAAATTACATCCTGAGACAAAAAGGGAAACTCTCCACCCTACCCCGTTCACACAGTCATAATTCAATATTTTACTGTAAAACATTATTATACCTCACAACCGGTATGCTTTACTCTCTGCTCCGTCTCTTGTCGTTTTCCTTTATTAAAGGCGGTTGTGTATGAGCTTGTCAAATATCCCGTCACACGGCGAAGTCTTTGTATATCCGTCCCACCGCAAATAGGACACTTATCTCCCATTTCATCCATATACCCACAACTCAGACAAGTATCATTTGGTACATTTATAGCAAAATAAGGGATATCCTTGTCCATAGCATAGTTTACCAGCACTTCCATAGCAAAAATATTATTTTTAACCCCACCGTCCAATTCGACATAAGTGATGCATCCCGCATTCGAATATCCCGTAAGCTGGGCTTCTAAGTTAATTTTTTCAAATGGAGACATTTTTTTCCAAACCGGAATATGCATTGAATTGGTAAAATACTCTCTGTCTGAAACATTAGGGATTATACCGTATTTTTCTTTGAATTTATTCATTGCGGTATGGCATAAGTTTTCTGCCGGAGTATAGTAAACACCGAAATTTAAACTATATTCCTTTTTATATTTGGCGCACTTTTCTTTGAATAAACTTTCAATTTTTTTGGCTAACTCCATACCTCTCGGCTCTGTGTGATCACATCCGATTAATATTTGAAGTGTTTCCGCAAGTCCCAGTTGACCTATTGCCAATGTACCATGCTTCATAGCGCTCCTTATGCCTTCTTCAGGAACATATCCTGCCATCAGATTATTTTCATACATGAATTTGGCACTGTCGGGTGACTGCGAACATATCCATTCAAATCTCTCAAGAAGCATATCTTTAGCTTCTGCTATTTTATTTTCAAGGAGCTGCATAAATGATTCTGTAGCATTGCCGTCTCCTACGGCACTACCGGTTTCCTGTACGGCTTCCATTGCGATTGTAGGCAAAATAATTGTCACAGGGCAAATATTCCCTCTACCGTCTTTTAATTGTCCTAATCCGTTTATATCAAAGCCGTTATACGTTCTACACAAGGCTTTCACCTTGGAGTACATCATCACTGTTCGATCAGTGCTTGGCGCTTTACCGCAGGATTTTCACCTACTGATTACCCTACTCGGTTATTCTCTGTTGCAACTCGAATTACGCAGCAGATATCCTTTCGATACTCTCTTCACATACATAGTCAAAATATAATCATATAATTTGATTATGTTTAGCACGGCGATTACTCTTCCGAGGTTCCCCGTTAGCAAGAATATTAACAAGTCATTGTCCTACTTGAAGCCGCAGCTATTCTCACACCCTATATTTATAGGTTCACCAAGTTTTACATGGGCCATAGTGTAGGTTTTTAACCCATGGTTGAGGTATATGTACGAGGATCATCTCTGTCATACCCCTCATTTACAGACCAATCCACATTCACATAATTAGGATAAAGTCTTAGTGCTGTTGATTTTAATGCAAGTCTGAATAAATCATAGTTCGGATCCCCAAAGACGCGATTCACACCTTTCATACACTGAAAAATCCCACAGGGGAAAATAGATGTTTTGTGTAATTTCCCCATCCCTTTTATGGATGTTTCAAGTAACGCTTTTATTACCATCCTTCCTTCGGGTAAAGTACACGTTCCATAATTAATACTGCTAAAAGGCAACTGATTCCCGGAACGTGACTGCAATGTATTTAAGTTATGATACATTGCTTCGACCGCCTGATTTGTCTCTTTAACGGTCATGTCTAAAGCATATGAATAAGCTTTAGGGTATCGTGTTTTATAGTAATCGGCTTCAATGCTGACATCTTCCGGCGCAATTGGTTCAATATTATTTAGAGATATTCCTTCACAATACTTAATACCATCTTGCCAATGTTTATAAAAACTCTTCCTCACATAAGGAACCATAGTCCAATCTAAATGTGTCGCCGCCACTCCCCCGAACTGCTGTAAGCTCTGCAGCTGAAAAATTACAGCAACCAACTGAAAAGCCGTATTAATACTTTGAGCCGGGCGTACATCAGTCTGTCTTGTGTTAAATCCATTTTTTAGCAGATCGTCAAATGGAATACTTAGACAGTTATGATTTCCAACTGCATAGTTGTCCAAATCATGAATATAAATTTCGTTATTTTCATGATTGGCTTTTGCCATCGGGCTTAACAAATAATCAAGAGCAAATGTTTTTGTAAGAACTCTTGTGGCTTCTCCTAATCTGCCACCAAAAGATTTTTCATCTACATTTGCATTTTGATTTTCAACATCCTGTGCTTCAAGCTTGTTGGCAACCGCTCTCATTAACAAGGAATATCTGTCTCTTCCCATCTCATGCAGATACCTATATCTTATGTAGGCTTTTGCAACATCTTTGCGGTAAGAACACATTAAAGTAAGTTCTACCGAATCTTGAATTTCTTCTACGTCCAAAACAGGTTTCGAATTATTTATCTCTATTGTTTGAACTGCTTTATCTGCAACTTCTTTGGCATATTCATCAACCTTTCCATCAACCTCTTTGAAAGCTTTGAATATTGCATTGACAATCTTATTTTTATCAAAACCAACAATTCTGCCGTCTCTTTTTTTTACTTTTGTTTCAATCATTCATTCCCCCTTTCTTTGAAATATTGATTAATATCTTTAATTCTGCAATCAGTCAAATAGAAAAATTCAGTGTGCGAGCCAACATCTATTTGAATATCGCTTCCTGATTGCATATATCTGTAATATGGAGCTTTATAGTTATGATCTATCAAAAACACATTGATAGTTCTCATAGCTATATCCATATCTACATTCTTAGTTATTACTCTTTTTTCTCCGGCGCTGTTCTCAAATACTACATTCATTATCTAAGTCTCCAATCATCTCTTATCGCTCTCTTGGCTACCGGTATCAGGGAGAGACTCTGTACAGTATTCCTTCATAAAATCAAATTCTCCTTTTAAACTTTTGAGGCTTCTTTCCACTGTTTCAAACGCGTCTGTAGCCATTTTAAAATTCTGTTGCTTTGCGGGGAGCTGAAACCCAATGTACCTGAGTAAATACCAAACAGCTTTTGCCAAATCCTCCCCCTCTTTCTCAGGATTTTTCTTTCCGGCTCGACAGATATATTTAATCGCCGACCCTAAATGAAATCCGAGTTTTTTATCCTCAATAAAATCTATTACTTCTATTCTCCCTTCATTATAATAAGAAGGGCTATTGACTGGTTCAGTTAAATTTTTCATATTTTTACCTCAATATTATTTGTTTAAATATACATAATCTTAACTCATCCATTCGGATATAGGAGTTAGATCCTGTTTTTTGTCTAATTTACAAAACCGAAATGATAAATTATTATTTTTTATTATACTTATATTCCTAATATTATCCGGAGAATCTCTACTTACCCAAAGTTCCTTTATCTCTCCGGTAGGAAGCTTGTACTGCACCCAACCCATACACTCTCCTCTCTTTTGGTGTTATTATATCACAACGGCGAGCATAATTAAATATCAAATAATATTATTTATTTATATTTATCAACATTTTTTCGCAAAGAAAGATCGTTTTCCTGAAATAAATTTATCTGATTATCCATTATGTAAAACTGCTCCTCCTTGTCATGCAAGCTTGTCTGTGTCAGAGTGTTCCATATTGGACCTGCAAGGTTTGGTTCATTCTCCAGGGCAAGGAGCCTTTGCCATAGTTCAGAATGGTTGTCTCTTAAGTGTCTTAACTCTTTATCCTTGGCGTTCATACAAAACCAACATCCCCCTCTATTTGTAAAATCATATATAGGACTTAAAAGATTATATTCCTTGCACAATTCAAAAGCCATCTGTTCTGTATACTTATATTTAGCAAGTAAACTTACTCTATTGGCTTCCAACCGAGCAAGTCTCTTAGGCTCATCTAATGCTATTCCAACATACTGAATAAGGTTTTTAGGTTGCTCCTTCATATACTTTCGTATAGGAGCAAGTTTGCAATTCCCATTAACATTGCAATGTCCCTGCATTGGAAATCCTCTTTTCTTGCCCTGCGTTTTCCCTCTGACAACTATATGATTGAAACAATCCATATATGTTTTTTCACTTCTCAACACCTTCACAGGATAGCCCCAACTCTCAAGCTTCGGAATTGCTTTGTTGTAAATAAAGTCTGTATGTTCAGGTGTTTCACCACTTATTTCATTATCAAACATAACCTCAACATATACTATTTCATCAAGTGGCTCTCCATGCTCGTGGGCTAATATTACAGTGGCCAAGCTATCTTTGCCGAACGAACAGGATGCTATGTACTTCATCTGTCAATCTCCTTATAGTCAAAAACATTTCCTAACACTTCGCATTCATCTAAAACCTCCCACGATTCAGCGGACAACCTGTTTATCACATGAAAACAGCCCTCTTCATCATCCCACACAACTTCTTCTATGCAATAATGCTCTGAACATCCGTTTTCTGTTGAGGTTATATCAAGGAATCCGACAATATCTCTCTCAAAAATTTTTCTGCCGTTTTTATCCGTTTTACCTATGTACTGGCAGAGGGTTTCGGGGTCGATTTCAAATAAAAGAAAATCATCTTCAATGGCAACCCCATCCCCTTTTCTAATTTTGAGTTTCGGTGTAAGAATATAGCACCCGCTCATTTTAGATTCGTAATAGTTGCCCTCTACCCACTCTCCATTATCCTTTCGCTTGGCTTTAAACAGTATCTTTCTCATTTTCACCTCTATTCAATATTCATAAGGGATTTCTATCTCCACTCCCATAGTTATAAGTTTCCGTATCAATTGGATCCTTTCTTTTCTTAGAATTCTTAATAGAATATCAATGACTTCTTTAAATAATAATTTATCATCTCCATCATCTCTTAAAACTAAATCCTCAGATTTAAGTGTACAAAACTTTATTGTATATGCGTTTTCTAACGAAGTTATTTTTTTATCTAAAATTTCCTTTTCTTTCATAAGGCAATTTATTTCCGTCAACTCTTGTAAAGTCATACTTCCTCCTTGGCTATTCGTCTCATTTCTTTTAATACAAAAGTTGCTTTTTCAAAGGCGTTAACAAGTTTCTTTTCTGTGATATCCCGGCTATCTGCAGTAACAAACCCTGCATATGTCATATAGGGCATATCCCCGTGTTCACCTCCATAAAAAAAACACATATCCAATGTATCACAATACATATAGCTGTTTTTCACAGGCCGTGGCCTTCTGCCATTCCGAAATCGAGCAGAAATTTTCTCCGCCCATGTATATGCATCTACCGCTTTTGTATGCCATGTGATGTGACCATCCAATCCCAATGTTTTACAAGCCTTAGTAATTGCTTCAGCTTGTTGTTTTTCCGTCATTTTCCCCTCCAAACATTTCATCAATCAGCCCATTCCTACCGTTTACGATTCCATCATCGTACTCGTCCATGATATTTGACCGATTCCACCGCTCAGGTTGAGGCCGTATCGGACACCATGAAGGCTTAGTATTAAGCTCTTTTTTTGTTATGTATGCCGGCCTGTCTGTGTAAGGAAAATTAATTATGCAATTATAAAAAGGATCTTCAATTTTATTAGAAGCTTCAAACAAAAACTGACAATTTCTACATCTGTCCGGCATATCTGTTACTATATATCCTATAGCCATCTATCCCTCCTCAAACCAATCTTCAATTTTGCTTCATTTATTCAATTATTTACTAAGTATCTTTCCTGCTTTATATTTTTAAAAACCTCCACTAAAATTATCTACATCAGGACGAGAATAATTTACTTCCACTTCTCCGTTGTAGTATACATCAGAATACCTACAAGTCTCTGCTTCTCCATTGAAAATAGTATTAGAATAGTTACCACGCTCTCTTTTCATTTTATTTTTTGATGTAGACTTTTTTATAGTTAATCTTCCTCGGCTTATTAAATCATCGCTCATTCAATTCCACCTTTCTCGACAATCTTAACAGCTTCCTCGGCTCTGCATGCATCACAATCAACATATTCTTCACAATGCTCACATTTGCATGTGCCAACTTGTTTTCTAATTTCCTCAATTACTTTTTCCTTGTCAAAGGCTGCCGGTTGATTCCGAATAATTTCTTTCATATCTTTTATAGGAATCGTGGTCGGAAAATTATCAATATCATATTCCAGAATTCTCCTCCCATCAACAGAGATCGTAAGGTATCTTATCAACATTTTTCGGTCTATTAAATCATTACTCATCCTATTCACCTTCCCTCCTGTTCCATGCTTTTATAGCTTTTCTTTCTGCATCACCTAATTCAACATTCATTGATTTACGGTAACGTGCATTCCGCACTTGTATTTCAGAGCCTTTTGCTTTACAGCATATGCATTCAACCCAATACAGGTCATGATCGTAGTCAAACTGCATATCTACACGCCAATGTTCATGTCTTAATATAGCCTCCCCTCCGCAGAAAGGGCACTTCTTGAGCCTAATCTTCTCCATCTATACCTCCCAAGTAAGCTTCATAATCGCTTTCAATATCTTTAACTATTTCAGAAAATCTTTCGTCCGTAGCTAAAGCATATAGATACGGATAGACCATTCTACACGGCACCATTGTTATGCCATAGGAAAATTCCTTAAACGCCGCTTGCTCGGCGGTATTATGATTGTGTGCTGCGAGATATTCATCGGGAAGATCTTTATTGCCCATTTCTCTCCACATATTTCTAAGTATCTTTTTTAATTCCATCACTCCACCTCCGAAAGCCAATAGGCTTTACGACATTCAATGCAACCATTTAGTGCTTGGCAGTATATTTTTTTAATACCTTTGTCTATATGGCACGGGATAACCGTAAGTACCCCCTCCTTGTCTATATCTGCATTCGGAAACAACTCCAAAAACTCGTCCTGGCGTGTTTTTACAGGATGTTCCTTTACCCATTGCTCTACTATTGCAATGGCTTCTTCAGGATATTTACTTTCAAACTCGGTGCATAAAAGTCTCTTCTTATTATTTTTGAAATTTAATGGACAATCTTCACACACCATTGAACAAAAATCTGACATCCTTCCCTTTTCTTTAAAATATTTAACAGCATCCATTATGCATCCTCACATTCTTATCCCTCGATTCTTTGTCCGCACATCGAACAATATTCAAAATCCTTTGTAACATCTGGATGATAAACATTTCTTCCAACTGCACATCCGCAATTAGGACACTTGTATCTCCATCCGTCCTCATAAAGCAATCCATTTCTAAGTGGTAGTATTTTCTTCGCCTTCTGCTTCTCCATCGCTTTCCTACACTCTTCCACAGTACCGCCACAATATTTTTTTAAAAACCCTTGTAACCATTCAAATAAAGATATTTCCTTCGGCTTTGATGGATAAGTAAACTCTTTCCATAAAGTGTTTGATGTAACAATGTGTTCTCCCCAGGGAAGATAACGAGACATAAACCATTCAAAACCTGTTTCTGTGTATCTTGCATAATAAAAATTTTCTAAATTTTGTCCAATATAATAATCATCTTCAGACTCGCAATAGTAGAATTTGAGCATATTTTCTTCTTTTACTGACTTATTAAACTCTTCTACAGTTCCTATTTCTCGGTACTGCTTCAGTTCTTCAAGATCAGAAATTACAGTGTCCCATGCTTCTTTTAATCCTAACTCGCTATTATTATTTTTCATTTCTCCAACCGGACACCTCTTATAATTCATCTCCCATTCCCTCCAAATTTTCGTCCCACCGAATAGCCTGTCCGCAATTTATACAGTAGTCATATTCAAAAATGCAATTATCGTAAACTGTATAGCATTTAGGGCAACAATATTCTCCTTTTCTTATTTTTATAATTTGCTTTGCCTTCTGTTTCCCTACCGCCTCCCGGCACTCTTCTATTGTCCCTATTTCCCAAAACTCTTTTAAAGCCTTGGTCATAACTCCTAATGTCATATCTTTTATTGACCTATAGCTTTGCACTTCTCTGAGGACCTCTATAGCCATATCACAGGCTTCACAGGCCTCTTTTTCCTTTGGGGAGCCCTTATATGTCCTCTTAAAGGCATCCATCCAATCAATAGCTTCCTGATATGTCATTGTTTGCTCCTTTCGAAGTAAAATTTCACATCCCTGTTGGATTTTATGATTCCGAACCTTACCCCTACTTGATAGGGAATACTGTCTCTCTGCAATCTGTCAGGGATTTCTTGTATATATCTACGGAATTCCGTTGGTGTAAAAGTAGCCTTGTAATGATTACAGCTTCTGCATGCCGGGACCATATTATCTTCAGTGTCGCTTCCACCCTTCCGAAGTGGGATTATGTGGTCTACTTGCATATCCTTATATTCGAGTTCACACCCGCAATAGGCACAGTGTCCGTTGCATTTTTTGTATATCTTCATCCGCTCAGACTTACTCAATTTTTTTCTGTTCATCTTTGTTCCTTTCAGGCTGATACGGCTCTGGAAGAGGACTCCATGCAGTCAGGATGCGATGTACATTATTAGTTTTATCCGACAGAAATACAACTCGTGGTACATCTCCTCTTTCAAGATCTATTTCTTTATTCAAGCATCTTTCTGTCATAAACCAAATCAGAATAAACCAACCTTTTGCATTTGGTTTATACCAGCCGTCTGTAACTCCATATTTTGTCATAACCTGATACTTTGGACAAAATTCCCCTTCATGTTTTGAATTTGGTGGTAATTCTTTCTCCACTGAAATCCAACCGTCATTCATGTGCTCGCGGATGATATTCCGACAATTATTACACGCGTTGCAACTTATCATTGGAGCTATACTAAAAAAGTAGACACAAAATAGGAATGTTTGTTACAATTATTCAGACACGAAAAAGGAGGTCATACCATGTCTAAAAATGCTCCCAACAAATACGATGAGGATTTCAAGAAATCCCTTGTCTCCCTTTATCAAAACGGTAAGTCCCAAAC
>CALWLK010000035.1 GCA_944381505.1 uncultured Lachnospiraceae bacterium
TCTCTTTTCATCCCTCTTTCGGATCGAGGCAAAATAAAAACCCGTGCTTTCGAACACGGGTTGACTGCCATTCAACTCCTTGTTGTTCGAAACTTAAGTTTCGCTCAGGCGGGCACCTTCCGCATAGCGGGGTTGCCGTGACTTCTCAGGTCCTCTGTACCTCCATCACTCTGAACAAGGGATAATTTTCATTTTATCGCCGCTACAGTATACCGGCATTACATATTAAAATCAAGCGCTTTTATCTTTTTTCTCTTGGGGCTGATATTTGCCACCGCCCCGCAGATGAGCCCTGCCGCCATCAAAAGCTGCAAAAAGACTCCACGGGAGCTCCAAAATCCCGAGAGCTCCGGTCCGTACCCCGCATATATGCGGGAGAATATCTCGCCGAGAAGCTCCCTCTCCCCCATCTGGCCCGCCACCGTTTCTGCGGCTTTTGCCAGTGGATTGAACAAGAGCACGAGAAGGGCCAGCCTGTTACTTCCTCCGCTTATAGCCGAGAGTATAAAGCTTATCACAACGGTCCCGAAGCACAAAAAGGCCAAAAATCCGTAGGTGAAGGCCGAGGAGGCCGCAGTGCTCTTTGAAAAAGAGCTGAAAAAGATCCCCGCCGCCATAAACAGAAAGGCCTCCGCCGTATAGACCCCGAAAAGTGTGATTATCTCTCCCACCGTGACACCGCCGTACATGAGCGAGACAAGCATGGCAGGAATACAGGAGAGCTCCAATACGACTGTAAAGCCCAGACTGCACATGAGCTTCCCCGTTATTATCTCCCGGGGCCTCATCTGTGTGGTGAGCATCAGGTCGAAGGTCTCTCTCTCTCTCTCTGAGCTTATTGCCCCCGAGGTCAGAGAGGGGGCTATGAAAAGGATCATCAAAAACTCCAGCATGGCCACCAGCCCGTATATCCTGAGGAAAGCTCCGTAATCCCCTCTGGCATTTGCACTCATGGAGGCTGTCACCCCGGCGGCCCCTATGAGCGTCACCGCAAACAGAAGGGCGTTGACGGCGCAGATGACTGCAGGAAGGCTCTTACTCCTTGCGCTTACCGTAAGCTCTCTCTTAAAGATCGGATTCATTCTCATGTGAAAGCACCGTCCTTTCCTCATCGTGTCCCGTAAGCTGTATGAATATGGATTCCAGAGAGCCCTGCTCCCTCGAGAAGCTCACCACCGGAAGCTCCGCCTCTATGAGCTTTGCCAGAAGCTCCGCCTCCTTTTTTCTGGTGCCCTCGAAATTTATGAGTATGTCGTTGCCTCTTATACTCATGGACTTGACGTTTTTTTCTTCCTTCAGGAGCTTTATGGCCTGGGTTATCTTTGCCGCAAGGGTCACGATGATGGGGTTTTGGGCCGTAACCATCTTCATGACGTCCGTGAGCCTTCCGCTCATCACCATGCTTCCCTGATCTATTATCCCTATATCCGTACACATCTCCGATATCTCCGTCAGTATATGGGAGCTTATGAGTATGGTCTTCCCCTGCTCCGACAGCTCGGAGAGTATCTGCTTGTACTCGAATCTGGTCCCCGGATCAAGACCTATGGTTGGCTCGTCCATTATCAAAAGCTTCGGGTCATGTATGAGGGTCCTCGCCAGAGAGAGCTTTTGCTTCATTCCCCTCGACAATGCTTCTATATAGAAGTCAGCCCTGTCGGAGAGGCCCAGATATCCCAAAAGCTTTGATATGCGTTTTTCGGCCCTGAGGCCCTCTATGCCGTAGCAGGAAGCAAAGAAGCTCATGTACTCAGTGACTGTCAGGTTATTATAGACTCCGAAGTTGTCAGGCACGTAGCCTATCTTTTTTTTGAGCCTCATGTTGTCATTTCCCGCCTCTGTGCCGTCTATGACGACCCTCCCCTCGTCAGGGTACAGTATTCCCGTCATTATCTTTATGGCAGTGGTCTTTCCCGCCCCGTTGGGACCTACAAAGCCGTACAGAGCCCCCTCCTCTATCTCAAGGTTGAGGCCGTCCAGAGCGCAGAACTTGCCGTAAAACTTTTTTATATTCTTCATGGACAGGATCATGATCTCTCTCCTGTTACCGAGGGCAGGGGCAAAAATACCGCTGTGTTCCCCCCTGTGCTCTCTGTAGGTATGTATCTCACTGTTATGGTATTTCCGGGGGACAGGTAGTAGACGAGCTCGTCTCCCGAAAACTCTGTCTTTCCGCTCTCCATGTTGTCGTAGGAGTTCGTATAATAATTATAGAGGGATATATCTCCCTCAAAGGCCTGAAGCAGGTCTCCCGTTCTCGTGGACATGCCTGACATCTCCTCCGAAAGCCTATTGAGCTTAAGTCCTGTGACGCTTATGTCCGTCCCGAGGGAATACTCTATGACCACAGCGGCGTTTCCTCCTGTGGTGTTGTCGTACATGTTGTACTCTCCGGATATAAGCTTGGGCTCCTCCCTGAGGGCGAGCCTGTAGACCTCACCGTCTTTTTCAAACCGCGCCTCGGCATCCTTCACTATGAGAGTCGTTCCGTAGGAGGATATGCCCTCGCTCACGAGGCTTGCGGGCTTTTCCTCACCCTCCGAAAAGCCTGTCACTATGGCCTCCTCGTAGGAATTCCCCAGAGAATTCTCCATGTAATACTCTATGAGTCCGCTTCTCTGTATCTTTTGCATATCGGCGCTGCCGGAAGATGTCCCTGCTTCCGAGAGCCCCATTATATAATTTCCCTCTATATAGGGGATGCCTGCGGGGCCTGTCAGCATCTCCTCCCCGGTTATCCGTCTGCTCTCCCCTGCGGGGATATCTCCGACCTTGAGCACTGTCCCGCCGAAAATAATGCTCACGTCCGTAAGATCCGAATCCCCGTTATTTGAGATGCTCCCGTCAACTCTTCCGTCAAAGATCGAAAGATCCGTATCTATCTCGCTCTCGGTCTCGGTGCCCCCGCTCCTATAGAGCTCAAACAGAGCCTCGGAAAAGGGCTTCATGTTTTCGGTCTCTATATATGTGCTCGACCCGTTATAGTCTATGCTTATATGCTTCAGTCCCCCGTCGTTTACGGCGCTTCTCACATTCCTTACACTTCTCTCCCCGCTTATGATGGGCCTCACCGTATACTCAGGCAGGATCTCAATAAGAGCCGCGCTATTGTAGGGGGACGACAGGCCTATGAAGTCTCTCTCGGTCTCCCCCTCCTTTCCCGTCTCCTTTATGGCGGCAAAGTTTATAAAGGTCCCGCTCATCCTCGTGCCGGTCCCCATGAACCAGATGAGGATGGAGGCTATGACGGCGGTGCCCGCCACAGAGGGCCCGTAAAAAATGCTGAGTCCCCGCTGCTTCAAAAATACATAGAGCCCCGGCCCCGCCAAAAGGATATAGGCTACGGCGGCCAAAAGGTACAGAGAGAGATTCGGAAAGCTCTCCACGTTTCCCTCGTTTATGAGGCCTGATATCTCCTCGTATTCATTCCTCTCCTCGTCCATGAGCCGTGAGAGCCTGTCTATGCCCGAGCTTCCGATAAGGGCGGTCAAAAGTTCGTCGGTGTAGGATATCTGTTCCTTGCAGAATTCGGAGATATCGCACAGATCGTAGGCCGCTATCCCCACTGTCCCCATGCCGACCTTCACTGTCGTGAGTATGGCTGTATCATCCCCCGAGATTTTCTGTGTACCTCCCTCTATGTAGACATCACTCACGGGAATATTGAGCACAGCCCCGTTGAGGCCGTCGGAGGAATAGCGTATCCCCATGTTCACAGGCTTTATCTCCGGCCTTCCGATCTCCGTCTCCGGAAGATAATCCATGAAGTCTCCTATAGGGTTGTGGCGGGCTCCGGTGCCCAGAAGCAGTGTCCCTCCGTTTTCCACCCACTCCCAGATAACTCCTATCACCTCACTGTCCAAAAGGTTGACGTTGTAGTTGCTTATCACTATGACGTCCAGCTGGTCAAGGCCCTCCTGCGTGTCCGGAAGCTCGTCGGCATTCAAAAACACCGTCCTTGCCTTGAGCGAAGTGTTGTTGAGGCTCACTCCCGACATGAAATTAAGGCTCGTGGGGTCATCGCTGATTATACCTATAAACAGAGCGGGCCCGGAGCTCTCTATATTGAGTCTCACGGTCTTTTCGGAGATCGTGCTTCCGCTTTCATCCTTAAGCACAGCCAAAAGCTCCTCCACGTTCTCTCCCACAGAGATATTTCCGCTTATCTTCTGTGCGCCGAAGGCCTCCACCTCCACCGGATATTCATAGCAGTAGACCATATCCGAGCTCTCCACAAGGTAGAGCTCTATGCTTCCCTCCAAAGCCTCGCCTTCATTGTTTGAAACAGTCATCCTGATGGGGAGGAACCGCCCGGGCTTTGCGCTGTTTTGGTAGCCGTAGCTTAAGGAGAACTCGGCCCTTCCTATAGGTTCACCCATATTCCCCATATCGGGCATGGAAAAAACCGCCTCAGAGGGCGTGGCCGCAGCCGCCGCTTCAATGGGCGTATAAAAAAGAAAGCATATTCCCGTTAAAAATGCGATCAAGGTCTTTGTATTCATATGCGGAAAAAGGGCTATGCCCTCTCAAAATTTTCGTTGTTTTTGTTGAAATGCCTCTTGAGCCTTACGGTGAACACTGTCCCGCCCAGATCCGACTTCACGCCGATGCTTCCGCCGTGCATTTCCGCTATATCCTTTGCTATGGCAAGTCCCAGTCCCGTGCCTCCGGTGTTTGTGGAGCGGGATCTGTCCACCCTGTAAAATTTGTTGAATATAAGAGGCTGGTCCTTCTCGGGGATGACATAACCATAATTTATGACCTTCACCTCCACCGCGTTTTGCTCAGCCTTTATCTTGACCAGGACTCGCTTTCCGTCAGCTCCGTATTTTATGGCGTTTCCTATGAGGTTGTCGAAAAGCCTTGCCAAAAGGCCTCCGTCCCCGGTTATCTCCAGAGCCTTCACGTTGGTCCTCAGCTCATAGGAAAGTCCCTTCTCGGCAAAGGCGGGGTACTGCTCCTCCAAAAGCTGCTCCAAAAGCTTCACTATGTCCACGTATCCGGGCTTCATTATTATCTTTCCGTAGCTGAGTTTTGTGAAACTGAATAGATCCTCTATGAGCTGTTCGAGCCTTCGGGATTTATTGTAGGCTATATCCAGGTATTTCTTTTCCAGCTCCTCCGAAAGCTTCAGCTTGTTTTTTCCCGACAAAAGCTCCAGATATCCTATTATGGAGGTGAGGGGGGTCTTAAGGTCGTGGGCTATGTTGGTGATGAGGTCGTTTTTGCTCTGCTCCGACTCCCTCTCCCTCTTTAAAAGCTCCTTTATCTCCTCCGTCATTTTATTGAGATCCTCCGCCATGCCGGAAAACTCGTCGTCTCCCTTTATCTCCACCTTGGCGTCCAGATCTCCCGAGGCCACCTTTTTCATGGCCTCTGAGATGACATTTATGTATTTTGTCTCATTTCTCTGAAGGAACCAAAATATCCCTCCGAACAGCATTGCTCCGAGGATCAGTATAAGAAACGCCTGAGCGGGAGTGTAGGAGGAAAAAAACTCCGAGGCAAATCGGGAGTTCCCCGTAATAAAGCCCATAAGCCTGCCCATATTAAAAATGAGCAGGCCTCCCGTAAGCACAGTTATAATAGCCGAAATGATTATATTTATTATGAGCTTGGTGTGATATCTTCGGCTGATATCCCTCTTATTTTTCAATCTTATATCCAACTCCCCAAACAGTCGTTATTATCTTCTCCTGCCTTGAGTCCTCCTTCATCTTGCCCCTAAGCCTCCTTATATGCACCATGACGGTGTTATTGGCCTCATATACCTTCTCATTCCAGACCTTCTCGAAGATCTCGTCCGTTGAGAACACCTTTCCGGGGCTCGCCGCAAGCAGATAGAGTATGTCAAACTCGATGGGAGTGAGCTTTATCTCCTCCCCGTCTATGGTGACCTTATGGTTGTCCTTGTTTATGGAAAGGCCCCTTATGTTTATCTCGTTGGCGGCTCTCTCCACCCCCGCGTTGTTAGGGTTTAATTGGGTGTAGCGCCTCAGCTGTGACTTTACCCTCGCCGTGAGTTCAAGGGGATTGAAGGGCTTTGTGACATAGTCGTCCGCCCCGGTCCCGAGGCCCATTATCTTATCGAGGTCCCCGGACTTTGCCGAGAGCATGATGATGGGAATGTTGCTGGTCTCCCTGATCTTCTTGCACATGGTTATGCCGTCCATGCCGGGCATCATTATGTCAAGAAGCACAAGGCGGATGTCCTCCTCGGAGAGGATACGAAGCCCCTCCTCCGCAGATGATGCCTTGAAGACCTTGTATCCGTCGGACACAAGATATATCTCCACAAGATCCGCTATCTCCTTCTCGTCATCCACCACAAGTATGTTTATATCAGGCATAGATGCACCTCCCTGCTTTTTACTTCTCTATATACGATTATAAGGCCTAACTCCTTTCTGTGCTATTACAATTTGCTTAAAATTCTGTTATTCGGCCTTGCAGGGTATAAAAGTCCTTGTCTTCTCGGGGTCGTGCATGCTCCTTATGCGCTCCGCCGCCTCCTCGGCCTCCCGGCAAAACATAAGCTGGCTGTCCACCTTCTTTTTGCCCCTCAGATCCTGCTTCTCATAGCTTCCGTCAGGCTGCATCACCGAGGCCTTCACATTGTCCATAAGCTCCAGCCTTAGTATATGGTCCGCCATCTCCCGGTCCTCCTTCTCAAGCACCGGGAATACTATCTCAACTCTCCTGTCCAGATTTCTCGGCATCCAGTCGGCTGAGCCCATGTAGTAGAGGGGGTCTCCGTTAGATCGGAAGAGCGTCGTGTAGGGAAAGAG
>CALWLK010000036.1 GCA_944381505.1 uncultured Lachnospiraceae bacterium
TGAACGGAATCAGCATGCGCGAAGCTGAAAAATAGGTGATTACATCATAGCGGCGTTTCACGCCGTTTAAAATGGAATGGGTGCGCCGTTCCTCCGGAACAGGCGCTCCATTCTAGCGTAATTTGCAAGGAAATGCAATTTTATAAGGAAATATGTGCCTATATTGGAATGTGAGAGGGAAAATTGAGTTATTTATATGTTGTTGAGCAAGGTTCAATCATAGGGTTTGAAAATAATCGCTTTAATGTTAAATATAAAAATGGGTTGTTAAAAAGCATTCCTTCAGAAACCCTTGAGGTAATAGAGATATTTGGCAAGGTGCAACTAACTACTCAATGTATGCAAGAGTGCTTAAAGAGGGGGGTTACAGTTATCTTTTTTTCAACAAAAGGTGCTTATTATGGCAGATTGGAGTCAACAAACCATGTTAGTGTTAAAAGACAAAGGAAACAAGCACAAGCAGGAACAAATGAAGCTTTTAAATTAGAGCTTTCAAAGAAGATAATTAACGCGAAAATTAAAAATCAGATTGTTGTTTTGAGAAGATATGCAAGAAATACCGATAATTCTATAGACTATCCGGTAAAACAGATACAATACATTAATTCTAAAGTGCTTACTTCAGAGTCTATAGAACAACTAATGGGGTATGAAGGAATATGTGCAAAGTTTTATTTTAAGACTTTGGGGGGCTTAATTAAACCTGAATTTAAATTCTTAAGCAGATCAAAGCGGCCTCCAAAAGACCCTTTTAATTCAATGATAAGTCTGGGATATTCTATACTTTTAAATGAGATATATGGAAAATTAGAAGCAAGAGGCCTTAACCCATATTTTGGTTTTATGCATAAAGATAGAGAGAAACATCCGACCTTAGCAAGCGACTTGATGGAGGAATGGAGAGCCCTACTTATAGACTCAACAGTCATGAGTTTGATTAACGGAAATGAGATAGATATAGAAGGCTTTGTTTTTTCTGAAGCTCCTAAAGCTGTATTTTTAAAAGATGAAACATTTAAAATTTATATAAACAAGTTGGAAAATAAATTAAGGACAAAAAACAAATACCTTTCCTATGTTGAATATAGTACCGGTTTTAGACAAGCAATTGATTTACAGATAGGAGAATTGATAAAAGCAATAGAGAATGAAAATGCAGATTATTATAAGCCAATAATTATAACGTAAGATAATGGAAAATTATTTTTGGAATTCGAGTGGGACAAATCAAGAAAAAAAGCTATTTGTTTTAATAATATATGATATAGTCAGTAATAAAAGACGTTTGAAATTTGCAAAACTCATGGCCGGATATGGCTTTAGAGTACAGAAATCTGCTTTTGAAGCTATAATTTCAGAAAAGCTCTACAAAAAACTCATGACTGAAATTCCCAAATTAATATCCGCTAAGGAAGATAGTGTAAGAGTATATAAGATCTTCGGATATGGGGAGGTTAATATGTTTGGAGTTAATGCCAGAATAACAGATGAGGATTTAATAATAATATAAATAAGGTGGTGGAGGAATGAATAGAATTATATTGTTTTCGCCGGTTGGAGGTACGGATCCTATATCACTTACAAATTGTAGAGATGGTTCTATGCTTCATATTTGTAGAAATTATAACGTAGATAAAGTGTATTTATACATGTCAGAAGAGATTATTATAAATCATAAAGCTGATAACAGATACATATATTGTCTGGAAAAATTGATGGAGTTAAAACATAGGTTTTTTGAGTATGAAATAATAGAGAGACCTTCATTAAAAAATGTGCAGGAATTTGATTTTTTTTATAAAGACTTCAGGAATATCTTGGTTAAGATATTTTCGGAGATGGATAAAACAGACACACTTCTCTTAAATGTGTCATCCGGTACGCCTGCCATGAAAAGTGCCTTGTTGGTTTTAAAAACACTGGGCGAGTTCCCGTGTAAGCTGATACAAGTAAATACGCCTGAAAAGGCAATGAATGAATCCAGACATAAAAACTATGATGTAAAAGTTTTATGGGAGCTTGATGAGGATAATGGTGATTGCTGCGAAAACAGATGTATGGAGATTCATTGCCCTACACTTTCAGCTCTGAAAAATCAGGAAATTATAAAAAAACAATTGTTGACTTATGATTATCAAGCAGCACTATCTGTAGCTGAAAATATGGAATCCGATTTTTCCGGAAGTTATATAGATTTGCTGAGAATGGCATATTTCAGATTGCTTTTAAATTTCAAAGAGGTTGATAGTATTTTGAAAAAATACTCTTTTGACTTTCTCCCTGTAAGAGAGAGTAGTAGCAGAAAATATTTTGAATATGCCTTGAACCTGGATATTAAGTTAAAAAGACGGGAATATGCTGATTTTATAAGAGCTACCACTCCGCTTATTGTAGACTTGTTTGAAATTATTCTTAGAAAGCAATATAAAATTGATATTAATGATTATTCGAAAATTACAAAGAAGGGCAGGGAATGGGATAGTTATAAGCTTAAGGGAACTCAGGTATTATCAGTGCTTTTGGATATAAATCCTAATTTTAATTATGGATTTATTTATTCTTTCCAATTAAGAGCATTACTAAATTATTATTCAAATAATCCATCTCTAAAAAAACTTATAGATGATTTAAGATTTATAGAGGAAAAAGTAAGAAATTTGGCAGCACATCAAATTGTTTCAATTGATGACGATAAAATAAGAGAACTTACCGGTTTTTCAGGTGAGAATATAATGAATAAAATCAAACAGGCTTTTTTATATACTAAAATGAATATCAAACCTGAATTTTGGGATTCTTACGATCAGATGAATAAAAGAATAATTAATCTTATAGACAAGACTAAATCGTGATTATTCAAATATGCTCATGGACAGAATTGTCCATGGGCTTTTTATAGTATTGAAAACCATAGTCATAAAATTAAAAAACCCACAGAAAAGATAGAAATCATTTTTGTATAGATCTCTACAGCAATTCAAATGGGCTCACATATAAAAACGTATGCCGCTGGCCGGACTCGAACCGGCATGGCTGTTAACCGCTTGATTTTGAGTCAAGTGCGTCTGCCAATTCCGCCACAGCGGCTAAAAATTACGACCATATATTTATAACACAAAGCCTTTTTAAAATCAACATCTTTTGTTATAATATGAAAAACGAAAGCGGCGAAAAACTATGGATTGTCTCGAATGCAAGAAAAACATAATACCATATCTTCGCTATGAGCTGGACGACGAGGCGCTCAATGATTTCATGAACCATATCGACGAGTGCGAGTCCTGCCGTGAGGATCTGGAGATATACTACCTTGTGACAGAGGGAGTCGGAGTCCTTGACAACAGGGACACGGACTACAACCTGAGCAAGGCCTTTTCAAGGCGGCTTTCAGACTCAAAGTCTTACATTAAAAGGCTGTGCATAAGGAGGACCTTGAGCTATGCGGCGGACACTGTAAGCTTTTGGGCGCTCTTTGTTATCTCAATAATGTATATAAGGATGTTGATACTATGAACAAGGGAAAGCTTCTTTTGATAGACGGACACAGTATTTTGTCCCGTGCCTTTTACGGGATGCCCATGCTCACCGATTCGGAGGGCAGGCATTTGAACGGGGTCTATGGATTCCTCACCATCATGTTTAAGGTGATAGACGACGAGGGGGCGGATCACTTCGCCGTGGCCTTCGATGTGTCGAGAAAGACCTTCAGAAACGACATATATCCCGAGTATAAGGGCACGAGAAAGCCTATGCCCGAGGAACTCCACGAACAGATCCCTGTGATCCAAGAGGTCCTTAAGGCCATGAATATACCCATCATGACCATGGAGGGCTATGAGGCCGACGACATACTGGGGACTGTGGCAAAGAGGGCGCAGGCAGAGGGCATTGAGGTCACCGTGCTCTCGGGAGACAGAGATCTTTTGCAGCTTGCGGATGAACACATAAAGATAAGCATACCCAAGACCTCAAAGGGTCACACGGAGGTATTCAATTACTATCCCGATGACGTCCGGAAGGAGTGGGGTGTTACGCCTGCGGAATTCATAGACGTGAAGGCCCTCATGGGCGACGCCTCGGACAATATACCGGGTGTGCCCTCCATAGGCGAAAAGACTGCGAAGGCCATCATCTCGGAGTACGGCTCCATAGAATCGGCCTATGAGCATGTGGGAGAGCTCAAGCCCCCCAGAGCTTCAAAGGCTCTCGCGGAGCATTATGACATGGCTCAAATGTCAAAGGTCCTGGCCACCATCAATACCGAGGTGCCCATAGCTTTCAGCTACGGGGATGCGGAGATCGGCGACATGTATAATGAGGAGGCCCTTGAGCTCATGAAGAAGCTTGAGTTCAAATCTCTCTTTCCGAGATTTCAAAAAAACGGAGTCAGCCAAAGCTCATCGGAGGGAAGGCCTGAGAATTTAAAGACAGTCACAGACCCTTTTATGGCTGAGATAGTCTTTAAGGACGCAAGGGAATACTCACAGATAGCCTTCCGCATACTCCCTGACAGGGATAAAAAAGGTGCGGCGGCTGTGGCTCTCTCCCTTTGCAGCGACAGAAATTACGTCCTCCTTGCGTCGGACAGGCTTCCTTCGGAAGCCCTGTATAAAGAGATGTATGGACTTTTTGAGGATGCCAAGGCTGCGGGGGCGAGAAAAAAGCTTTTTACGATAGGACTTAAGCCTCAGCTGAAGCTGTTTCCCCGTGGCTTCAGAAGTGAAAATATATACGACCTTGAGATAGGAGCGTACCTTGTGAATCCCTTGAAGGACAGCTACGATTACGAGGACCTCGCCAGAGATTATCTCAAGCTCTCTATCCCCTCACAAAAGGAGCTTTTGGGCAAGAAGGAGCTCTCGGATGCACTGAGGGAGAAAAGCCCGGAGGCTATAGACGTCATGGCCTACAGCTCCTACATAGCTCTGAAGTCCGGACCGGAGCTCTTAAGGAGGATAAAGGAGCTCAAGATGGACAGTCTCTACAGAGACATAGAGCTGCCTCTCATATACAGCCTCAATTCCATGGAGCTTTCAGGTATAAGGGTGGACAGAGACAGCCTTAAGGCCTATGGGGAGCTTCTCAAATCTCAGACAGACGAGATTGAAGCCTCCATTTACGAGGCTGTGGGAGAAAAATTCAATATCAACTCTCCGAAGCAGCTGGGGGAGATACTGTTCGGAAAGCTCAAGATAAAGGGCGGCAAGAAGACGAAGACCGGATATTCCACCGCCGCGGACGTGCTCCAGAAGCTGGCTCCCGACTATCCTGTAGTGAACCTTATACTCAGATACAGGACTCTCACAAAGCTTTACTCCACCTATGCGGTGGGCCTTGAGAGTTATATAGGGGAGGACGGAAGGATACACGGCACCTTCAATCAGACCATAACCGCCACGGGAAGGATAAGCTCTACAGAGCCTAATCTCCAGAACATACCTGTGAGGACCGCAGAGGGAAAAGAGATAAGAAAGGTATTTGTCGCCGATAAGGGTAAGGTGTTCGTGGATGCGGATTACTCTCAGGTGGAGCTGAGGATACTCGCCTCAATGTCGGGAGATGAAAAGCTCATAAACGCATATAAGAATGCGGTGGATATACATTCTCTTACGGCATCCGAGGTGTTCCATGTGCCCATGGACGAGGTGACTCCGGAGATGCGCCGTAACGCCAAGGCTGTGAATTTCGGGATAGTCTACGGGATCTCGGCCTTCGGATTGGGAGAGGGTCTCTCCATTGACAGGAAGGAGGCTCAGTCCTACATAAACAAGTATTTTGAGACTTACCCCAAGGTAAAGGAGTTTTTGGATTCCCAGGTGGCCCATGCCAAGGAAAACGGATATGTGCTCACAGTCTTCAACAGGCTGAGGCCCATCCCTGAGATAAACTCCTCGAACTTCATGCAGAGAAGCTTTGGGGAGAGGGTGGCAATGAACTCACCGATACAGGGCACTGCTGCGGATATAATGAAGCTTGCCATGGTGGCGGTGGACAGGGAGCTGGAGAAGAGAAAGCTCGGATCCCGAATCGTGCTTCAGGTACACGACGAACTCCTTGTGGAGTGCCCCACGGAGGAGGTCGATGAGGTGAGATCCATTCTGAAGGAAAAAATGGAAGATGCGGCAAAGCTCAAGGTAAAGCTCATTACAGACATAAACGTCGGGGAGACTTGGTATGACTGTCATTAAGGATGAATATATAAGCGAGGATATAACGCTTCATGATCTGCTCCCTCTCGGCTTTCTAAAAAAATCCCGCTATACGGGAGAGAAGGGAAACATGCGTTTTCTCTTGGAAAAAAAAGAGAGTGAGGAGGGAGAGGCGAGGCTTAGGGCCTGCGTGTGGCCCGAGCCCTTCGCCTATGACCATACAGATGAGAAACTGAAAAAGGAAGTGCTTTTCGACTTCAGCGATGAGGGGATGGGAGAAGCCTTGAAATGGCTGAATGAGAGGCTTTCGGAATACCGCTGATCCGAAGCCTTGTCGAGGAGCCGGGAAAGCGGATCGATGGGGAGGTGAGTATATGGCTTACATAATAGGCATAACAGGCGGAGTGGGAACAGGAAAATCCGAGGTGCTCAAGATACTCGAAAAATACGGCTTCAGGACTATACGCACGGACGATGTGGCAAAGGAGCTCATGGCTCCGGGAGGAGAGCTCACGGAGAGGCTCAAGAAAGCTCTCGGCGAGGAGATAACGGGCCCTGACGGAAGCATCAATAAGGAGGTATACTCAAAGCTCATATACTCCGACAGCGAAAATATGAGGCTCAGCAACGGTATAATCCACCCTGCGGTATGGAGAAGGGTCGGGGAACTGATAGGGGAGAGCGACAAAGACCGCTTTGCCGTGGAGACGGCTGTTCCCGGGGAAGAGTTCAGAAAGCTGTGCGACACCGTCTGGTATATACATACTCCTCTTAAACTTCGCATAGACAGACTTATGCGACAAAGGGGCTATTCAGCGGAGAAATGCTTTGATATAATCGGAAAGCAAAAAAGCGAGAGCGACTACGGTATGTTCGCGGACTTCATCATTGAGAACGCGGAGAGTCTCTCAGCTACAGAAAAACAGATAAGAGAGCTTATTTAGATGCGAATAACGACATTTGCAGGGGGAAGCAGCGGAAACTGCTGTTATGTGGGGACCGAGCGCACCCACCTGCTCATTGACTGCGGGATAACAGCGAAGAAGACAGAAATTTTTTTGAACGAGATGGGTCTGAGCCTTGAAGACATAGACGGAATACTGCTGACTCACGAGCACAGCGACCACATTAAGGGGCTCAAAAGACTTGTCTCAGGCTATGATTTGGACGTATATGCCTCGGAGGGCACTATAAAGGCCCTCCCGAGAGCCGCAAGGGACGATTTTTTTAAGTATTCGGCGAAAGATCATTTCCATTCCGTGTCTGCCGACAGCATTTATGAGATCGGGGACATGAGGATAAAGCCCTTCAGAGTTTCCCACGACGCGGCGCAGCCTCTGGGTTTTAAGATAGAGAGCGGGTCAAAGTCCTTTGCCCTCGCCACAGACTTGGGATATTTTGACGATTACGTGAGGGATAATATTCTTGGCGCAGACGTCATGGTCATAGAGGCAAATCACGACAGGGGAATGCTTGCAAACGGCAGCTACCCCATGTATTTAAAGAGAAGGATAATGTCCAGAGAGGGGCATTTGAGTAACAACAATACGGGACTTTTGATATCCGAGCTTCTGAGATTTGCACCCGGGGGCAGGGATATAAAGCACATCTTTCTCGGACATCTCAGCAAGGAAAACAACACCCCGGAGCTGGCCCTTTCAACAGTGGAGACCGTGATAGACGAAAATCAAAGCATATGCAGGGCAAGGGAGCTCTCCATGAGCGTCGTAAAAAGAGAGGGCATAGACAAAGTCGTGGAGTTTTAGTCCATTATCCCTGATTGACGGGAGCTGTCAGGGCGGCTTTAAATTATGACTATCTCTCTCTCGAATTCATTTTTTATCCTCGTGCCCTCGGAGGCGAGGAGAGAGTAATAGATATTGTCGAGCCTCAAGGCGGTCCGGAGGAGCTCTCTGTGGTCTGCAGCCTTTGAGATAACAGGCAGCTCTGAGGAGGCCTTGAGCTTTTTAAGGAGAGGGGCCGCAGAGCGCCTGAAGCCGAGTATTCGGAGATACTCCGCATAGCCTCGGGATTTAGCGAGTTCACACTCGCTTTTTTTGATTCCAAGAGCTATGTGAAGAAGAGCTCTCTGAACACGGGAATAGGTAACGTCCTTAGTCTTTACAGCCGTTATACGATCCGTGAAGGTCATGGGAGAGAGAGCTGTCCTCATTATGCGGGAGGAAAGCGCTGGGGATACCTCCGCAAATTCCGAAAGGTCGGCTCCCGAGTCTGAAAGCTCAATGAGCTTAAAATTAAGTATATTGCTCATGTGATCGGCACAAAGGAGCCTCTCCCGGCTCTCCGCAAGCTGATATCTTAAGACCTCCAGAGCCTCAGTAGGGACATAGGGACTTAGAGAGTCCGGGGCGCAGCCCTTTAACAGCATACCCCTTACAGCCGTGGCCGAGGTGTACTCGGAGTGGACCGGGTCCGGCTCGGAATAGGCATCCCCCAGTCTCGTCACAGCCACAGGCTCCGGAAGACGGCCGCGGAGTCCTCCGCAAAGGCCGCCTTTTTCAAACTGCCTAAGGGCCCTTAAGTATTCCAGAGCGAGGATATTATTTGAGCCTGAGATGAGGCCTGAGACCTTAAATCCAAGCTTATCGAGAGCGGCCTCCCTGGCCTTCGGGAAGCTCATTCCCTTGGAGAGGGCGGCTCTCAGGCTTTCGGAGTAGGAGCTCTCATTTTCCTCTCGGGAGAGAAATTCGGATATTTTCATGAGCTCCTCCAGATTGGAGTTTTCCGCACCGAAAACAAGGTAGTCCGCGACGGCGGAGCAGCATACCGCAGCCACTCCCGCCATGGCAAAATCCGCAGCGGAGGCACAGGAAAAAAGGGGAGGAAGCTCTATGACAAGATCCGCCCCCGAGGAGAGAGCCGCACGGGCTCTTGCAAATTTATTGATAATTGCGGGTTCGCCCCGCTGGACGTAATTGCCGCTCATAAAAGCGACTACATAGCGGGCTCCTGTCAGAGATCGAGCCCTGTCCATTATATATTTATGGCCGTTGTGAAAGGGGTTGAACTCACATATGACGGCCGCCGTTTTTATATCATCCATATTTAAGCCTCGCTTTTTCAGGCATTTGATCTCCCTTTTCATGGAGGGAATTTGTACATTTGTATGTACACAATAAATTTAAAGCATTTTGACTTTTGCGTAAAGTAGCTTTTTTTAATTAAGTGTGTTAAAATAAATTCAAGAATAAGTCACGATGAGACTTAGTTCCTGATATAAGAAGGAGGTGCTGTTATGAAGCTTATATATGCCATCGTGAGAAACGATAACGAGGACGATGTCACAAGCGCGCTCAATAGAGAGAAATACAGTGTAACGAAGCTTGCCACCACAGGAGGTTTCCTCAAGAAGGGAAACGTGACGATCATGATAGGTACGGATGACGACAAGGTGGACCATGCCATAGAGATCATCAAGAATGAATGCGGCAAGAGCCAGCGTATAACTGTAAACATGCCTTACATATCAGGCACGAGTATGGTGAACTACGCGACCATGCCCATGAGCGTAGAGGTAGGCGGAGCTACTATATTTGTCGTAAACGTGGACAGATTTGAAAAATTCTAAAGCATATTTTCGGAGGCAAACAAAACATGAACGATTTTATGGTTGAAACCAGTGCGAGACACGTGCACGTAACCAAGGAGACCCTTGAGGTGCTTTTCGGAGAGGGTTATGAGCTCACTGTAAAGAAGGAGCTCTCACAGCCCGGACAGTTCGCATCCAATGAGAGGATCACAGTAGTGGGACCTAAAAAGGAGCTTGCGGGAGTATCTATACTCGGACCCTGCAGAAGCGCCGACCAGGTGGAGCTCTCGGCTACGGACGCTCGCTCTCTCGGCATCGACGCTCCCATCAGGGAGTCCGGAGACACCAAGGGCTCGGGAGCATGTAAGCTTGTAGGACCTAAGGGCGAGGTTGAGCTCAAGGAGGGAGTTATAGTCGCAAAGAGAAATATTCACATGACTCCCGAGGACGCGGAGAAGTTCGGCGTGGAGAACGGTGAGACAGTCAGCGTAAAGCTTGACAGCGGAAACGGCAGGATGACAGTCTACGGAGACACTGTTATCAGAGTATCCTCAAGCTATGCCCTCGCTATGCATATCGACACAGACGAGTCCAATGCGGCGGCCTGCGGCAGAGATATGAGGGGAACCATAGTAAAATAAAAATCATTG
>CALWLK010000037.1 GCA_944381505.1 uncultured Lachnospiraceae bacterium
GGATCCGAGAATACCACCTCCGGAAGCGAGAAGGCGGGGGAAGCCGATGCCTATGGCGCGAAGATCATGATATTTGCAGATTAAATCCGGAGATCGGACTGAAAACCAAAATTGCAAATCAAAATTATCCGGATCATCCATGAAACATGTCGTGTGAGCGGGTGTGGACCTATAAAATGAACATGTCAGGCGGTACTTAAGTATCAAAGTACCGCCTGATTTTACTGTTTTATTGACAGTGGGTAGAAAAACGACAGATATTACCGCTCGGAATTCAAACTTTAAAAATAAGCGGTAGAAACCTCATCGGGACTACCGCTGAATTTTCGGAATCTGAAATATGAAAGGTATAAATTTATAAAAACAAGCAATAATATACCGCCTGATATTTAAATATTATAATTAGAGCTGTATAGAATGATAAAAAAGTACCGCTCTAAACAACATTATTGATTATAGGCGGTACGGCAGGCGAAAAGCATACGTACTGAAACTCAAAGGCCTATAGGAAAGCGGTATTAACTTGAAATGTGGTATCAAAATGAAAAGACGAAGTCACAAAGGCCCTCCAAGGCAAAAATAGTAAAAGCATGAAAAATCCGATTGAATATACTACTCATAAAACATATAATAAGTAAGTAAAAAACCGGGTTGGGGTTATCCTTAAATATGTGAATAATGGAGACAGATATGAAAAATCATAAAAGTATAGCAATAGACGGGCCTGCAGGGGCCGGGAAGAGTACCATAGCAAAGCTGACAGCCGAAAAGCTCGGCTATATATACATAGACACAGGAGCTATGTACAGAGCCCTTGCCGTTTATTTCTTGGAGAATGATACAGATATAAATAACGAGGCTGCTGTATCAGAAGCGGTGAAGGACGCAGTCGTTTCCATAGAGCATATAGGCGGAGAACAGCATGTTATATTGAACGGAAGGGATGTAAGCGGGCTTTTGAGGACTGAAAAGGTGGGAGACGCGGCGTCAAAGACCTCGGCCTACAAAGCGGTAAGAGAGCACCTTCTGGCACTTCAGAGAGAGCAGGCCAAAAAGGCGGATGTCATTATGGATGGCCGGGATATCGGCACTGCCATTCTTCCCGATGCAGACCTTAAGATATACCTTGACGCCTCCTCGGAGGAGAGAGCGAAACGGCGCCTTCGTCAGCTTGAGGAAAAAGGGCTCCCTGCGGGGGATTTTGATGATATAAAGAGAGATATAGAGGAGAGAGACTACAGGGATATACACAGGGCGGCTTCACCTTTGCGAAAGGCTGACGACGCTGTAGTGATAGACAGCACCCATATGACTGTTCCGGAGGTCACAGAGTGTATCGAGAGACTCATGAAAGAAAAAACGGAGGCTTCCATTGGAGATTAAAGTTGCGAAGACTGCGGGCTTTTGCTACGGAGTCAAGAGAGCGGTGGATACCGTATATAATGCCATAGAGGAAAACCGGAGCGAGTCTCAGCCGAGGAAGATATACACCTATGGGCCCATAGTGCATAACGACGTGGTGGTGAATGACCTCAGAGAAAAGGGTGTGGGGATAATCGAAAATTATGGGGAGCTCAAGGATATGAAGGATTCGGGAGCTCTCAGACATTCGACTGTCATAATCAGAGCCCACGGAGTGGGAAAGGATGTCTATGAGTTTCTTGATGACGGAGAGTCGGATATAAAGCTGATGGACGCCACCTGTCCCTATGTGCGCAAGATACACGAGCTTGTGAGGGCGGCTAAGGACAGGGGAGAGAGCGTGGTTATAACCGGAAGTTCCACCCATCCGGAGGTCATAGGTATACTGGGTGAGATCGAATATGATGCTTATGTTATAGAAAATGTCAATGAAGCAAAAGAACTGTCAATCCCTGATAATAAACCTGTGTGCATAGTTTCGCAAACCACATTTAACCTTGAAAAGTTCGAAGATATTGTTGATATTTTTTGTAAAAAGTTATATGATATAAGAGTTTTAAATACAATTTGTAATGCTACTAAACAGAGGCAGACAGAGGCGAGAAGCTTGGCCCGAGAGGCCGATATAATGATAGTTATCGGCGGAAAGAACTCAAGCAACACCGCAAAGCTTTATGATATCTGCAAAAGTGAATGTGAGGATACTTATTACATTCAGTCAAAGGAAGATTTGAAAATCGAAGCCGGATCTGTGCGTTGCGTTGGTATTACTGCAGGGGCATCGACCCCGAAAACCATTATTGAGGAGGTTCTAAATTATGTCAGACATGAGTTTTGGAGATTTCGAGAAGATGCTCGACGAATCCTTCAAGACAATACGTACAGGAGAGGTAGTAACCGGTAAGGTTATTGATGTAAAGCCGGATCGCATCATACTCAATATCGGTTACAAGTCAGACGGCGTTATAACAAGAAATGACTATTCACAGGATGCAAACCTTGATCTGACCACAGTTGTAAAGCCCGGAGAGGAGCTTGACGCGAAGGTCAGGAAGGTAAACGACGGAGAGGGCCAGGTACAGCTCTCATATAGAGATGTTATTGCCGAGAAGGGCAACAAGAGAGTTCAGGATGCCTTTGAGTCAGGCGAGGTCCTTACGGCAAATGTGATCCAGGTCGTAAACGGAGGACTTAACGTCGCTGTTGACGGAGTGAGAGTGTTCATACCCGCAAGCCTTGTATCCGATACATTTGAGAAGGATCTTACAAAGTATAACGGCAAAGAGATAGAATTCAGGATCACTGAGTTCAATCCTGCAAAGAGAAGGATAATCGGAGACCGCAAGCATCTCCTTCTTGAGAGAAAGGAGGAGGCTAAGAAGGCCCTCATGGAGAGGATACAGGTAGGCGATGTTATCGAGGGAACTGTGAAGAACATCACAGACTTCGGAGCTTTCATTGACCTGGGAGGAGCCGACGGACTTCTTCATATATCCGAGATGAGCTGGGGACGCATCGAGAGCCCCAAGAAGGTGTTCAAGTCAGGTGAGACCGTAAAGGTCATGATAAAGGATATCAAAGATGACAAGATCGCCCTCACAAGGAAGTTCCCGGAGGATAACCCTTGGGCTGACGCTGTAACTGCATTTGCAGTCGGAAATGTAGTGAAGGGAAAGATCGCAAGGATGACAGACTTCGGCGCTTTTGTTGAGCTCAGACCCGGCGTTGACGCGCTCCTTCATGTTTCTCAGATCTCAAATGAGAGAGTGGAGAAGCCCTCAGACGTTCTCCACATCGGGGACGAGATAGAGGCGAAGGTCACAGATTTCAATGAGGCCGACAAGAAGATCTCTCTCTCCATAAAGGCTCTCACAGCTCCCAAGAAGGAGGAGGTCAAGGAGGAGGATGTGGCTGTGGCCTACACCGATTCCGAGGACGAGCAGGAAGAGGCTCCCACAGAAGAGTAATATAACAGAGTATATATAATGAAGAATTATGAGATAGAGAGGAAGTTCCTCGTGAAGGATCTTCCTCTTGACTTGAAAGAATATCAGAAGCTTGAAATCGAACAGGGATATCTCTGTACAAAGCCCGTACTCAGAGTGCGCAGAGAGAATGACAGCTACTATATGACCTACAAGGGCAAGGGGTTCGCTGTGAGAGAGGAGTATAACCTGCCCCTCACAAAGGAAGCTTATGATAAACTTATAAAAAAGGCTGACGGAGTTATCATCACAAAGGATCGATATAATGTTCCCATAGAAAATATTTATGAGGACAGCTATGATCTCATAGCTCAGGTTGATATATTCCATGGAAGACATGAGGGCCTCAGGCTTATAGAGGTGGAGTTCGACACAGAGGAGGAGGAGCAGTCCTTCGTGCCTCCGGACTGGTTCGGAGATGAAGTCACAGAGGATTACAGCTACAGCAACTCATGGCTGTCGGAACACCCCTTCAATTGATTTTAAATGTAAAAGGCGTAAATATCGCTTGTAATTTCCGGAAGGTGGCTTGCAAGCCGCCTTCTTTTATGCTAAAATCCATATTTGATTAAATTTGAATATAATGTAAATATTTCAGGAGGTTCATGGATAAAATGAACGTAAAAGTTGAAAACCGTGAGAAAAACATGGCTGTGATTACCGTTGAGGTGGAGTCAGAGCAGTTTGCCGAGGCCTGCGAGCAGGCGTATCGCAAGAACAGAAACAGGATCTCCGTGCCCGGCTTCCGCAAGGGCAAGGCTCCCAAGAAAATGATCGAGAAGATGTACGGCCCTCAGATATTCTGGGAGGACGCTATAGACATAGTCCTTGACAAGACTTATCCTGACGCTGCCAAGGAGTCCGGACTCGAGATAGTTTCAAGACCTGAGATAAACGTTGAGAAGATCGAGGAGGGAAAGCCTGTAGTCTACACAGCTACAGTAGCTGTGAAGCCAGAGGTAAAGCTTGGAAGCTATAAGGGCGTAGAGGCGGTCAAGGCTTCATCGGAGGTAAGTGACGATGAGGTGGAGGCGAGACTCAAGAGGATACAGGATCAGAATGCAAGGCTTGTCACTGTTGAGGATAAGGACAGAGAGGTTGCAAAGGACGATATCATCAGCATTGATTTCGAGGGCTATATAGACGGAAAGACCTTTGCAGGCGGAAAGGGAGACAATTATCCCCTCACCATAGGTTCTCATCAGTTTATTGACAATTTCGAGGATCAGTGTATAGGACATAAGGTGGGAGATGAGTTCGAAGTGAACGTTACTTTCCCCACAGGATATCACTCAAAGGATCTTGCAGGAAAGCCTGCAATGTTCAAGGTGAAGATAAACGAGATCAAGGTAAGGGAGCTTCCCGAGCTTGACGACGAGTTTGCTTCAGAGGTATCCGAGTTCGAGAAGCTTGACGAGTTCAAGGCTGACCTTAAGAAGCAGCTTATAGAGGAAAAGCAGAAGAGAGCCGCTCAGGAGAACGAGAACAGGGTGGTTCAGAAGGTTGTTGAGAGCGCTGAAATGGACGTTCCCGATCCCATGGTCGAGAATCAGGTGGATCACATGCTCAACGATTACGCTTCAAGGCTTCAGGCCCAGGGCATCCCTCTTGACCAGTATCTCTCCATCACAGGCATGACCACGGAGAACCTCAGGGCGCAGATGAGACCCCAGGCTCTCAACACCATAAAGACAAGACTTGTGCTTGAGGCGGTAGTTGCAGCTGAGAAGATAGAGGCCACAGAGGAGGACTTTACGGCAGAGCTTCAGAAGATGGCTGAGAATTACAAGATGGAGGCTGACAAGCTCAAGGAGCTCATAGGTGAGAACGAGAAGAAGGCCATGATGCTTGATCTTGCTTGTCAGAAGGCTATAGATATGCTCGTTTCGGAGGCTGTTTTGAAGGAGCCCGAGAAGGAGGAGAAGGAAGAGGCTTCAGACAAATAAAAGGACTTTTCAATAAGATTTTTTAACCGGCATTTTATATCCGGCATTTCGGCCGGCTGTAAAATGCCGATAAACTTAAGGAGGACATTACATGAGCTTGGTTCCTATGGTTATTGAGCAGACTTCGAGGGGTGAGCGCTCCTACGACATCTACTCAAGGCTTTTAAATGACAGAATAGTTTTCCTTGGCGAGGAGGTAAACGAGGTGACTGCGAGCCTTGTGGTGGCGCAGCTCCTCTATCTTGAATCGGAGGATCCCTCCAAGGACATAAGCCTTTATATAAACAGCCCCGGAGGTGTTATCACTGCCGGCATGGCTATCTATGATACCATGCAGTATATAAAGTGCGACGTGTCCACCATATGTATAGGTATGGCGGCCAGCATGGGAGCTTTTCTCCTTGCAGGCGGCACCAAGGGCAAGAGGTTTGCACTCCCCAATGCCGAGGTCATGATTCACCAGCCCTCAGGCGGAGCTCAGGGACAGGCTACCGAAATACAGATCACGGCGGAGTGGATCATGAAGACCAAGAAGAAGATGAACGAGATGCTCGCCGCAAATACGGGACAGCCCTACGAAAAGGTGGCTCTGGACACGGAGAGAGATAAGTGGATGAGCGCCGAGGAAGCTTTGGAATACGGAATAATAGATCATATCATAGACAAACACAAATAAAGGAAGTTCAAAATGACAACAAAGACAAACGACAAGGTCAGATGCTCATTTTGCGGAAAGACCGCTTCGCAGGTCAGAAAGATGATAGCAGGTTCCAACAACACCTATATCTGTGACGAGTGCATAGAGCTGTGCTCGGAGATATTGGAGGAGGAATTTGCCAAAAACGGAGACGAGGAGGGGCTTGACCTCCAAAACATCAATCTCCTTAAGCCCAAGGAATTGAAGGAATTCTTGGACGAGTATGTGATAGGTCAGGATGAGGCGAAAAAGGTCCTCTCCGTGGCTGTCTATAATCACTACAAGAGGATATTGGGAAAGATACAGGACATAGAGGTACAGAAGTCAAATATCCTCATGCTTGGACCTACAGGCTCCGGAAAGACCTACCTTGCTCAGTCCCTTGCGAAGTGTCTGGGAGTTCCCTTCGCCATCGCTGACGCAACGACCCTCACAGAGGCGGGATACGTGGGCGAGGACGTTGAGAATATACTTTTAAAGCTTATACAGGCTGCGGATTATGACATCGCCCGCGCCGAGGTCGGGATCATATATATAGATGAGATCGACAAGATAACCAAAAAATCCGAGAATGTCTCCATAACAAGAGACGTTTCGGGAGAGGGAGTACAGCAGGCCCTTCTTAAGATCCTGGAGGGTACTGTGGCAAATGTTCCTCCCCAGGGCGGCAGAAAGCATCCCCAGCAGGAGATGATGCAGATAGACACCACCAATATACTCTTTATCTGCGGAGGAGCCTTCGACGGATTGGAGAGGATAGTTCAGCAGAGGCTTTCGGCAGGCTCCATAGGCTTTAACGCCGAGATAGTTGACAAGAACGATCAGAGCATAGACGAGCTCTTAAAGCAGGTGGAGACTCAGGATCTGGTAAAGTTCGGCTTGATCCCGGAGTTCATAGGCAGAGTGCCTGTGACAGTGACCCTCAACAATCTGGACGAGCCTTCCCTTGTGCGCATACTCACTGAGCCCAAAAACGCCCTCATAAAGCAGTATCAGAAGCTCTTTGAGATAGACGACGTAAAGCTTGAGTTCACCGAGGAGGCTTTGAAGGCCATAGCTCACAGGGCCGTTGTAAGAAAGACCGGGGCAAGAGGCTTAAGATCCATACTTGAGGACGTGATGATGGACATCATGTACGAGATACCCTCGGACGAGAACATAGGCATAGTCACCATCACAAAGGACTGCGTGGAGAACGATGCCGCCCCCGAGACGGTTTACAGAAATCTCCCTGAGAACGCGGAGACACGGACGGCAGGGCTCGGCAAGAATATTGCTGATACCATAAAGAAGATAGCAGGCACGGACATAGCCTGATTCGGAGACAAGATGATAATTAAAACAGCTGAATTGGAAACAGTTTGCGGAATTACGAGCAAGGTGCCTGAAAACACCTTGCCCGAATTTGCTTTTGCGGGCAAATCAAACGTAGGTAAATCAAGCCTGATAAACGCTCTGGTAAACAGAAAAGCTCTGGCAAGGACCTCGGCCACCCCGGGAAAGACTCAGACCATAAATTTTTATAACATAAACAGCGAGCTTTATTTTGTGGATCTTCCGGGTTACGGATTTACAAAGGTCTCCCCCGAGGTAAAGGTAAAGTGGGGCAGGATGGTCGAAAATTACTTAAAGCGCACGAAGATGCTAAAAGCGGTATTTCTTTTAGTGGACATGAGACACAAGCCCACGGCGGACGACGTGATGATGTACGATTGGATAATCGGAAACGGCTTTCATCCCATCATAATAGCCACGAAGAGGGACAAGCTTAAGAAAAATGAGATACCGAAGGCCATCAAGCTCATAAGAGAGACCCTTAAAATGGGGGAGGAGGATATCCTCATACCTTTCTCCTCGGAGACAAAGGTGGGAAGAGATGAGGTGTATGAGCTCTTGGACGGGTATATTCCGAAGCAGGAGCCGACAGCAGAGGGGCGGACAAAATAAAAACAAAAAATAAATTATAGAAATATATAGAAAATATATAAAAAAATGAACACTCTCGTTCAGAACGGCCGGAACCTATTCCTGCCGGGGACGAGAGTGTTTTTTGCAGTTTATCAAAGGTTATGAAAGCAGCTCCGGCTCCTTTTGCCTTATGTAGGCCTCCAAGGTATCCTTATCTATGAGGCCTGTGGTGGTGCCTTGTCTGGTCGTGGAAAAGCCGGCAGCGTAGGTGGCTATCTTGGCAGAGGTGACGAGATCATAGCCGTAAAGCAGGTATGATACCAGCCCGCTTATGAAAGCATCTCCGGCTCCGGTGCTGTCCACCGAGACGAAGTCTGCCGCGGGGAGCCGACACTCGCAGTTGTGCTCGACGCTCTTTATATAGCAGCCTGCCGCCCCAAGAGTAACGATGACCGTGCCTATACCGCAGTCGATGAGCTCTTTTGCCTTTTCCTCCATGGTTCCTGTTCCGGGACATATCTCGTTCAGCTCGTCAAGATTCGGCACTATAATATCAACGGAGTTCAGCAGCTCCTTCGGAAGCTTTGCGCAGGCACTTGGCTTTATGACCGTCCTTACTCCGTGTTTTTTTGCAGTGAGAGCGGCGCTTATCGCTGTCTCAAGGGGTATCTCGGTCTGAATGAGACAAAAGGCGGCGTCCTGAAAC
>CALWLK010000038.1 GCA_944381505.1 uncultured Lachnospiraceae bacterium
CAAGGGAAAAGAAATTTGCCACGAAATTTGCCACGAGATTTTTAAAATCAATATATACCGTGATTTTAGATATGTTTAGCAACAAGTTCAAATCTTGTCACTCCGACTATAGCAAAATGAAGGGAAAAGCTCTGAATATCGTTAAAAAGACGGTATTCAGGGCTTTTTCGTGTGTTTTGTGATCTCTTTTGCACTTCCCGATTAACATCCGTCGAGGCAGTGTCACATCTTACTTTACGCAAATTATATCAAGAATATATGTTGCATCTTGCTGCAAGTGATTTCAACAGATCACAGGCAACAAGAATATTACTTTTAGGAGCCTTTACAGCCTCTTTGAAAAGCTCCATCAATTCTTCGTGGCTTGCAATCATAAACGCTATCTCCGCAGTCGAGATATCCTCGCTGTGGGGTGCGAATACTTTTTTATCATCAGGGAGTAAAAGCTCCATTGATACTCCGAAATAGTCCGCGATCTTTTTTAATCTGTCTGCTTTTATGGCTTTGGATTTAGCCAGAGAGCCATTCCCATATCCCAATTCTTTTTCAAGCCTTGCTATGGAAATTCCCCTTTCTTTGCATAGATTCTTTATGATTTCTATACCTGTCATGCAGCGCTCCTTTCAAGCAGGGACAAAAATGTGGATCTGCTTTAATTGTAGAATATTTTCTAAGATATGCAAAGCTAATAATTAGATTATTTTCTAAAAAAGAGCTTAAATTTCGGAATATCAAAAAAGATTATGAATTGATTTAGATAAATGTCTAATAAAATATTGAATTCGTAGAATAATATCTATATAATATGGTTAGATTAGATGAGTTTCTAAAAAATGGAGGTGATAGCTTGCTTACAGATAGGATAAAGAGGATCTGCAAGGAGAAGGGCATATGTAGATGGCAATGCCTCGAGAACTGATGAAAATACCTACCTTGATCAAGATATAAATATTAATATTAAAGATGGATATTTTTCCGGGGCATTAGGAACATTGAAGACATTCAAAGCCGGGGCACAGCTTGCGTTTTCAGGTGGCTTCTATGGAAATGACGATATTTTGGATTATATTACTGACGGAAATTTGATAATCCCCACCACCGACAGCGAATATCCCTATGCTGTCGTAGAGAAGGACGATATAAAATTTAACACAGAGATAAACGGAAAGAGAAGTACCAAGGCGACGCTTGATCTCAATCCGGATGTCGCAAAATCAAGCCTTACAGCGGAGATAATTCAATCGGGCCCCAAGGATGTGGAGATAGATACATCGGCGCTCGGGAAATACACATGGACGATAACTCCTGTTGAGGGAAATATACCTGCAACGGTAAATGCTTCGGGAACCGAGGCTACGTTCACCGCTTCCGAGATAGGAAGGGCTATAGTGGAGGTGAGCTGCGATGCTCTTGAGGATGTGATTTTGGCAGAGTTTGACTTGACTGTCGTAGATTCAACCAAGGGAACCGGAGCTGCAGAGGACGGAATCACGGAGGTTAAAGCCGAGGTGGGAGAGACGGCTCCTCCCTCTGTGAGCGGGATAACGGAGGAGCAGAAGTCTCAGCTTGAAACGGACAGCAAGACAGCGGTGGATAATGCGGTGGATTCCGTGTGCAACAATGCCGATGTGCACAGCAGTACAGTTGAGACTACTGTGAGAACAGATACTATAGATAATGTGCCTGCACCTTCTGAGAATGAAAAAATCGTATTGGGAACATCTCAAACGCTGAATAATGTAAGCTTGGAGGCGGTGACACAGACAGACGAGGACGGAAATATCATATCGGTGGCGCCTGTTATAAGGAGCGTCACCTACGAGATAGTACCAACCTATCAGATGTTGACAACAGACGGACAGCCTGTTACAGAGACAACAGTTTTTGATCTCATAAAAGGGCAGGTCCGCATGACCTTCCGCATCCCGGTGCCTTCGTCAGTGACAGACAGGTACGCAAGAGTAGAACATATCTCCGATGATTACGGAACATCTACAGGCTATTATACGGTAGAGACCGGCGATAATGGAGGAAAATATATAACCTACACCACGGATCACTTCTCGACCTTTAAGCTGACCTTCACAAATGACAGGCCCTCCGGAGGAGGAAGTCACGGCGGCTCGTCAAAGGGAAGCCCTCTTACAAGCAGAGCCACCTATTATGCTGACGGGACAGTTAAAACGAATGACGGGACATGGCATGAGGACGAGAAGGGCTGGTGGTTCGAGCTTCCTGACGGAACATGGCCTGTAAGTATGTGGAGGGAGTGCCCTTGGAACGGAGTTATGAATTGGTATCACTTCAATGCCGAGTGATATCTTGATTCCGGCTGGTTTACAGATGCAGACGGAAATGTATATTACCTTCATGACGTGCATGACGGGAATTTCGGATATATGTATAAAGGAACAAAGCTCATAGAAGGGGCGAATTATTATTTCACGGAGGAAGAAGTGGAGAACGGCCTTCCGGAGGGAGCCTTGGCAAGATAAATCAGTAAACAGAATAAAATTAGAATAAAATCTTTAAGACAGGCCGGGATAAATGTAAGAAATATTTATTCCGGCCTGTCTATATTTTGAATAGAATATTAAAAGTATAATGAAAATTCTTGCATTTACCTACTGTGAGAGTATTATCAGCGCCGGCAAAGAAAAGAAAAATATTCAAGTATATATATTTGCCGGGGAATGAAGCCCACAGAAATTTATTGCAATCTGAATAAAACTGCAATATAATATTTTTATCGAAATGCAATTTTTTTCCACGTAAGAAAATTTCATATATTTCGGATGCATTTCCGCAGAACAGAAAAAGGGGTACCGTATTGAAAACAGAGTTTCTGAAAAGCTTTGTGGCGGTGGTGGAGAGCAAGAGCTTCTCCGGAGCCGCCAAGAAATTGTTCCTTTCCCAGCCTGCCATCAGTACTCAGGTAAAGCAGCTTGAGGAGGAGTTGGGTGTGCAGCTGCTGACGAGATCCTCTAAAAACATTCATCTTACGGAGGCGGGACTCTTCTTCTATCCCTATGCAAAACGCCTCCTCCACACCGAAAACGACGCGTTGCTTGCGCTCACAGGAAAGAAAAACACCCTTGCGGGGACGGTCAGGATAGCGGCATCTTCGGTGCCGGCAAATTATATTTTGCCGGAATTTATTTCTTATATGAGGGGGAAATATCCTGAGATATCCTTCAGGATCTGCGAGGGAGACAGCACGGAGGTGATCCATGAAGTGCTGCATTTTGAGACAGAGATCGGAGTCTGTGGGTTTGAACCTCAGGATAACAAGTGCTTCTATGAAGAATTGCTCTCAGACGATATAGTGCTGATAACGCCGAGAGACAGGCATTTTGAAGCTTTCGAAGGCCGTATATCAAAGGAAACTCTGCTGTCTCTTGATTACATAATAAGGGAGAAGGGCAGCGGAACAGGGCTTGCGGCGCAAAATCTCGAGCAGTCTCTGGGACTGTCGGAGAAAAATATGCGCATAGTCGCCCAGGTGGACGGGACAGAGCTCCTTAAGAGGACTGTCGCCGCAGGAGTGGGCTGTGCTTTCATATCAAAGCTTGCGGCTATGGACTATGTGAGGTCCGAGAAGGTCCTCATGTTCGAGTTTCCGGAGCTCAACTGCAGAAGAAGCTTCTACGTCGTTTATCACAAGGACAGGATATTGGACCGGGGCGCTGCCGTTACTGTAAATGAGCTCACTTCCTTCTTTAAAAGGAAAGTGAAGGGAAGCTCAAATGATAATTGATGCTGCGGCGGTAAGGATCAAGAGAAATCCGAGATTCCACAGGGTAAAGGACTTGAGAAAGCTTCCCTTGCGCTGCGGATATTCGGCGGCATAAAACTTGAAGGCTATGAGACTTGCCAAGGAGGCTATCAGCGTGCCCAAACCTCCCAGATTAACAGCGGTTATCAGGACCTTTATGTTGTCGGTAAAGCCTGAGAGAAGTATAGCCGCAGGGACGTTGCTTATGATTTGGCTTGCGAGTATGCCTGACGAAAGCTCATGGCCGCCGACAAGTGTCATGAGAAGGCTGTTGAGCTCCGGTATCCTTTTAAGGTTTCCTATAAATATGAAAAAGCACAGGAAGGTCAGGAGAAGGAAATAATCAACAGACTTAAAGAGGCTGCGGTTCACAAAAAAGGTGATGAGTATTACGCAGATGAGCACGGGAAGGTATGACAGCACCCTGAAAACCACAAGGAGGCATAGAAGAAGCAGAAACAGATAGGCTGCAAGTCTTGAGACTGAGCCTTGCTCCCCCAAGGCCGCTGACACTCCCGCATTTATAGCCGCCTTTGCAGATATGGGCTCATCCCGGTCAATAAAGAGCGCGCCCAAAAGCAGAAGAAGGGATATTCCCGCATAGGGAAGGACCGCAAGGAAAAATTCTCCCATGCTAAGGTCCGAGATTGAGAACAGATACAGGTTCTGAGGGTTCCCTATGGGCGTAGCCATGCTACCGAGGTTTGCCGCTATGGCCTCAAGGACTGTGAGCTTGAGGAGCCTGTCCTCTCTGTCGATCATTTTAAATATGAGCATAGTAAAGGGGACGAAGGTTATGAGGGTAACATCGTTTGTGATCACCATGCTCGAAAAAAAGCAGAGAAGCACGAGAAAGACGGAGAGGGTCTTAAGCCCTCCGGCCCTTTTCAGGAGATAACCTCCGAGAAATTCAAATATTCCCAGGGATTTAAAGCCTGATACTACCAGCATCAGACAGAACAAAAGGCTTATAGTGCGATAGTCGGGATAGGTGAAATAAAGCCTGTCGGGCCGGATTGCAAAAGCCGACAGCACTGCAAGGAGCAGTGAAGCACAGAAAACGGTTTCCTTCTTGAACAGATCTTTTATAAAGCCAATCATTCTCATTCCCCTTTGTACCGCAAAAGAATACGTTTTTACAAACGGCATTAATTATAGCGCGGGGCCGCACGAATATCAATCTTTAAAAATCAAGGCCTTTTCTTTCCGTCAAGCTCGGGCATCACCATGATGAGCATAGCGACAAAGCAGGCTGTGCCTCCCACAACATTTGATATGGGCTCGGCCATAAATACTCCGTGAGCTCCGAGACCTGCCACATGTGGAAGTATTATGGTCAAGGGGACTACTATTATGACTTTTCTCAGCACCGAGAAAAATATAGTCTGCTTCTTTTTGCCCAGAGACTTAAATACCATCTGCCCGCCGAACTGCAGGGATTGGAAGATATAGGCAAAGAAATAAGTATGAAGAGAGGCCACCGCCACATTGAGGAGGGACTCGTCGGAGTTGAATATGCTTATGAAAAATACGGGAAACAGGAATATAAGGAGCCACACCGTGCCTGTGTACAGCATAGCCGCCCCTGTGGTGAGAAAGATAGCCTTTTTAACGTCCCGGTATCTCCCGGCGCCGTAGTTATAGCTGAGTATGGGAGAGGCACCGTCGGTTATGGCGAGGGCGGGAGTGTCCAGTATCTGTCTCACGGAATTGATAATTGTCATTGCGGAGATATACACATCGCCGCCGAAGCTCCCGAGGACTACGTTGTTTACGATCTGTATGAGGCTGTTGTTTATCTGCATCACAAAGCTTGAGATACCGAGGCCCACTATGTTTTTTACGACGGAGGGCTTTACGGATATTTTGCCTCTGAGACTTAGCCTTAGCTCCGCCTTATCGGAGCAGAGGAATTTCAGCACATATATGGCGGAGAGTAGCTGGGAAAGTATGGTTGCGAGGGCTGCCCCGGAAACTCCCATGCTAAAGACAAAGATAAATATGGGATCGAGAATAATGTTTGCCGCAGCCCCCAGAAAAACGGTCATCATTCCAACGGAGGCGAAGCCCTGAGAATTTATGAAAGGGTTCAAGCCAAGGGCGGTCAT
>CALWLK010000039.1 GCA_944381505.1 uncultured Lachnospiraceae bacterium
GTAAAAGAGCCTTCCCTTCTTGGTCCTGCGCTTAATGACTTCCCCGCCGCACTTGGGGCATTTCACGCCTATCTTCTCAACAAAGGGCTTGGTGTTTCTGCACTCCGGGAAGCCCGGACAAGCGAGAAATTTTCCGTGGGGACCGTACTTTATGACCATCATCCTCCCGCACTTGTCGCAGGGAACGTCAGACACCTGATCCGCCACCTTCACCCTCTCAAGAGTCTTCTTTGCGGACTCCACAGAAGTCTCGAGATCCGGATAAAAATTCTCCACTATGGTCTTCCAGTCAGTCTTTCCCTCCGCAACACTGTCAAGCATGTACTCCATATTGGCTGTAAACTTGCTGTCCACTATTGAAGGGAAGCACTTCACCATCATTGTGTTTACCGCCTGCCCCAGCTCGGTCACAAAGAGATTTTTCTTCTCCTTGGTTATGTAATGTCTCTGAAGAAGGGTCGTAATGGTGGGAGCATAGGTGGAGGGCCTTCCTATACCGTCCTCCTCAAGCTTCTTCACCAAGGATGACTCGGTATATCTGGCGGGAGGCTGTGTAAAGTGCTGCTCCGGCTTTATCCTCACAGCCTTCATCCTGCTCCCCTCCTCTATCTCAGACAGACCGCCGTTCGTCTCCTCCTCGGCGTCGCTGTCATACACAGTCAAAAAGCCCTTGAACTTAAGCTTTGAGCCTGACATGGTAAATATATGGTCTCCGTTTTTAAGCTTCACGGAGGTGGTGCTGTACACGGCGGGAGTCATCCTTGAAGCCATGAATCTGTTCCATATGAGCCTGTAGAGCCTGAACTCATCTCTGCCAAGCTCCTCTCTGAGCTTCTCCGGGGTAAGGTCGATGTAGGTGGGCCTTATGGCCTCGTGGGCGTCCTGTATGTTTCCCGTGCTCTTTTTTCCCGCAGGGACTGCGTGGGACACATACTCCTTCCCGTAGTTTTCTCCGATATATGCCTTTGCCGAAGCCAAAGCCTCCTCCGATATCCTTATGGAGTCTGTTCTCAGATAGGTTATAAGGCCTACGCTTCCGTGGCCCTTTATCTCAACTCCCTCATAGAGCCTCTGAGCCACTCTCATGGTCTTCTGGGTGGAAAAATTGAGTATCCTTCCCGCCTCCTGCTGGAGCGTGGAGGTCGTAAAGGGCAGAGGCCCCTGCTTTGAGCGCTCCCCTCTCTTTACCTCTGTGACCTCAAATTCTCCGTTCTCCGCCTCGCGGCTTATCCTAAGAGCCTCATCTCCGCTCTTTATCTCGGCTTTTTTCCCATGGCTTCCGTAGTAGGAGGCCTTGAGCTCTCCCTTTCCGAAGCCCTTAAAGAAGGCGTCTATAGTCCAATACTCCTCCGGAACAAAGGCTGCTATCTCCTCCTCCCTGTCGCAGATCATCCTAAGGGCCACGGACTGGACTCTACCTGCCGAGAGTCCTCTCCTTATCTTCTCCCACAGAAGGGGGGAGATGGTGTAGCCCACCATTCTGTCTATGACGCGCCTTGCCTGCTGGGCATCCACGAGGTTCGTGTCTATGTCTCTGGGATGCTTCAGGGCATTCTTTACGGCGTTTTTTGTTATCTCATTAAAGGTTATCCTGCAGACCTTCTTGTCCTTTGCATCGTCAAGGCCGAGAGCCGTCTTCAAGTGCCAGCTTATGGCCTCCCCCTCACGGTCAGGGTCCGTTGCGAGATATATGGTGTCAGCCTTCTTTACATCCTTTCTCAAGGATGACAAGAGCTCTCCCTTTCCCCTTATGGTGATATATTTCGGCTCATATCCGTTCTCAAGGTCTATGCCGAGAGTTGACTTCGGCAGATCTCTGACGTGTCCCATGGAGGCGTCAACTATATAGCCCGAGCCCAAAAATTTTTTGATGGTTTTCATTTTAGCCGGCGATTCGACTATCACAAGACCGGTTGCCATTTATTATCCTCTCGTCTTTACAAAGTATCTCCGATTCTCATGTAGCACGCTCCTTGGGTCTCCCTTATAAGTCCCTTCATTTCAAGGCCAAGAAGTATCTCCATAGCGGAAGCTATAGAAAGCCCTGCGGCGCAGGCGATCTCCTCCACGTGCTTTTCTTCGGAATCCAAAACAGCATACACCGTTTTTTCGTTTTTTGCAAGACTCCCTTTATTATTTGTTGTCTCACTCTTTTTGGAAGGCGGGCTCACCTTCAGAAAATCCAACACGTCCCGGGGCTCGGTAAGGACCGCGGCCCCCGACTTTATGAGCTCGTTGCACGCCTTTCCCAAAGGGTCCGTTATCCTTCCCGGCAGGGCGAACACCTCCTTTCCCTGTTCAAGGGCAAAATCCACTGTGATGGAGGTCCCGCTCCTCTCCCTTGCCTCAAGGACCATGAGGCAATCCCCCAGGCCTGCGATTATCCTGTTTCGCATTGGAAAATGCTTTGCATAAGGAGGGCAGTCGGGAGGATATTCCGATATTATCCCGCCTCCCAGATCTAATATCCTTCTGTAAAGATAGTAGTTTTCCTTGGGATAACAAATGTTTACACCGCAGCCCAACACGGAAAAGGTAGGCTTTCCCGCCTTCACCGCTCCCCTCTGAGCGTGGCTGTCTATCCCTGCCGCCATGCCGCTTATCACCTGTACCTCCGCCGAGGCCAGTTTCTCCCCGAACATATGGGCCACGTCCTTTCCATACTCGGAGCAGGCCCTCGCTCCTATCACAGCGGCGGAGGGCAGCTCGTCCTTTGGAAGGTCTCCCTTCACAAAGAGTCCTACAGGCCTTTGGGGGATGGACAGAAGCCTTCCCGGGTACGCCTTTTCATAGGCGCTCACATACCTTATGCCCGATTCAGACAGCCCTTCGTAATCTTCAAATATTTTTTCCATATACGAGAAGGCCTTCTCTATGTATATCCTTTCCCCTTCCTCCCTGAAGCCTCCCGCTCTCATGATCTCCTTGGAAGAAAGGCCGAGTGCCGCCTTGAAGCTTCCGGAAAAAGCCCTTATCCTCTCCATCCTTTTCGGGGTCATCCCTTTTATCAGATGAAAAAAATACTGAGCTCTCCTCTCCTCATCCCCAAGGTCATGAGCTCCGGTAAATTTCATATCCTCCGGGCCCTCACCCTTCTGTGCCCTGTCGTCCGCCTGTGACACCTTCCAAACCTTATTCAAATATCCCTCCCTCGTCTCCGTTCCTTAAGCCTATGGCCTCCGCGATATGGGCTTTCCCTATCCGCTC
>CALWLK010000040.1 GCA_944381505.1 uncultured Lachnospiraceae bacterium
TGACATTTCATATCAGCACCCTTTGTCCTGCCGGTATTAAATTTTTGACTTCACATCGTGTTCCTTGCCTCTGAAAACATTGATTTTACTGGACTTGCTCATGTTTTCTTATTAGGAGGCAAGTCATATTCTCGCTCCTTTTCTTCTATCATTTTTGCAGTTTTTCGGCGTTTTGGCGCTTTTTTATTCGGCATTTCGGCTTAAAATTTTTCGGCACTTTGGCATTTTTCGTTCGGCACGTTTACATTTGTCTGCTGTCCCATCAGATAAAATCAAAGATACTCATCTGCACGCTCTGCTCCCGGGCGCTCCTCTTTTCTCTGTCACTTTTTGTGTAGGCCCGAGCCTCCTCCTCATGGCAGAGCTCTCCGGGAAGCTCACTGATAAACTCCGACTCCTTTCCGGACACGGTATTTATATATAAGAGCTCCTTTGCCCTTGTCATGGCAACGAAAAATATCCTTCTCTCCTCCTCAAGGTCCCTGTCGGAAGGATCCTTTTCCTCCGGTTCTGCGTTTTCATCCCCGGAAGCCGCAGATGGCCTTGCAGGGAATTTCCCCTCCTCGGCTCCGAATATGAACACCACGGGAAACTCCAGTCCCTTTGCTCCGTGTACAGTGGAGAGCCTCACTGCGTCCGAGCTGTAGCTCTTTCCTCCCACTCTGTAGACATCGCTCTCCTTCCCCATGGAGATGTTCGTGATAAAGGAGCCCATATCAGGATAAAAAAGAGCTGTCTTTATGAGTTTTCCCATGTTTTCATCCTCCGAAAGCCCGGTTTCTCCGGAGAAGACTTCCAATATTTCCGAGGGCTTCGCATCTTTTATGTCTTTTGGAAATCTATCCCTCATGCCCTCCAATATAAGCTTTGACAGACCGGCTCTTTTGAGGCCTGAAAGTATTTTCAATGAGGCCTCACCCGCTCTCTCGTCGTTATATATCAGATACCTGAAGAACAGCACGGCTGCCCTCACGCTGTCAGAAAGGAGAAAGTCCTCTCTCCCTGAGACTATATAGGGTATCCCCTCCTTCCTCAATGCCCTCTCCAAAAGCTTTGCCTGATGATTGCTTCTGTAGAGTATGGCTATATCGGAAAAGCTCCTTGTCTTTCCTTTAAGCTCGCCTCTCATGTCTCTGTCAACCATATCTATTCCGCCGACAAGCCGGTTTATCTCTCTCGCTGTAAATATGGCTTGGGAGAGCTCGGACTCCGCCCTCACCACCCTCACAGGGCTTTCCGAGGCTCCGAGGTCCGAGGCATCTCTGTCGTCGGGAAACTTCTTATCATCAGGCCCCAAGCCTGAGATAAGCTCCCGCTTTCCTCCCGGGTTATTTGATATGAACCTGCAGGAGGCCTCAACTATCTCCCTTTTTGAGCGGTAATTCGTGTCAAGTCTTATAAGGCGGGCCGAGGGGAAGTCTAAGCTTATCCTTTCAAAACAATCGGCCCTTGCCCCTCTGAAGCCGTAGATGGACTGATCGCTGTCGCCTATTACAAAAAGCTCCTTTCCTCCGTCAAAGAGAGCCTTTATGGCCTCGTACTCAAGCTCTCCCGTGTCCTGAAGCTCGTCCGCGAATATATACGAAAACCCCTTTCCCTTCAGCCTTATTCCCTCCCGAGAGGAGAGAAGCTCACAGGCCCTTAGGAGTATATCGTCAAAATCCATAAGCCCCGCCCCGCGGAGCTTTTCTGTATAATACGAAAATGCTTCAGGGCTTACCTTACCATATGACCCGCATTTATTCTTAATGAGAGACACCTCTCTAAGGAAAGCTCTCTCGTTTATCTCAAGTCCGAAGCGCTCAATGGCCTCTTCCACATAGTCTTTTGTGATAAATTCGTCCGCTATATCCTCTTTGATCCCTGCACTTTTCAAAAGCTCGAGACAAAGGCTGTGTATAGTCCCGATCTTTATATAGCGGGCCTTTCCCTTAAGTCTTGCGCAGAGTCTCTCCTTGAGCTCCCCCGCCGCCTTGTTGGTGAAAGTCAGGGCGCATATCTCCGAGGGCCTCACTCCCCTCTCCTCTATCCTGTATACGATGGCCTCGGTGAGAGTCCTCGTCTTTCCGGTTCCGGGGCCCGCGCTGACCGCAGTCACCTTTGAAGTGCTTCTCACAGCAAGGAGCTGTCTTTCATTTAAATTTAACCCTCTGTCGGCTTCCCTTTTTCCCTTTCCTTTTTGACCGAGCTCCTCCAATTTTAAGCTTCCGTCCCGCTCCTCTTTATCAGATTCAGAACCGGAAACCGCTCTCCCGGGGCTTTTCTCCTGCTCCACAGCGCTCTCGGACGCGAAAAAGCTCATCTGCCCCTCGGCGTTTTGCATCTCATCCTCGGAGAAAAGCTCCACCCTTCCGTACTCTCCGTCAAAGCCCGGTTTGAGCCTGACCTTTCCCTCTCTGAGCCTCCTTATCCCCTCGGCTACGGAGCCTCCCGCAGCGCTTCTTATATCGGAGATCGGAGCCTCCCTGAGTATATAAAACTCCGGTCCCAGCTTCCTCAGAATATCCTCATAGCACTCTCTCACTCTCGCGCTTTCAGGGGATTTGCCCCATGAGGCTCCTATGAGCTCATTTAGGGGCATGAGGCTCTCAAAGGGCTTTGCCGAGGGACTTCTGTAGGATTCCGGCCTGTCTTTATCCGCAAGCTCCTCCACCCTGTGCAAAACCCCCACGGTTATCTTTTTCCCGCAGACAGGGCATATCCCGTTATATCTATCGGTTTCCTGCGGGGTGAGACACAAATGGCAATTCCTGTGTCCGTCCAAATGGTACTTTCCCTCCTCGGGATAGAACTCTATGGTTCCATGAAGTCCTTCCCCTGTCTCTATTCCCCGGTAAAGGCCCTCATAGGAGAATTCTCCCGAAAACAGAGTCGCTTCTCTCCCGAGCTTTGAAGGGGAATGGGCGTCCGAATTGGAGATAAGCTGATATTTGTCCAGCATGGACACCCTTCTGTTCATTATGGGATCCGATGAGAGGCCTGTCTCCACAGCACGAATCTCCTCAGACAGATCCCCGAAGCATTCCTCCACGCTGTCAAAGCCGGAAAATGCACCGAACATTGAAAAGTGGGGCGTCCATATGTGAGCGGGAACATATATGGCCCTCGGGCACAGCTCTAAAGTTATCTCCAGAAGGTCATGGCAGGAAAGGCCCAATATGGGCCTTCCGTCAGAGTGTATGTTTCCTATTGTCTCGAGCTTTGCGGAAAGTCTCTCGGCATCCTCAAGGCTTGGAAGGATTATGAGGCTGTGCACCTTTCTCACCCTTCCATCCTGCTTGTAGATGGAGCTTATCTCTCCTGTTACGACAAAGCGTGGGCTCCCGGCACTCTCATGAGCTTTTCCGTCAGCGCCTCTGTCCTTGAGACCGCCCGTTTTATATTTTTCCTTCTCAAGGCTGTACTCATCCTTAAGCCTGTACAGCCCGTCTCCCAGAGGCTCAAGCCTCTCCGAGAGCTCCTTTCTCCAAACAGGGTGAGTGAAGTCCCCTGTGCCTATCAGATCTATCCCCTTTTTTCTTCCCCATAGTTCCAGAACTTCAGGGGTTACATTTTTAGCCGTGGCCCGTGAATAGCTTGAGTGTATGTGCAGATCCGCTATATACATATTTTCCCTTACTTTCCCTCATCCCTCAAAAAGGATATAACGAGTTAAAATGAAGTTATGTCCTGATTTCAGCTTTTCTTTTCCGTCACGCTTATATCCAGCTTGTTGTAGGGTATCTCTATTCCCGCCTCATCAAAGGCTGTTTTTATAGCCTCTGTGAGATCCCATTTCGCCCTCCAATAGTCCTCCGTCTTTGTCCAGCCTCTTGCAGTGAGCAGGACAGAGCTTTGACCGAGGCTGTCCACGTAAACGTCCATGGCTTCGTCCTTCAAGATCTCGGGCTTCTCCCTGAACAGGCCCTCCATTATCTCCTTTGCCCTTTTGAGGTCGGAGTTGTAGCCTATACCCACGCTTATTATAAGCCTTCTCTTGTCCTGAGCCGTGACGTTTGTGAGAGGAGAGCCCGACAATATCCCGTTGGGGATCACCACCTGCTTGTTGTCCACGGTTATAAGAGTGGTGTATATCAGCCCTATATTTTTTACTGTCCCCTCCCCGCTTTGGCAGATAATGTAGTCTCCCGCCACAAAGGGCTTCACCATAAGTATCATCACTCCACCGGCAAAATTTGAGAGGCTCCCCTGCAGGGCAAGGGATATGGCTATACCTGCTGAGCCCAAAAGTGCAAGGAGAGAGGCGGAGCTTATCCCCACCCTGTCGGCGGCGGCAAATATCAGAAGGCCGAATAGGACCACGCTTATGCAGGAACCGAGAAACACGCTTACTGTATGATCCACCTTCAGCTTATCCATAGACTTTATACACCATCTCCGAAATACGGATATGACCTTCCAGCCTATGAGAAGTATCAATACCGCCACCGCCAGATTTATAAGGAAATTCAAAAAAGCGGGCAGAAGACCTTCCACCCGGCTTTTCACTGTCTCCACATCCGGCATCTGCAGATTCTTTGCAATATTGCTTATGTCATTGGAAGTGTTTGTGAGCATTATCTTCATATTTATCACCTGTAATATCCGGCTTTAGCCAAACTCAATCAAGGATATTTCATTTATTCTGTATTTTCAGCTTCACCTCAATTATAAGTTTGCCAAAGCCCTTATTACAAGCATATTTTTTATCAGGATGAGCATAAACTAAGGTTTAAGCTCTCTTTTTTCTTTTTTGGCGCAGTATGCGCTGAGAATGAGAAGGCAGGAGCCTACTATAAGAGAGAGTGCAGCGGGGAGCTTATTATACTTGTATTCATAATACACGTCTCCGTCACCCAAGGGAGGCATGGGATAGGGGTCGAAGGGCAAGCCGTAATCCGAAGCTATGCCTTTAAGGTTAAGCAAATGTATAACAGGGATATTATCCTTCAAAAAAAGCTGCACGAGGCCTGTGGAGCCGTCCCTCTCCGAGAGCTCGGTAATGATGCCTCCCGCTGCGTGAACCATTATCATGCTGTCCCCGAAAGAGGCGTCATTTCCACCAACATTTATGAAGCACTTGATATCTCCATATTCATTGTAGAGCTCATATCGCTCATTAATGTTATCGATAAGATCCTCATTGTAGATAAATTTGTAGCCATAGCCTTTAAGCCTCTCGCTGATTTCGGCGCAGAGCTTTCCGTCCATGTCCGTGCCTATGTCAAGATTCCCGCCTATGGAAAAGTAATCGCTCTTATTCTCCAAAAGGCCCTCCTCATAGAGGTAATGCTCCATATCGAGATAGGTCAGCTCCGGGTCGTTGGCTCCGTGAGTGGAGGCCCCGAAGGAGGATATCATAATGGGATCAAGCCCCATGACATCCGCCGAGCAGAGGACCGCTATGTTCAAGGCGGGAAACGAGCCCGAGCAATTTATGGCCACCTTGTCTCCCTCCCTAAGGCCCAGTTTCACAAACATATCCGTCACCACCGCAGCCATGTTTGGGTTCGTGGAGGTGCGCTTTGCAGGCAGTTCCCCCAAGGTGGTGGTTATAAAAGAAAACTCCTGCCCTATCATTCCGGTGTCATTTATATCGTCCTTAAGAGGCGCCTTTATTCCCAGCTCCTCCTTGAGCTCCTTTACGGCGTCAAAGCAGCGCCGGCTTCTTTCCGCCGCCTCATATTTAAGAGCATAGTCCGCAGACTCCTCCCTTACCTCGCTGTGCTTTGTGAGAAGGAGCCCTGCGGCAAAGACAGCGGCAGCCGCCGAAAACAGTATTCTCTTTTTCATAAAGAGCTTATGCATAGTATTTGATCATAAACCTCCGCAAAATTTTATGCCTGAATGCCTCAAGGCCTGCCTGTCAGGAAATGAGGAGCCTTACAAGGCTTATTATGAGCACTACCGTAAACAGACATACTCCTGTCTTTATTATGCCCTGCCTCTCCATCTCTCTGCCGAGTATCCCCGGAACCAGATATCCAATGGTGAGGGACAGATTGAAGAACATGTACGAGGTTCCGAAATAGAAATAGGTAAACAATATCTTCAGCAGTATTCCAGCGGCTATATACATGGTAAAACGTCTGCGCCCGTAGAGTATGGTGAAGCGGGACAGAAATTTAACCATGGCTATAGACAGAACTGCGGTTATAAGGGTAGCCAGGACCTTCGTCCCGTCGTCAATATAAAGGGCAAAATAGAAGGGAACTATGACGCCTCCGGGAGATAACCCGAATAATTCCGCAAAGATAAGGCTTATTAAAAGTGATAAGATCGCAAGTTCGTTCATGATATCTCCTGTCCCCTTCCTTCCAAGTCTGTTATCAGGCTGTAAGCCTCTCCCTTTATATTCCCTATTCCCGCTATCAGCGTGTCCTTGTCATACTCCTCCCCGAATATATCCTTCGCTTTTCCCAAAGTCACGTCGTGGCACCCCGCCTTTTTGAGGGAACGGCAGGCAAAGCCTTTGTTTTGGCCTGTCACCAGTATCTTTTTGTAATCAAAGTCCGGAAAGAAATACCTCTCAAAGAGCAAAAGCCTGTCCGGCCTGTCGGCTCTGTGATTATATAAGAATATAAGCTTTGAGCGATCACCGAGGTAAGGCTTCAAGTTTGCTGCCGTAGACCGAGGATCGTTTGCCGAAAACAGATTTATAAATGCGGCTCCCGAGGGAAGCCCATAGAGCTTCCGTGTACCGAAATCCCTGTGTACCTTTGAAAGTCCCCTCTCGGCGATTGCCCGGTCTATGCCTGCGTAAGCCGCCATCCGGAGGGCTATGGCTTCGGTTTCAGGGATCTTCTCATTTTCAGGCACGCAGAGCACCGCTTCCGAGCCCTGAATCTCGCACTTTCCCTTGAAAAAGTCGTAGTAATCCCGGTCTGCGGTAAAAAGCACTCCCTCACGTGGAACAGTGTTCGAGAGGCTCTCCGCTATCTCGTCTCTGCTCTCCCCCATCTCGAAAATATGGTCGTGGCGGATGTTGGTTATCACGTTAAGCCTTCCTTTTACGATGAGCTCCTGACTCACTCTTTGAAGCTCCGGGTTTACAGCCATGCACTCAAGTATCAAGACCTCGGCTCCCTGCCTCTCGGCAAGGCGTATCATCCTCAGCTGCTCACCGATATTGGAGGGACCTCTGCGCTTTATCCCATGCTCCGAGCCGCTCACATCTATATATGCGGCATCCGTTCCTGTAGTCTTTGTAAAGACCTTATATCCTGCCTCCCTGAAAACCGCATCCAAAAGCCTGCACACCTCGGTCTTGCCTCTTATACCGTTTACGTGTACCACATATTTAAATGAGGAAAGTCTCTTGTCGTTCATATGCTTTTCATATATAAGAAACAGCACATAGGCGCATAGGACTGACATTGCAGGGATCATCATAGGTGCTTTCTCGCTTTCAAAAAGTCAAAAGTAAAACATGGCTGTGGGGCAGCCGCAATCTTTTATTTTACGGCTGCCCCACCGGGCCTTTATAAACATTTTTTTAGGGGGTATCAATCATAAAATACTCTGTCAGCGGGAGCGGTCGAAGGATCATGATAGTAAGGTCCGCATCCGTTGTCAAGGATCTCCTGATATGAAGGTATCCCTTCAAAGGTGATAACCTGGTCGGGATGTACGGTTCCATTTACTTCCATTATCTTCCTTGCTGTCTCCACGTGTCTTGCAACACGCTTCTCTATAGGCCAGCCGTTCTCGTCCATGGGAGAGTAAAGTAATCCATGTTTTCCAGCTTCCATGACGAATCTGTCCTTACCTGACATAAGAAGCTCCTCATCGGTTATTCCTCTTATACGGTCAAGCATGGGCTCTGCAACCTCTGCAAGATATGAAGCAGCGTCAGAATAATCACCAACTTCTCTGTGTGTAAGTCCGTGAAGCGCCTCGGGTGAGAAGTCAACGCTCAGAGGCACATCAAAGGTCTGAGAAGTAAGCATCATGGAAACCATGGCTCCAACATCAGCCGCCTTCTGGTGAACGACTATCATGTTCTCAACAGGGTACTCAAGCTCTGCCTCGTGGAAATCAAGGGTCATATCGACACCCTCCTGCCTTATGCATTCCATAAGGGCATAGCATGTTCTCTCTGTGAGAAGTCCGTCAGGCTTTCCGGGCCAGTTTCTGTTGGTGTTTCTTATATCCATATATGCAAGGTTAAGTCCGCTGGGATAATGGATATAAACCTCGGGGTCGGGCCAAGAATCGAGAGGGCTTCCTATACGGTCTCCCATTCTCCACTTCTTCTCTCCCCACTCGGTGTCCTGAGTAAAGTATCTGGGATACGCTTCTCCGGGTCTGGTGCAGGTTGATCCGCTTGTATTTACTCTTGTTACAACGATTATCCTTCCCTGAGTGACCTTCAGGTTCTCAATGAACATGTTGCAGGCCATAACTCCTGTAGGCTCCTCGGGATGGTTGCTTCCCATAAGCATCATCGTGCCTCCGGGAACTCCGCTGTCGAATATGTATATATTGCAGTCATTTATGGTACCCTTTACACCATCATAATAATCACTGAGCTTTTTAACTTCTGTTATGTTCTCGCTGACTACAACAGGCTCCCTATATACTCTCTGTTCGTGGAAGAGATACCCCGCTATGCCGACAGCGCAGAGAACAATGGCGGCAAAACCAAATTTAATTATGTTAGTCTTATCTTTCATCACATCTCTCCTCTACTTCAGTCGCAACAGCCTCAATACAAAAGGTATCATTATCAGGCAATAAAGCATTGCATCTTGGACATTCTTTGTCTTAATAAATACTCTGACTATAGCAATAAGGAAGAACAGAGCAATTACATAGTACAGGCAAGTGATTACAAAATTTATCGTTACCAGCATTTCCTTTCCTCCTTCTACGCTATAAGTGCCGCAAACTGATTGTTAAATATCATGACTAACGTGCAGAGAGCCAAGATAAACAGCATGGGAACAAGTGCGGTCTTTACAAAATCCTTGTAATAGCTGCCCTTGAAATCAAGCTCCAAGACTGCCGCTCTACCTACTACAGCTGTCGGAGGCAGGCAATCTCCCAAAGGAAGCATTACCGCCCAAGTTGAAAGAGAAACTATGGGATCGAATCCAAGCTGGTTGAAAAGCATTATGAGGGGAACTCCCAGAAGAGGAGCTACCGCGTACTGAAGGACACCCTCTGCAACAGGAAGGATGATCCAAAGTGTTGCAAATATTACTGTTATAGGAAGTGTTACAACCATGAGCGAAAGAAGTCCTCTTGCTCCGGTGAGTGCCATTATCTGAGTCAGCATTCCTACAACTACCATTATTCCGACAAGACCTCTCAGGTTTATGACTGTCGTCATAGCAACGTCAAATACATTCACTCTCTTAGGGCTTACTATAAGAACAAGCACACCTGAAAGCATGAATATAAGCGGCATTCCGAATACAGGGAAGCTGAAGGGTATTATCCTTCCTCCCGCGATAAGTATCACCATAAGGATAAAAGGAAGCGCTACTCTCAAGCCGTTCCAGCCTGCAGGAGGCTCAGGAAGCTGCTTTAAAGCGTCCTCGAGAGGAGGCATCTTTGAGTTTGCTGTAAGGTAAAATGTTGCAAAAAGTGAACCTACCACGCTCAAAAATCCAAGAGGGATAGTAAATCCTACATAAGGCATATTAGAACCTGCAGCCGCTATCATAGCCCAGAGGTTTATGGGAGGGCATGCGGCACTCATCGCCGCAAGTATGAATATCAGAGCTATCCTCTTATTCTCTGATACGCCCATGGTCATGAGCACAGTTCCCACAAGTCCGCCTACTGTAAGCACAGTGGTTGCTCCCGAGCCTGTTAATGCTCCGGGGATAAGCATAACTACCATCAAAAGCAGAAGGCAAATATTTCTGTGAGTGTGGAACTTCTTAACTATAAGCCTAACCAGATAGGCTGCTCCTCCTGTCTCCTTATACAAAGACATAAAGAATGTAGCTGTCAAGAATATAAGGCAGATATCAAAATAGTTCACGCCGCCTTCTATAACGTGCCTTACCGCTTCAGCGAAGGGCAGGGGTGATCTGGGATCCTCTCCCATAGGCACCAAAACATGTACTATTAACGCTACTATCGTTGCCGTAAACATTGAAAGCTCTGTTGATACCTTAAGCTTTTTTGCCAAAGCAAATGCGACTACGATCGCAATCAGCACGATAAGCGAGTGTTGAAACATCGTCATCTCGTTTCTTCTCCTTTTTCCTTGCTTTTCCTCTAAGCTTCAGGGTCTTACTGCATTACCTCTGCTATTGAAAGCGCATCCTTAACCTTGATGATCGGCTTTCCGTTTTCTGCAGCATAGTTGGTGAACCAGCCGTCGCTGTCACTCTCATCAATGACAAGCATTACGTCAGCATTGCTCATAACGCAATCGATAGAATCCTGGTCTGCCTGGTCAGTACGACGAGCCATACCCTCAATATGAGCTCCCACTACTGTAAGTCCGGCCTCCTTGGCCTTGGCGATAACGCCCTCGCACCTTGCTATCTCCGCGTTTACATCTGTTCCTGCTGCTCCCATTCCCTTTCCGCTGGTGCCGGCTGTAACGATAAGTGTCTTGGCATTGCCGGGATCAAAGGTATCTGCTGTAACAGCATTATCCGCAACGGACTCTATTCCGTTCTGCTGAGCCATCATGTTAAGCATAACAGCTCCCGGAGTCTGTCCGCATGAGGTTATGATGAAGGGGCCTGTGATCTTTCCCTCCTCAGCTGTAGCCGAAGCATCTCCTGATGCATCCGCCGCAGCCTCCGTCTCCGCTGCATCATCAGCCGCTGCCGCCGTTGTGGCTGCCTCGGTTGTGGCTGCTGTAGTAGCCGCCTCTGTCGCCGCTGCTGTAGTTGTAGCTGTGTCTCCGCCTCCGCAGGCTGTCATCATGAGTGCCGCAGTTCCTATAGCTGCCGCCAAAGTTATCTTTTTCAATTTTATGTCCTCCCTTTGAGTTTTTCAGTGCCTCCGCTTTTGGCGAAGGCACTGTTGTTGATTTGTTTTTGTTTTCAGGCTTTGCCTGACAGTTTTTTATCTTCCACAAGGAGATTTACTCTTTTTTATCTCCTGAGCCGGAACCCTTCTTCTTGCTGCTGTAGATACCTACTGCCGCAACTATTACCACGACAGCCACAACTCCGACTATTATCATTGTGGAGTTATTGCTCTCTGCAGTCTCCGCAGGTGCGCTCTCCGCCGCAGCTGTGGTCTCTGCTGCAGCTGTAGTCTCTGCTGCAGCTGTAGTCTCAGCCGCCTCAGTCTCTTCGGTTCCTGTGGTCTCTGCTTCCTGTCCGCTTGTCATAGCGTAGTCTTCAACGCTTGTCTTCGCGTATCCTACGGCCTCAAGCCACTCCTTGGGATATCCGAGAGTCGTATCCTGTCCGTTCTCGTCAAGGCACATTCCGTCATAATACTTTCCAACCAAGTGCCATGCGAAATCCCACCAGCCTTCCTCAACCATAGTCATGTTGTCATTTACATACTTGGTGAGGTAGGATATAGCTTCAGCGGGGCTCTGCTCGTAAAGGGCTGCAGCCTCCTCTTCTATCTTCGCCTGATCTGCAAAGAATACATCCTCGTAGCTGGCCTTCTTCTCTCTGATCTCCTCATACATAGCGTCCCATCTGAGGTTTGCCCAGTTGTTTACGAAGTTGAATGCCCACCATGCGCAGTCGGGATCAAAGGTCTTCCTGTCGCCTGTAGACCACTCAACGGGAACTTCTGTGGTTCCGCAGTAGATAGGCACATATACTGTGGTGTCGGGTGAATCCTCACCGAACCAGAGCACTCCGCCCACCTCGTCGGGAAGCCAGCTTCTGCTCTGTGAAACGAAGCTGTAGGTGCAGCGGTACTGAGCTATCTCTCTCTCCCAGTCATGTCCGTCCTGAGCTGCGTAATCGGGTTTCTGATCAGCATTTACGGCCCAGCGTGTAGGATTGTGGAAGGGACCTGCCGCGAGACCCTGAGTCATATCATACTCGGTTCCCTCATAGTGATCGCTGTATATGTCCATGATATCCTTAACAGCGACTTTTTCATCGGGCACTATGCTGAAAGGATAATGCTCGTTTCTGTCAAGTATCTCGAAATCCTGCGAGGGTGCGAGAAGGCTGAATACTCTCCACTCACGACGGCTCGCATAGAAAGGTCCGTTGTAAGGGTTAGGGTTGAAGAGCTTTGCAAAGTTGAAATCCTCTCCCTCGGACCACCATCCCATCTGCTCGGGAAGGGATGTTATATCTGTTGACCACATGAAATTCTCTGTATCGTTGAAGTCGATGACTCCGATCCTTGAACGGTTTGCTCCTACGAACACGCCGTCGTCAGGTATCCTCTGTGCTGCCCAGATGGCACCGGGGGTGCCGCTGCCGGGCTGCCAAAGAAGGCCGCCGCCGCATACTTCAAATACCCAAGCTTCATTCTCGTCGCCGACGATAAGGGTCTCACCGCCGTCACAGTAGCCGTACTCTTCAGCGAGGGCTCCCATGATCTCTACAGCTTCTCTCGCTGTATCCGCCCTCTGAAGTCCCAGCATCTCAAGGTTTGCAATAACGAAAAGTCCCTGAGGGTTGCTGACCTCCTCTCTGCCGCTCCAAGTATACTCCGCGATCATTACCTGCTTGTCGTTCATATAGGGGTAACCTATATTGAAGTAGGTGTTGGTCTCCTCTACCTGGGGTATCTGTCCCACAAGCTCAGGAGTGGTCTTGGTGTCGGTACAGGGATCCCTGTAAATATCCACCATCTCTCCCTCTGCATGTGTTCCTCCGGGAACTATCTGAATGCGGTGATCATACCAACCGTCACAGGTATGAGATACCATAACAGAACCGTCCGCCGAAGCGTCCTTGCCCACGCCGAGAGACGTGCAGGCAAGTGTAGGGATCGCCGTTGCCAGTGAAACTGCTGCTGTAGTAGCGGCGAATGCAATCTTTTTAAGACTCTTTCCCACTCTTTTTCCTCCCTTTCCGAGCTTTTGATAAAGCTCTTAAATTTATTATTTTTGCTTTTGTAAAGGCTGTTACGCCTGTTACCACCACTGCAAATGCTCCTGTGTCGGGTTAGCGAAGAAGGCTGCCGCTAACGACATAACAGCAGTTGCTACACCCGTACCTTACCACCCTCCCGCAGCTTAATCAATTCGTGTAATTCACAAAAAATTAACAATTTATTGTGCAAAATGTATAAGATAATTACAAATTTTGTCGAATAATCAGATAAAATATATAAATTATCCTCACGTTTCTGATTTTAATTTAAAATGCCCAAGTTGCGCTTTTAAGTCGGATATATTATAATAATGGCTTGAAATAAGGATAAAAAAGAGGAAAACATGCGACCGGAACACATAGCGATGTATGTAAAAGACTTGGAAGGCGCCAAAGCCTTCTTTGAGAAATACTTTGAGGCAGTATCAAACGACGGATATCACAACAAAAACACAGATTTTCGCTCCTACTTTTTGAGCTTTGAGGACGGGGCGGGGACCAGACTTGAGCTAATGCAGAGACCGGGAACTTTTGACGAGCCGAAGTCTCCCCTTCGCACAGGCTTTATCCATCTTGCAATGAGCGTGGGAAGCAGGGAAAAGGTAGACGAGCTCACGTCCCGCCTCGGCTCTGACGGCTACGAGGTCTTAAGCGGGCCGAGAGTCACGGGAGACGGATATTACGAGAGCTGCATAAAAGGCTTTGAGGACAATTTGATAGAAATAACGATTTAAGTCTGTTTTATGATTTTATCCAAGATATTTTTCGGAGGATGAGGATATTTTATGAACTCAACAGAATTGTTTTCGAGAACTTCGCCCCTGAAGCTCTTTTTTATTGCTTCCATCCCGGGGGCTTTGAGTATGTTTGCATCAGCCCTCTATTACACCATAGAAGGCATATTCGTAGGGCATTACCTGGGCTCCACGGCCTTTGCCGCCCTTAATCTGGCTCTGCCCTTTGTGATCATAAACTTTTCTCTTGCAGACCTTATAGGTGTAGGTTCATCTGTTCCCATAGCCATCTGTCTGGGTCAGGGAAGGAGGCCGGAGGCTGATAATATCTTTACCTGCGCCTCTGTCATGATACTTTCAGCAGGCGTGCTTATAGGCGGAGCCCTCTATTTTTCAGCTCCGCTTCTTATAAGGCTTATGGGGGCTGAGGGCGACTTTGCGCGGCATGCCGTACAATATCTCAGGGTTTACGCCCTCTGTTCTCCCCTTACCACTATTCTTTTTGCTGTGGACAATTATCTGAGGATATGCGGTTACATACGGGGAAGCCTCTTTATAAATATTTTTATGTCGGTGCTCTGCACCGGCTTTGAATTTATATTTTTGGGGATCTTCGGATGGGGTATTTGGGGAGCCGCCCTCGGGACCTGCCTTGGCATGGCTACATGCTCTGTCATAGCCTTCATACCCTTTTTCAGAGGGAAGGCTCTCTTACATTTCAGAAGGCCCGAATTCAGTCTTAATATGATTAAAAGGATAGTGGCCTGTGGCAGTCCCAACTTTCTCAACAATATTGCGGGAAGGCTCACATCCATAATCCTCAATTTTATTCTCGTCCGCATGGGAGGTGAGACCGCCGTATCGGTTTACGGCATACTTATGTTTGCCGACGGCCTCATCCAGCCCCTTCTATATGGAATGTGCGACGCTCTGCAGCCCGCTGTGGGCTACAATTACGGTGCGGGAGAATTCTCCAGAGTAAAAGCCATAGAAAAATGCTGCTTTACCTCCAGCGCCATAATCTCCCTCTCGTCGGTTTTCATTATCTATCTGTTTCCGGAGGAGATAACGAGGCTCTTTGTGGCCGAGGCCACTTCGGAGGTCCTTTCGATCTCGGTATTTGCCCTTAGGCTTTTTTCCTTCACCTATGTGACGAGATGGATCTCCTTTGCCACCCAGAGCTTTATGCTTGCTATAGGAAATCCCCGCCCCGCGGCTGTCATATCCGTGTCTACGGCATTTGTATTTCCTGTGATGCTTATAATGCTCCTGTGGCCTCTGGGGCTCACAGGCATATGGCTGAATTTCGCCGGCACAGCCCTCCTTGCCGCCATTACCGCTGTATTTATCTTGAAAAAGCACATAAAAAGCCTTATGGCTCCCGGCCTGTAGTCGAAAACCTTTTTTACTTTAACTCCAAAGGTGTCATGGATTTAAGCCCTATCGCAAGAGTCGACGCATTATGAAGCAGTGCGAGTCTTGAAGGCTTAGCAAATCCGAACAGCCCCAAGATAATAAGGCCTGAATTAAAGCCTATGATACTCCTGTAATTTTTCTCCACTCTCCTGTCCATCTCGATTGCAAGCTTTTTCAGAAGCACCAAGCTCAAAAGGTCGTCTGTGTGTATGGTTATATCGGCGACCTCTGCCGCTATATGGGCGCCCTCTGCTATTGCTATACCCGCATTTGCGGCAGACAGTGCCGGGGAATCATTTACACCGTCCCCAACCATTACTACAGTATGACCCTCCTTCTGCTTTTTTAATATCAGAGACGATTTCTCCTCCGGAAGGACCTCCGCATAATACTCGTCTATCCCCGTTTGTGTGGCTATAGCGTGTGCCGTCCTCTCAGAGTCTCCCGTCATCATGATCACATTTTCAAATCCTGCTCCCTTCAATCTCCTGATCGTCTCCCCGGCAGTCTCTTTAACAGGATCTGATATACATATGACTGCGGATAGCACTCCGTCTATCGCCAGATAGAGGTGAGAGTATTCCGGTGGGATCGCCTCAAATTTTTCCTTTTCATTCTCCGGCACTATGCAGCTCTCGTCCTCAAAAATAAAATGCCCGCTCCCTATCACCGCCCTCTTTCCGTTTATCTCAGATGCGATGCCGTGAGCCACTATATACCTTACGTCTGAATGTATTTCTCGATGTCTCAAGTTCTGTTCCTCGGCCTTTCTGACTACAGCGTTAGCCACGGAATGGGGAAAATGCTCTTCAAGGCAGGCTGCAGTGCGAAGCATCTCTGTCTCATTATTTCCGTTAAAGGGTATTACTCTCACTACCTCGGGCGTTGCCTTCGTGAGTGTCCCTGTCTTATCAAACACTATGGTATCGGCCTTTGCCACAGCTTCCAGAAATTTGCCTCCTTTTACTGATATCCCGCGCTTTAAGCAATCTCTCATAGCTGAAATAACGGTAACAGGCATAGCGAGCTTAAGCGCGCATGAAAAGTCGACCATAAGTATGGACAATGCCTTATTTACGTTCCTTGTTATAAGCCATGTAAGGATAACTCCCGCAAAGGAGTAGGGCACAAGCCTGTCTGCAATTCTCTCAGCCTTTCCCGCCGCGGCTGATTTCATCTTTTCTCCTGTTTCTATGAGGGCGACTATGCTCTCGAAACGGCTGTTCCCCGCTGTCTCCTTTACTTCTATTTCAAGGTTTCCCTCCTCCAAGACAGTCCCCGCATATACTGTGTCCCCTTCTGTTTTTCTCACAGGAGCGGATTCCCCGGTAAGTCCCGATTGATTTACCATTGCCTCCCCGCCCTTTACTGTGCCGTCAAAAGGGATCATGGTCCCCATATATACCAAAACCCTGTCTCCGGGCTTTACCAGAGACGCATCGGTCTCCTTCTCCTCTCCGGACGGACTCTTTACTTTTACGGTATCAACCCTTATGTCCATTGCATCTGCAAGGTCGTACACGGATTTTTTGTGAGTCCATTCCTCCAATATTTCTCCTATCTTAAGGAGGAACATCACCGAGGCAGCCGTAGCGGGATCCTTCCTTAAAAGGCTTACGGACACAGCCGCCGCATCCAAAACCTCTACCTTGAGGCCTGATTTGACCAGAGTTCTTATCCCCTTTGAAATGTAACCTCCGGAATTCAGGCAGGCAAACAGACATCTTGCCGGATAAGGCAGAAACAGCCGCTTTGTGAAATGCCTTATGGTGTGCAGTATCAGCTTTTCACCTGTCTTTACGTTAAGGCTCCGCCTCCCTGTTAAAGGCTTTTCCTTTTCCGAAAGAGAAAGGTCGGTTTCCCGCAATGACCTAAGGACCTCCTCCTCATCTCCATCGTACTCAACGGAAGCGTCCGCAAGCCTCTCATATATTTTTACGGACCTTATGAAGCTTACGCCCCTGAGCTTCGCCTCCAAATATTCCGCTTCGTCTATAGAGAGCCTTTTTTTTCCTTTTATATGTACCCTGATTCTTCCGGAGATACTATGTACTCTTCTGTAATCCATATTTGAGCTTTTTTACTCCTCCGACACTGTTTCCTTGTTGTCTCTCTCCTCATTCAAGGCCTTTGCCTCAGCTATCACGTCGTCGGTGCCTGCCTGAACCTTCTCCACCGTGTCCAACACATAATCTTTTACCCTTAATCCCGCAGCCGCAGCCTTTACATATGCGTGCTTTGCGTCTCTTGAAGAGAGGAGCTTAAGTCCCGCTGAACCGAAAAGCGCTCCTCCCAAAAATGTCGCTGTGTACCTGATGATCTTTTCCTTATCCATGATAATTCTCCCTCCTATTTGTGAGTTTTTCCTGTGTAGAACAACATAAAAAGACATACGCACATTGCGTAAGCCCAAAAACGATGCTGTTTCATCGGCTCACCACTCCTTGTATTATTTTTGTTAAGTTAAACAAACTATTTTTATATATGTCTAACTTACATTAGTCAATTCTAACACAAGTTGAAAAAAAAGCAAGAAAAAAGCCTGACTGTGTAAAAATATCAACGTCAGGCAAAAAATTACTCGTTTTTTAAGGATCAATCATCGTAGCCCATTCTCTCCAAGGCTCTCTCCAAAAGGTCTTCCCTGCGGTCGAGCTCCTCCTCACTCCTTACAATCTCCGTCTTTTTCTCTATAAAGTCCTCGCGGGATATGGCACCGCTCCTGTAATCCGCCTCCAGCCTGTGATCCTCTATCTCAAGCTCGCTCTCACTCATCTTGAGCTCCATGCTCTCGTCCATGAGGGTCTGAGGATCTCCCTCGGGAAGGGCCTCACCGGACTGATAATAATAAAGGTCCATGGCGGCCTCAAGCATATCCTCCTCCATATCGAGGGAATCCTCCTCGGCCTTAAGCTCCATCCTCTGTGCCTCAAAGCCTGCCCTGTCAAGCTCTCCCACTCTGTAGCTTGCCTCAAGGTTCTCTATATCTATCTCCACCGCATCCTTTTCGGCCTTTACCCTGTAATAACGCTCCGCATCCGCAGATATGTCTCCGCTCGTTCCCTGCAAAGCCGTCGCTCCCGAGCCGCTATCTGCAGCCTGTGGATCCGCCGCGGTCTGCGAGGCTTCCGAAGTTTCCTGCATCGAGGCTTCGGTCGATGTCTTCGCAAAGCTCTCCGCTGCAGTATCCGCCGACACAGAGCTCTCGGATATAGCCTGCGTAAGCCCTGCAGGCTCCTCCTTCGCCCCGCATCCCGAAATCAAAGCTGCCGCTACAGCTGCTGTAACAAATAAATATTTTTTCATAATACTCTCCTTCTCACCTTTTTATCGGCTCCGTTTTACCGGTTTATGCCATAAATTTCTTTAATTTTTTCCTTTACGGCTTTATAATAATACAAAAAGATTAAAATAATATTAAAAATCGGGGGTTTTCAAAAAATTTATGAGGATCTTGTTTGCCGAGGATGAGAGGGATCTTCTGGACGTGGCTGTAAAAAGGCTCAAAGCGGAGGGCTTCGGAGTGGACGGCTGCGCCGACGGAGAGGAGGCTCTCTCATATATAGAAAGCACCGACTACGATCTCATCATACTTGATATAATGATGCCTAAAACAGACGGGCTCACAGTCCTGAAAAAAATAAGGAGAGTCGGGAAAAACGTTCCCGTGCTGCTCCTTACCGCGAAGGATGCGGTCTCGGACAGAGTGGAGGGGCTTGACGCGGGGGCCGACGATTACCTCACAAAGCCCTACGCCTTCTCAGAGCTTTTGGCGAGGATAAGGGCTCTTCTCAGAAGGAACGGGGGCACAAAAAGCGATGTCCTTAAGGCCGCCGACCTTGAGATGGAGCTTTCAACCCACAGGGTCACAAGGGGCGGAGTCGAGATAGAGCTCTCCTCAAAGGAATTTTCTCTCCTGGAATCATTTATGCGAAACAAGGGCCGGGTCCTCTCGAGAGGTCAGCTCGAGACCCAGGTGTGGGACTACGGATTTACCGGCGGCAGCAATGTTATCGACGTTTACATAA
>CALWLK010000041.1 GCA_944381505.1 uncultured Lachnospiraceae bacterium
ATTTAAGCGCAAAAATGCCGGCAGTTTTTTCTGCCGGCATCAAAACACAAATTTGCATTAAACTTTTATATCTCAGCTCTGCCTTCCCGATTATGAAAGGCACATTTTTACCTCCGAGTTGTCTCCGTAACCGTCGGGATTCTTGGACTGCCAGTTGTAGGAGTCACGGCACATATCCTCTATGTTCTTCTCCGCCTTCCAGCCCATCTCCTTTTCAGCTCTCTCAGGATTGCAGTAGCAGGTTGCCACATCTCCGGGGCGCCTCGGGTCTATAACATAGGGTATCTTCTTTCCGCAGGCCTTCTCGTAGGCATGGATGACGTCAAGGACAGAATATCCGTGGCCTGTTCCAAGATTGCATACAAATACTCCGGGATTCTCCTCCAGCTTTCTGATGGCTGCCACATGTCCCTTTGCAAGGTCAACCACGTGGATATAGTCTCTCACTCCTGTTCCGTCGGGAGTATCGTAGTCGTTTCCGAATACATGGACCTCCGATCTCTTTCCGACGGCTACCTGAGCTATATAGGGCACCAGATTGTTGGGTATTCCCTTGGGATCCTCACCCAAAAGTCCGCTCTCGTGGGCTCCTATGGGATTGAAGTATCTGAGGAGTATCACGTTCCACTCCTTGTCGGCCTTGTTCACGTCCGTGAGTATCTGCTCTATCATACCCTTGGTCTGACCGTAAGGATTTGTGATCTCCCCCTTGGGGCAGTTTTCACTTATGGGTATCTCCTTGGGATCGCCGTACACTGTAGCCGAGGAGGAAAAGATAATATTTTTGCAGCCGTGCTTTCTCATTACGTCGCACAGAAGCAGAAGTCCTGTAAGGTTATTGTAATAATACTCCAAAGGTTTGGCCACAGACTCACCCACAGCCTTGTAGCCCGCAAACATTATAGCCGCCTCGGGCTTTTCAGCGTCAAATATCTCGGATATCCTCTTCTCGTCAAGGAGATCGGCCTCATAGAACTTGACCTTTTTCCCTGTGATAGTCTCTATCCTCTCGATAGCCTTTTTGCTGGAATTGTAGAGGTTATCCACCACTATGGGCTCATACCCCTCATTAAGGAGCTCAATACAAGTGTGGCTCCCTATATATCCCGCGCCGCCTGCAACCAAAATCTTTTTCATAATAATTACCTCCGGAGCTTATTTGATTTTCTTATCCGAAAATGATTATAACATGAAAGAGGGCCTTCGTTTAGCCCTCTTTGTTATGAATTTCAAAGATGTTTTTTTTAACCGCGCTGTATATCAAACATTTCTGTATGGCTATGAGCTCTCTATGACCTGCCTTCTCATCTGAACAAGCCAAAACGAGCATATATGTTCGCCGAAGGAATTGCGTAAGCTCCTGACTGAGGCGGACATATATGCTCGTCTGTACATAAATGTATGAATACAAATAGGACTTTACTCGTTTCGTATAGCCGAAAGAGGCGACAGCTTCATGGCTCTCCTTGAGGGGAAGAATCCCGCCAGCATTCCTATTGCCACTGCAAATATGAGCGCCATGATTACCAGCCACAGGGGTATCCTTGATATGCTCCCCATGGAATCGGATCCGGGCATCACATAGCCGCTCATCATCTGATTCCTCAGATACAGCTTGTTTATCACAAAGGATACGCCATAGCTTATGGCTATTCCCGCGGTCCCTCCCATGAGGCCTATACATCCTGACTCTATAAGGAACATATCCCTGATATTTCCCATGTCACAACCCAGCACCTTCATGACTCCTATCTCCTTTGTCCTCTCATATATGGACATCATCATGGTGTTGGCTATGCCTATAGCCGCAACCAAAAGGGAGACTGCTCCTATTCCGCCCAAAATAGCTTGCTGTATCTGCATGGTCTTCTGATTCTGCTCCACCCAATCCATGTTGGAGTTTGCCTGATAGCCCATGGCCGCTATGGTATCCTGGACCGACTTTACATTCTCCATATCGTCCACATAAACGCTCGCGTTGTCATATACAAAGTAGTCGAGAGGCTTTCCCTTCTTGTCCGTAGGCTGCCCCGGTATAGGCTCCTTCCTGTAGATGGACTTAAGCTGCGCCTTAAGAGCATCCACGTTACAGTAAGTGCTGTAGCTGTACTGCCCCCAGTCGTCGGGAGTCCCCTTGACAAGGCCCGCTGTGGGAACTATATATTTCTTCGGAGGCTTTACCTTGGGTTGTCCCGACTCCGCCCCGGCCTGCTCCGCGCTTTGCGGAGCATGACTCTGATAGTAAGCCGAAGTATCAAATATAATGAACACAGGTTTGCCCATGAGATCCACGTCAGGGTCCTCATAGGTAGTGTAATACCCCTCTCCCGTCTTGGCGTTCATAAAATCCCTTATTACGGAATTTCCATACAGAAATTCAAGCTTCTTCGGATCCAAGGGAAGTTTCCCCTCTCCCACATTTATCTCCTCCAGAAATGCGGGGCTTACCCCCAGAAGCTGGAGGTTTGCCTCATATACACCCTGCTTTGCAATAACGTTTACTCTCAGCTGAGGGCTGGTGCCTGTAACATGGGGTATGCGCTCAAAGGATTCCAATACCTCGTCGGTTATATACTTTTGTTCCTCAGAAGAGCCGTCTCCGAACATGCCTCCCTGCCACACGTCTATAGTGGTGAGGCTGGTGTAGGATTCTATGCTCTCGGTCTGAAGCTCGGCTTGGCCTATTCCTAAAGAGACCATAACAACTATGGAAGCCGTACCTATTATAACTCCCAACACTGTGAGAAAGGTCCTGAGCTTCCTTCGTTTCAGATTATTGATGCTAAGCCTCAGAAGATCGCTAAATTTCATCGTCGGTATCCGCTATGTCTTCCTCTTCCCTTTTCTTCTTTCTTTTTCTGTAAACTATGATGCCCGCTGCGACCGCAATTATTACGGCTGCCCCCGGCATGATAAATTTGAGTGCTCCGCCCTCTTCCTGCGGCTCCTCAGGCATCATATCTTCGGGCATGTACATATCATCGGGCATCTCGGGAGTGACGAAAAGCTCGAATTCCTTCTCCGAGGTGCTCACCTCTCCGTTTTCATCCTCATAGCTTATTACAGCCTTTATGACGCCATCGTCCATAGTCTCCGAAACGCCTGTCAGCATAACGTCCACATTTCCTGTCTCTCCGGGTTTTATGTTCCCTATGTAGGCGTTGTTTTCTTTTATGGTGTCTCCCTCAAAGGTCACTGAGACATTGTAGAGAGTCACCTTTCCTGTATTATTGATGCCAAACATCACGTTCGACTCCGAGCCCACCTCTATGCTTGAAGGTGAGACCTCAAAGGAGGATGTGGACAGCTTCGCGTACTGGTAAACAGGGACATCCACCGAAACCGTCTCCTCCGCATTCTTAAACTCCGGGGAGTCATACTGCTCCTTTATGCTTATCTTATAGGAGCCCTGGGAGATGCCCGCCCTCGCCGTATATGTCATCCTCACCTCGCTGGTGGCTCCTGCCGGAAGAGAATTAATAACTACAGAATTGGCCCCGTTCTCCGTGGAAAAAACTGCGGTCTTATCCTCTGAGTTTTCCTCCGAAGAGAAGGTGAGGAGTATGTTGTCGGCGGGGATATCCGAGGAGGCGTTCTTTATATTTACTATAAGATTAAAGCTCTCTCCTGCATAGACCTTTTCAGGCTCAAGCCTGTAGCCCGCCACTATCAGTCTCGCCTTTGTGGAGGTGTTGGCGTTCCACTCCGCAGTCTCCTCCTCTTTCTCCTTATTGTTTATGTGGACATAGAAGGTCTGAGTCTCCTTATATAGGGTGCCCTCGGGGACCTTTCTGAACTCTATGGTGTATGTCAGGGGATAGTCTCCCGTGTAAGTCTCCTCGTTTATGGCCATACTGTAGGGTACGGCAACCACCTCCCCCATCTTTATGGAATCATAATATCTGTCATAATTTCCCTCGTTTATATTGAAGGGGAAGCGAGAGTTTGTGTTCTCTCCATCGCCGGTGAGATTCATATGGAAATTGACGTCGTACACGTCGCTGTCTCCGATATTCTTAAGGTTTACGCTATAATTCATCACGTTGGGGTATGTCCCCTGTGGAGTGAGCTGTCCCTCTCCCAAGGAGAAATAATCCTCGGTCCCCAACCTGTCTGAGTCGGTCTCTGTACCCTCTATATACACATTTATGTACTCAGTCTTAGCATTTCCCTTGTAATCCGCTGCCTTCTGAGGGGGGATGTTATAATATATAGTCACAGGGATAGCATAATATCCCGCCTGTATATCATGGCGGACTGTAACCGTGAAGGATGCTTCCTTATACTCGTTTCTGTTGAGGCTGGGAAAATATACGTCCTGAGTGAACAGATTCTGAGTCACCTCAAATGGATAATCTCCCGTATCCATGGGCATGGCGTAATATATCCTGCCGTAGCTCTCGTGCATATCGTTCTGGCCCTGAGCTCGGCCCGCCTCCCATATGCGCTTCAGGTATTCCTTGTCCCTGCCGCTTGACTTGCCCCCGCTGTTTTCATCGATATATTCGGAATACCATTCCTGAAACTCGGGATCGTCCACCGTGTCATCGATTATGGTGTCGGAGCTCGGATTCTTTATCAGGAGATAGGACTCGTCGTTTGAAAGCCTCACATGGACGTCGGTTATCTTTTCGGAGTGGGGATTGTTGAGTCCCGCTGTCTCTGTATATCCGATATTCATCTTTATGACCATGGTGGTCCCCGCCTCGGCCTTGGGGGTGGTATTGTATGGATGAATAAAAGTGTTCATGTTTGTGTCATGATATTTAGCGTAGGCTGTCTTTATATCGTCTTGGAGCAAGAAGCCGGCTAAGCCCGCAAATGCCATAAGAAATGCTGCAGCCCTACACATTATTTTTGATTTTCTCTTTTTCCTGTATTTTGTCATCATGCTTCAGTACCTTCGGAGAGTCCAAGGCTTATCTCAAGCTCCTCTTTCTCAGTCTCTGCTCCCTCTATCTCCCTTCCTCTCTCTCCATATTCGATGCTTATTATCTTTCCGTCCACTATCCTTATCCGTTTGTCCGCATAGTCTGCAATGGTATTATCGTGAGTGACCATGACGAGTGTTTTCCCCTGTTCCCTCACTACTTTCTGCATCAGACCAAGCACATCCATCGTAGTCTTTGAATCAAGGTTTCCGGTGGGCTCGTCGGCAAATATTATCTTCGGATCCACCACCATAGCCCTCGCTATTCCTATCCTCTGCTGCTGTCCTCCGGACATCTGGTTCGGCATATGCCTCGCCTGATCCGAAACTCCCATAAGCTCAAGGTACTTAGCGGCCTTCTTCTCTCTGACAGACCTTGACACCCCCTTGAACATAAGGGGCATAGCCACGTTTTCCAGGCCATTCATTGTGTTCAGGAGATTGTAGGACTGGAATATAAAGCCCACGTTGTCCCTCCTGAAGACCACCAGCTGTCTCTCGTTCATCTTGTCTATTCGCTTTTTGCCTATGCTTATCTCCCCCTTTGTCGGAGGCTCAAGGCCTGCGAGCATATTCAGAAGTGTAGACTTGCCGGAGCCCGAGGTCCCCACTATGGCCACGAACTCTCCCTTAAATATGTCAAAACTCACTCCGTTAAGGGCGTAGACCTTGTTTGCGCCCACTCTGTATATCTTATAAAGATTTCTGACCTTTATGACAGGTCTTTTCTCGTTTTCAGCGTTGACATTCATGTTTCGATCGCTTCCGGCGGTTCCTTTTTCGTAATCATACTTTTTTTTAATTTTAACATATTTTGTATGTTTTAAGTACTTAAATCTACCTTACGTTTCCGTAACTTTTGCATAAACCGAATAATCCGTTGCTTTTAAGGGGGCAGGATGTTAATATATAGCAAAATATCAAAAGCCGGAAGGATGCTATGGATCTCAAAAAACTGTGGAGCAAAAACACATATGACTTTTTCACCCTCTCCGATCTCCCCGTGGAGATTAGAAAAAAAGGCACTGTCGTGACCTATCCGCCCCGCTCGGTGATAATCAACAGAGGGGATTTCCCTGAGCACATATATTTTTTGGAAAGCGGCACCGCATTGGGCACCAGAGAATATACCGACGGAAACAACTACTATTATTTTAAGATCACCAAGGAGAACGGAGCTCTCGGGCTTTTGGAGGTACTCTCCCACAAGCCTCGCAGCGTGGCTACAGTGGTTGCGTCCACGGAGGTAAGGGTCCTCAAGATCAAGTCGTCTGTAGTATATGATTTTATTTTAAAGGACAAAAAAAGCCTCTTTGATTGTCTCTATACCGTTGCGAACGATCTCTACTATCGCTCCGGAAATGACGGCATACTTTACTATCAAAGAGGACTTGACCGCGTGAGATATTATCTCATCCAATATTATGATACCCATGAAAAGGTCGACGGCAGGGTTTACGTAGTATCGGATTATCAAACCATAGCCGCAAATATAGGCGTGAGCGTGCGCACGGTCGTAAGAGGCATGGCAAAATTAAAAGAGCAGGGTGAGGTCACTTCTTTTAAAAAGAAGCTCTCCGTTTCAAAGGAACAGTACGACATAATGCTCGCCTCTGTCCTTCCCCTGCTCTCCAAATGATCCTGTCAGATATATAATCCTATATCTGTCGTTTACAATGATTTCTTACAATACTACTCAAATTCAAAACCTGCGCTGTTATCGGTCCTGCTGTCCGCGCCTATATATACTGTAAATCTGCCGGGCTCCGCCTTAAACTCCATATTTACGTCGATGATCTTAAGCATCTCCTCGTCTATAGTGAAGGACACCTCTTTTTCCTCTCCGGGCAAAAGCCTCACAGGGATAATGCCTTTAAGCTCCCTTACAGGGCGCACCGTCGAGGCCTTTTCATCATGTATATAGAGCTGCACTTTTTCGGAGGCTTCCATTTTTCCGATGTTTTTGACTGAGACAGTCGCTTCTATGGTCTCTCCTTTTTTCATGTGCTCTGCAGAAAGCCTTACCTTCGAGTATTCGACTTTTCCGTAGCCAAGTCCGTATCCGAAGGGATATAAGGGCTCGTTCGGAACGTCAAGATATCTGCTCACATACTTCTGCTCGTCTCCGTCCTTCTTGTAAGGACGTCCGGTAGAAAATTCATTGTGATATACAGGTATCTGTCCCACGCTCTCGGGAAAGCTCATGGGAACTCTGCCCCCGGGAGTTCTCACTCCGTAAAGCACGTCAGCTATGCCTGTGCCTCCCATGGTTCCCGGAAGGAATGCCGCTATCATGGCCTTGGCATATTTCTCGGGCTCGGTAAGGACAAGGGGCCTACCCATGTAAAATACCACCGCAATATTTTTATTCACCTCATATACCCGCTTTAAAAGCTCCAACTGATGATGAGGGATAGTGATATCACTTCGGCTTGAGGCTTCTCCCGACTGCAAGGTATGCTCTCCCAGAAGAAGGACCGCCTTGTCAGCCTTTGCAGCAGCCTTTACAGCTTCATCTATAAGTTCCTCTCTGTCAGGCCGAAGCCCAAAGGTCTCCTGTCTGCCGAAGCCAAGCACCGTGCTGTTTTCAAGTATCTCGCAGCCCTTCAGGAACTCGGCGTTTTCTGTGTAGCCCTTTTGCTCCATACCCTCCTTAAAGCTTATCGTATCATTTTCATCTTGGAAGATAGCCCATGAGCCGCAGGTATCTCTGCTGTCGATATAAGGCCCTATGAATACGACCTTTTCCTCCTTCTTGAGTGGCAGAAT
>CALWLK010000042.1 GCA_944381505.1 uncultured Lachnospiraceae bacterium
TTCAGGTATTGCGGTCACAATTAACTGAGAAAGAAGCAGAGTCCTTTTTGGCGCAACCTCGCAGAACCCTCATTTTTTGATGATGGTTTAAGTAAGGACGATCTGCTGCAATCAGATGATGAGAAAAATATAAAAAAAGTGAGCAGTCCAACTCACCAAATCGCACTGCCCACTCTATAAAAACTACTCAAACCGCGAATTTTTTCGTGGAGGTTTAAGTATGGCTATTCTAATGCAGAAGAAGGGACTTGAACCCTCATGACATTGCTGTCACACGGACCTGAACCGTGCGCGTCTGCCAATTCCGCCACTTCTGCAAAAAATAATGCGGAAGATGAGACTTGAACTCACACGCCCTAACGGGCACAAGATCCTTAGTCTTGCTCGTCTGCCAATTCCGACACTTCCGCAACGGAATGTATTTTACAATAATTTATCCTTCTTTGCAAGCACTTTTTAATATTTTGTGTAAGCTTTTTCCTTAAGCACTATGATACAGGCTTTATAAAGAAGTTTCCGAATACGTTCTCCGAGTTGAGCACATTTATGAAGGCCTTGGCATCCACGCCCCTCACTGCCCTTCTGACCTGATGGAGTTCGTCGGCGGAGAGGATGACATATACCACATAGTGATCTCTTCCGGTATAAGCTCCCTCAGCCTTAAAAACAGTGGTGGCGTGATGGGTTATGGACATTATTCCGTCAGTCACAGCCTCCGGCTTGTCGGTAATTATAAACACCGTCTTTTTGTAATATTTCTTGTAGAAGGTATTGAGCATCTGGGTCTGGCAGAACTGGAAAATAATTGTGTATAAAGCTCCGTCCATCCCGAACAAGACTCCTGATATAAGTATTATGACAGCGTTGAACATAAGGACATAATTCCATGTGGATATGCCCTTCTTCACTGAAAAATACATGGCTACAAAATCCGAGCCCCCTGACGAGGCACCGCTGTTTAAGATCATGCTCAGGGCTCCGCCGTTTATTATTCCCCCGAATACCGAAAGCAGCAGTCTGTCATCCGTGACAGCAGCCTTCGGATCAGGTATAAGGTCTGTCAAAAATGACATAAGGACTATACATATGCAGGAGTAGGCAGTAAACTTCTTGCCGACAGTCTTGAAGGCCAAGTAAGCCGGTATGGCATTCAAGGTAAGGCTAAGGGGCGAGAAGGGCAACTCAAAGCCGCCGAACTTAAGGGCGATCCTCTGTAGAAGGATAGCCATTCCGTTTACTCCCCCTGGAAGAAGGCCTCCCTGATTTATGAAAAACTTTATATTTGCCGCCATGATAAAGCTTGCTACAGTCACAAAAAAGAGAGACTTGGCGTCGGATCTTATACGCATGTTGTTTTGCTCCGCAACGTATGCGGCATAAGCGTCGTCTATCTTTTTATTTCTCGGCCTGTCAGCCTCCGCCTGTATATTTTTAAGATCATTGTCGGTGCTCATTTACGGATGTCCTCTATACATAGAAGTCACCTGCGCAGTTTTCCGCAGGTGACTGTATTTACTGTTATTTATTAAGGCTTGCCTTTGCCATCTCAGCGAGCTTTGCAAAGCCCTGTGCGTCTGATACCGCCAGTTCTGAGAGCATCTTGCGGTTGATATCTATACCTGCTGTCTTAAGTCCGTGCATAAGCTGTGAATAGCTGATGCCGTTCATCCTTGCAGCAGCGTTTATACGGGTGATCCAAAGAGCGCGGTACTGTCTCTTCTTCTCCTTACGTCCTCTGTATGCATTGGCGAGAGCCCTCATTACAGACTGCTTTGCAACGCGATACTGCTTTGAACGCGCTCCTCTGTAGCCCTTAGCCATCTTAAGTACTCTGTTATGTTTCTTCTTTGCGTTTAATCCGCCCTTGATTCTTGCCATTGTTATCTTCCTCCTTCCAAAAAATCAAATCTTACAGATAAGGCAGTACCTTTTTCATTGTTGCTACGTTTGTAGCGTCTACAGTTGTGGCCTTACGAAGATTTCTCTTTCTCTTTGTTGTCTTCTTGGTAAGGATGTGGGACTTGTAAGCTTTGCGTCTTACTAATTTACCGGTTCCTGTTTTCTTAAAGCGCTTTGCGGCAGCTCTCTTTGTCTTAAACTTAACTGACATTTCTGTATCCTCCTAAATGATTATTTACTTCTTTGCAGATAAGATTATCACAAGGCTTCTTCCCTCGGTCTTCGCAGGCTTGTCAACCTGAGCAATATCCGAAAGCTTCTCGGCTATATCCTCAAGGATATATTTGGACTGATTCATACGGGTCATCTCACGGCCCCTGAATCTCAGGTTCACCTTTACCTTGTTACCCTTCTCAAGGAATTTCCTTGCAGCCGATATTTTAGTGTTAAGGTCATTGGTGTCAATATTCGGTGATAAACGTACTTCCTTAACCTCTATGGTTTTCTGCTTCTTCTTCTGTTCCTTCTCCCTCCTCTTAAGCTCGTAGCGATACTTGGAGAAGTCAATGATCTTCACAACAGGCGGATTGGCAGTGGGCGCGATCTTCACGAGGTCAAGCTCCGCATCATAGGCAAGCTTCATAGCCTCCTGAGATGACATAATTCCGAGCTGTTCACCGTTCTCTCCGATGACTCTTACCTCTTTGTCTCTGATCTGCTCGTTGATTTGTACATTGATATCGCTGATATTAACACACCTCCCTACTATTCCATAATATCGGTCTCAAGGCTCCGCTCCAAATAAGCTGCCCAGTCAAAGGGGAACAAAAAGAGCGGATACAAGACATATCCGCTCTAGAGTGCTTATCAATTTTCTCAGGCCCGAAAGAGCCCTCAAAAGAATCAATAGTCCACTATTTACCCGAGTGCTCTGCCCTCAAGGTGAGACGGAAAGTCTTCTTTGTTGTTTCAAAACATAGGTAATATACTATGCTATGATGTATAAGTCAAGTAGTTTTTAAGAATAATCAAAGACTTTTCCGTGAATTAAGCCGTTTGCGAAGTGAGCATTAGCCTTATTAACTTCGAGCTTTTTCAATTGTTTGAGGAAACCTCCGGTTTCCGAGTTTTGAAAAAGTGAGGTAAGTTAAAAGGCAAATGCGAACACACCGGCTTTAACGGAAAAGCTTTGATTATTCAAAAAATCATCTTTTTTCCGCTATCTCCGCCTTAAGCTCGGCTATGAAGTCGGCTACGGGCTTTGCTCCCAGGTCTCCCTCTCCTCTCTTTCTCACGGAGACGGTACCGTCGGCCTCCTCCTTCTCGCCCACAACGAGCATGTAGGGAACCTTTTCCTTCTGAGCCTCTCTTATCTTGTAGCCGATCTTCTCCGCTCTGCGGTCAACGGCAACGCGGATTCCCGCATCGTCAAGCTCACGGTAAAGCTTCTCGGCGTAGTCGAGATACTTGTCCGAGATGGGAAGTATCTTTGCCTGCACAGGCGCGAGCCATGCGGGGAAGGCCCCTGCAAAGTGCTCTGTCAATATGCCTATGAATCTCTCTATCGAGCCGAAGATAACTCGGTGTATCATTATGGGCCTGTGCTTCTCTCCGTCGGCCCCTGTGTACTCAAGCTCAAATCTCTGGGGAAGCTGGAAGTCGAGCTGTATGGTTCCGCACTGCCACTCTCTGCCTATGGCGTCTATAAGGTGGAAGTCTATCTTGGGGCCATAGAAGGCTCCGTCTCCCTCGTTTACGGCATAGGATATTCCCGCAGCCTCAAGGGCTCCCCTGAGTCCCTCCGTGGCAAGCTCCCAGTCCTCATCGGAGCCCATGGAGTTCTCAGGCCTCGTGGAGAGCTCCACCTTGTACTTGAAGCCGAGGAGCGAGTAGAGATCGTCTATCATCCTGATGACTCCGAGGATCTCATCCTTTATCTGCTCGGGCATCATAAATATATGAGCATCGTCCTGGGTGAAGCAGCGAACTCTGAAAAGGCCGTGGAGCTGTCCTGATTTCTCATGTCTGTGGACTATTCCCAGCTCTCCCACACGCATGGGAAGATCCCTGTATGAGCGAGGCTCCGAGGCATAGATAAGGACTCCGCCGGGGCAGTTCATGGGCTTTACGGCATAGTCCTCGCCGTCTATAACCGTTGTGTACATGTTTTCCTTGTAGTGATCCCAGTGCCCGGAAGTCTCCCAGAGCTTCCTGTTAAGTATTATTGGTGTGGAGACCTCCACGTAGCCGTTTTTGTGGTGCACCTGTCTCCAATAATCTATGAGCGTGTTCTTGAGGATCATTCCGTTGGGAAGGAAGAAGGGGAATCCGGGGCCTGCGTCATTGAACATGAAAAGCCCAAGTTCCTTTCCTATCTTTCTGTGGTCTCTCTTTTTAGCCTCCTCAAGCATGGTGAGATAATTCTCCAGCTCCTCCTTTGAGGCGAAGGCTGTTCCATATATACGGGTGAGCATCTTGTTCTTCTCCGAGCCTCTCCAATACGCCCCGGCAAGGGATTGAAGCTTGAAGGCCTTTCCCACCTCCTTCGTTGTCTGAAGGTGAGGCCCTGCGCAGAGGTCTGTGAATTCTCCCTGCTTAAAGAAGCTTATGAGCTCTCCCTCGGGAAGATCGTTTATGAGCTCTACCTTGTAGGGCTCTCCCTTTTCCTCCATGAGCTTTATGGCCTCGCCTCTCTCCAAGGTGAAATATTCTATCTTGAGGTTTTCCTTCACTATCTTCCTCATCTCGGTCTCGATCTTTCCCAGATCATTCTCTGATATGGGCTCCTTGAAATCAAGGTCGTAGTAGAAGCCGTCTGCTATTGAAGGCCCGATGGCAAGCTTCGTGTCAGGCCAGAGCCTCTTTACAGCCTGAGCCAAGATATGCGAGCAGCTGTGTCTTAAGGTGCTTAAGTATAAAGGATCGTCCTCTGCGATCTCCTTGATGCTTCCGTCGTGCATGGTCAGTTTCTTCATTTCCATTTGTCTTTCCTCCGATTTTTGATCTTCTCTTTTCCTCGGGGATTTTTTTGTATCTTCCGCTATTTGAAATAATATCTCTGAAACGAATGATACAAAAAATCCCCTACTACAAAGCTTGTAGTAAGGGACGATATTATCGCGGTTCCACCCTTATTGCGCAACATAAATATATGCGCCTCTCATTATGATTATAACGGAATCACCGTTCCCGATTAAGGGACGCTCCGAGGTGGTCTTCACAGGGCTTCATGGAAAATGCTCTCAGCCGCGGCATCTCTCTCTGTGCCAATCCGCAGTGCTACTGTCCTCATCAACGCTTTAAATATGTTTAAATACGGTTCAATTATATTCATGTAAGCAGTAAATGTCAAGAGGATGCCTTATCGACATCCTCTTTGAATTTAACACATATTTCGCCTTTGAATACATCTTTATTAATGGGATCTTATGAACTCCTCCACCTCATCAGGCATGGGGATGGAAGGCGCGGCTCCCTGCCTTGACACCGCAATCGCGGAGGCGGCGGCAGCCTTCTGCATAGCCGTCTTTATCGTATCGAAGGACATCCCTCCCTTTGTGAGCTCCGCAAAAAAGTATCCTGTGAAGGTATCTCCCGCAGCCGTCGTGTCAACAGCCTTCACCTTAAAAATAGGCTGTCTCACCATGGTCTCACCGTCCGAATATACGGAGCCCTCGGAGCCCAAGGTAAGGACTATGGCGGCATGAGGAAATTTCTCCGAAAGCTTCGCTATAAGGGCTTCGCCGTCAGGAGCCTCCCCTTCATTGCCGCACTCTCCCAGTATCTGGGCCGCCTCTATCTCATTAAGGATAAAGTAGTCTATATACTCCAAGGGGAGAGCTCTTATCTTGTCGTCCATAGGCGAGGGATTGAGCACTATCTTCATTCCGGCTTCGTGAGCCCTCTCCACTATATATCCGAGATTGTTTATCTCATTTTGCAGTATAAGGAGATCCCCCCTCTCGAATCCTGATAAGACCTTGTCTATCTGATCCTTTTCTATGGCCTGATTGGCTCCTCCATAGAGGATTATGCAGTTATCTCCGTCCTTATCGTTCTGAATGATGGCGTTCCCCGTCCTCACGTCCGAAAGGACGCTCACACAGTCGGTATTTACTCCCGCATCCTTAAGGATATCCACAAGAAAGCTTCCGTCCTCTCCAATGGCTCCCGCGTGGAAGACCTCGGCTCCGGCTTTTCCCAATGCAACAGACTGATTAAGGCCCTTTCCTCCGGAATACAAATTCAGCGATTCGGAGGAAATAGTTTCTCCTCTCTTTACTATGTGGTCAACTTTATAAACATAGTCTATGTTTAAAGAACCGAAGTTAAGTACTTTCATCTGTGTCTCCTTTTTCAAAGGAAAGCTTTATGCCGCCCTGTAATTATTTTGTAAGCCAATCCATGATACCCTGCCAAAGGTCGCCGTAATGCTCCCAGTTGCAGAACTCAGGGGGTGCCCAGTGAGGAGCGCAGTCTGTTGTGACAACAGCGCTTCTTCCCTTTCCGTAGCTTCCGAAAGCTATGAAGGGATCGCCCTCTATCTCGACTGCAACCTCAGCCTCGGGCTTTGCAACAGTCTTATTGTATCCGAGGACCTCAGGGTAATCTCCCGTCACCTTTCTCAAAGCCTCGTGGTCCTTTACCTTTACGGGCTTAACTCCCTCACAGTGCTCCATTCTGTCGTCAACAGTGAGCACCTCTACGGGAAGGACCTCCTGAACAGCGGTGTCATGCCACTTGCCCTTTGCGTCAACGCCCGAAAACGTCATGTATCCGCCTACCATAAGGAGTGCTCCTCCGTCCAGAACGTAGTCTCTGATGAGGTTTGCTCTGTTGGGCATCTTCTCGCTCCTTGTAAATGTAGCGGAGGGAAGAAGAAGCGTGTTGGCTCCTATATCCGAAAGGATAACGCAATCATACTTTTTGAGTTCCTCCATTGTGAAGGGGAACTCCTCGCAGGCGAGATGGTTGGGCATGAACTCCACCTCGTAGCCTCCCTTTTCGAGAGCAGCCTTGAGCCACTTCTCTCCGGTCTCATATACAGATGTATAGAAAGTATCAAATCCTTTTACGTGTGTTGTGAAGCTCATCCAAGATTCGCCCGCAAGTAAAACTTTCTTTGACATATTGTTATTCTCCTTTGAATGATTTTTATATTAATATTTTTTATTGCTTTTTGCAGAAGTTCAAAATCAGCTCGGCGTATATGAGTACGGACTGCAGATATGAATCTATGCTTACCCACTCATCTATTCCATGGCACTCCGAGAGATTTCCGGGGCCGAACTGTATCGTAGGGCAGCCGGCGATATTTCTCCAAAGCCTTGAATCGCAGCCCGCAGGTGAGCCAACCACCTTTACGTCCTTTCCCCTCGCAGCCCTGTATGCCGACTTGAAGCTGTCAACGAGAGGTGAAGCCTCCTCCATCTCGAAGCCGCCTCCGGCCTGATATATGGTCACCTTGGGGGGATGCTCCTCAAGCCAAGGATCGGACTTTGTGACTCTGTCTACTACATCCATGAACTCCGAGACCACCTGATCATGGCTCATGAGCCGAGGAAGATAATGCACACAGGTCTCAAACAGACAGTCTCCCGCAACTGTGGAGCCCGCGCTTCCGCCTCTTATGACTCCGACGTTTAAGTTGGGAGCGGGAAGCAGCGGGTGCTTGTACTCAAGGAGCCAGTCATGCTCCTTCTCGTTCAAAGCGTTCATTACCTTTATGGCCTTGTCTATGGCGCTGACGCCATTCTTCTTGCCGCCTGAATGGCAGGACTTTCCCTCAAATTCCACTCTGAAGAAAACAAATCCCATGTGGGCAAGTATGAGCTCGTCGCTTGTGGGCTCTCCCACAACCACTCCGTCGGCTCTCTCTCCGCTCATGATAGCCTGCATGGAGCCGTTGCCGCCGCCCTCCTCATCACATACAGAGGTGATTATAACGTCTCCGGGAAGCTCGACCTCGGCATCCTTTAAAAGCTGAACAGCCATGGCTGCCGCCATAAGGCCGCCCTTCATGTCCGCCGTGCCTCTGCCGTACATCTTTCCGTCCCTGATATCGGGCTCAAAGGGAGGCGTGGTCCACTCGTCCACCTCGTCTGCGGGCATAACGTCTATATGTCCGTTGAACATCAGGCTCCTTCCGCCCTCCGCTCCCTTAAATCTCGCATAGACGTTGTACCTGTCAGTCTGATCATGCCCGAGATTTCCCTCCTTATAGAGGTCGTAGCACTTTTTGATGTCCTCCTCCTTCATGGGGTCCTTTTTTACCTCGGCTCCCATCTTTGTGAAGAGGTCGATCATATAGTCCTGGCCCTTCTTCTCAAGACCGCCCTTTATGCCATGACCGAGATCATGAGTGTCTATGGCAATAATGTTCTTTAACTGTTGAATGTATTTATCCTTGTTCTTCTCAAGGACCTCTTTAAGTTTCTCCATTGAAGCCTCCGTTATTATCTCAAATAAAAACGTTTGAAATTGTCAGCGATCAATCATAGAGGCGAAGCCCCTCCTCGATCATGTTCCAGAATTTCTCAACGTCTATATCTATGCCGACGTCCGCCGTAGGCTCCTTCTTGAGATATCCGAAGTAGTCGCAGTTTGTCCTTCCGTAAGACTGTGTTCCCCTTATGTCTATCTCCGCAAACATAGGCTTTGTGGTGAGCACAGTGGGATCAATGAGGTACGCAACGGTTATGGGATCGTGGAGAGGTCCTCCCTCCCATCCGAATACCTCCTTCTGGCTCTTGCAGAAATGTCTCATGAGATCCACGAAAAGCTTTGACGCCTTGTTGTTTACCTTCTCCATCCTCTCAACTATAGAGGGATAGCAGAGGGCCTTTCTTGTAACGTCAAGGCCTACCATGGTTATGGGCCTGCCGGATCTGAAGCATACAGAGGCCGCGTCAGCGTCCGCGATTATATTGAACTCGGCAGCGGGGGTAACGTTTCCGTTTGTGTAAGCTCCTCCCATAAGGACTATCCTCTCTATCTTCTCGACGATGCGGGGCTCCATCCTCATGGCCATGGCGAGGTTTGTCATGGGGCCTGTTGTAACCATGGTTATAGGATCCTCCGATGCCATGAGGGTATTCACTATATAAGTTACCGCATGCTCGGGCTCAAGCTTCCTTGTGAGGGGCTCGAACACAGGGCCGTCGAGTCCTGTCTTTCCGTGGATGTCTCCCGCAGTGATCTTGTCCCTTACCATGGGCTGTCCGCAGCCCGCATATACAGGCACGTCAAGTCCGAGGCACTGTACCACGTTTAAAGCATTCCTCTGAGTATTGTCCAGAGTCTGATTTCCCGCAACGACGGTTACTCCCAAAAGATCTATCTTCGGGCTCCTTCCCGCAAGCATTATGGCCACGGCGTCGTCGTGTCCGGGATCGCAGTCAAGTATTATTTTCTTTCTGTCCATTTTGTCTCCTATCCTTTATGAAATCCAAAGCATCAGCCTGTTATGAGAGACGACTCCTTCTTCTTGGAAGCCGCAACCTTGATAGCCATTGAAACAGCCAGTACGACTATGGTAACAAGGTAAGGCATCATAAGCACGAACTGTGCGGGGAAGCCGTAAGCCTGCAGACGTGCTCCCACTGAATCCGAGAATCCGAAGAGGAGACAGCCCACAGCCGTGAGGGCCGGGTTTGCTCCGCCAAAGTACATAGCCGCAACGCCCATGAAACCTCTGTTGTTGGTCATGTTCTCTACGAACTGAGTGCTGTAGCCCAGTGAAAGGTGAGCTCCCGCAAGTCCTCCTACAAGTCCTGATATGAGGATAGCCTGATACTTTATGGCGTTGACGTTGATACCTGCCGTCTGTGCAGCCATGGGGAACTGTCCTACAGCTCTCAGACGGAGTCCCCATACGGTCTTATAGAACAGGAACTGAAGTATGATTATAAACACGATAACGAACCACTCGGTAAACGCCCAGTCATTGAGAAGGCCGTTGAGCACCGGTATATTCTCCAGGAAGGCGAAATGCACCGTGGGGATAGGGTCGATGCCGGGATCCGAGAAGGAACCGCTGGTATTGAAAATGACCTGAAGAAGGAACTTTGTTATGGCTATTGCAAAAAGGTTGATACCCATACCTATAGCGCATATCTCCGAGTTATATTTTATATGTCCTATGGCCATTATAGTTGCTATAACAGCGCCTCCGCACATGGCGGCCAGGACGCCCAATATCCAGCTCCCTGTCAAAAAGCTCACTGCAACGGCGGTGAAAGCTCCCACCAGCATGATACCCTCTGTACCTACGTTAAGGATATTTGCCTGCTGAGTGACGGCCGCACAAAGGGCCGCGTAAATTATAGGAGTCGATGCTCTGAATGTAGCATAGATAAGCGATACGTTAAATATTTTTCCTAAGCTCTCAAAAACATCCATTACTTACTTTCCTCCTTCCCCGTCTTTTTATCATCCGGCTTTTTGCTTCCAATATTCGCAACGGCTTTAGCCTCATGCTCCATCTTTCTTCTCTTGCCGAGGGAGACCACAAACTCCATGGTGGCAATGATGATGAATATGGCGGATACGGTGTCAACTATTGACTTGGGCACGTCTGTAGCCTGCTGCATCGCCATTGAACCCGCTTTGAGCACTGCAAGGAAGAATGCGATGAAGGGGGTGAACAGCATATTCGACTTAACGATAAGGGCTGCCAGCATTCCGTTTGTTCCAAGGTCCTTTGCAAAGTTGTCAAGATAATAGCCGTGAACTCCAAGGACCTCTATGCAGCCCGCCATGCCTCCCAGCATTCCTGATAAAAGCATTGCGTTGATGAAAACCTTCTTTGAGTTGATACCTACGTAGTCGGCGTGGGTGGGGTTCGTTCCCACTGTCCTTAACTTATAGCCCCACTTTGTCTTGTAAACTATGAATATTACCACAAGGACAGCCGCGATAGCTATAAATACGCCTGCGTTTGCCGATGAGGGCTTCATGATCTTGGGTATGGTCACAAGAACCGGATCCGACTGAGGAGTTGCTGTTCCCGCGCTCATGGGGCCGCTGACAAGATAGGAACCTATGTACAGCGCCACTGTATTCATAAGTATGGTAACGCAGACCTCCGATACGTTGAAGTATGCCTTGAGAGCCGCAGGGATATACGCCCATGCCGCCGCAACAGCCATGGCACCCAAAAAGCACGCAAGGTACAAAAGAGGAACGGGCAGGAAGCCCCAGTTGATACCTATGTAAGCTGCGGTGATTCCTCCGAGTATTACCTCACCTTCAACTCCGACGTTGAAGGCTCCTGCCGAAGCCGCCACCGCGAAAGCTATTGAGGTGAGAAGAAGGGGCGTGAACTGAGCTATGGTATTACCTATTCCAAGCTTTGTTCCGAGGGCTCCTTTTACCAGAGCTCCGTATGCCTCCACAGGGCTCTGTCCGATAGCCAGAATAAAGATCGCTCCGATGCCGAGGGCAAGAGCAAGTGTGATCAGTATTTTTACAGCGCCGTTTAAACTATTACTCATGACACTTCTCTCCTTCCTTGTCTGTTTCAACCTGATCATCGGCTCCCATCATCAGAAGTCCAAGGTTGTTTTCATTGGCCTCGCCGGCAGGCATCTCTCCGGTTATCTTACCTTCATGTATAACTATTATCCTGTCTGAAAGAGAAATAATTTCCTCCAGCTCCGCGGAAACGAGGAGGACTCCCGCTCCGCTCTTCTTTGCCTTCTCAAGGGTATTTCTGATGGACTCTATGGCTCCGATATCAACACCTCTGGTGGGCTGTGAGGCCACCAAAAGAGGCTTGTTCATGGATACCTCTCTGGCAACGACTACCTTCTGGGCATTTCCTCCCGAAAGGGATGAAGTGGGAAGCTTGTAGTCTGCGGGCCTGATGTCAAACTCCTTGACCATGTGATCCGCGTACTTGTCCTGTTCCGAAACATTCATGAATATCCCTGAAGTGAAGGGCTTCTTGTCAAGCTCTACCGCAACGAGATTGTCTTCAATGCTCATGGTACGGTTGAGGCCTCTGGTATTTCTGTCCTCGGGTATATGTGCAAGTCCGGTCTCGCGTATCCTTCTGGGAGTCTTGTTTGTGATATCCTTTCCGTTGAGGATAACGCTTCCCTTCTCAACTCGTCTCAGCCCTGTTATGGCCTCTATGAGCTCCGACTGTCCGTTTCCGTCTATACCTGCTATTCCGACGATCTCTCCCGCGCGAACATAAAGAGACATTCCTCTGATCTTTGAGGACTCCTTCTGGCTGGGGATCCAGACATCCTTTACCTCGAGTATCTTCTCTCCCGCCTTGCTGTAGTCCTTCTCTATATTGAGGAAGACTTCTCTTCCGATCATCTTCTTTGTAAGGTCGAGAGGTGAGGTCTCCTCCTTGTTCACCGTACCCATGTAGGTACCCTGTCTCATGACTGATATCCTGTCGGATATGGTCATTACCTCGTTCAGCTTGTGGGAAATAAACACGAGTGACTTTCCCTCCGCCTTAAGGTTGAAGAGGATCTCAAACAGCTTTCCGGTCTCCTGAGGAGTGAGGACCGCCGTGGGCTCGTCGAGGATTATTATCTCCGCTCCCCTCATGAGAGTCTTTATGATCTCAACTCTCTGAGCCTCTCCTACAGATATCTGGCTGACCTTCTTGTCAAGCTGTATCTCCATATTGTACCGGTCGATATAATGCTGTATATCTTTTCTGGCCTTGTCGAAATCTATGGTCATTCCCTTCACAGGCTCGAATCCCAAGATAACGTTCTCCAAAACAGTGAGCTCGTTCACAAGCATGAACTCCTGATGCACCATTCCGATACCGTGGTTGATGGCTATCTTGGGATCAAGCTTGGTCATGTGTTCTCCGTTTATGTATATCTCACCTGCGGTTATGGGATACATTCCGTAGAGAAGCTTCATCATTGTAGATTTTCCCGCACCGTTCTCTCCGATAAGTGAATGTATCTCACCCTTCTTTAAGGTAAATTGGCCGTCTTTTACAGCGTGGACCTCGCCAAAATCTTTGACGATATCTTTCATTTCAACTACGTATTCGCTCATTAATTTACCTCTCCTAAAAAGACACGGAGGCCTTTTAGACCCCCGTGTCCGTTATTCTCAACAATTATGCATTAGGGCCGAAACCTTCATAATTTTCAACTACGATCTCGCCGTCGATGATCTGCTGTGCAAGCTCATCACACTTCTCAACGATGTCCTCAGGGAACTTGTCGCCAAGATACTCTCTCATAACTGAGAAATCTGTAAGGCTAACGCCGCCGTCTGCAAGTGTAAGGTACTGAGTGCTTCCACCCTCGAATGTGCCTTCAACTACCGACTGGATTACAAGGTAGCAAGCATTGTCAACTCTCTTAACCATAGAGGTGAGGACCGAACCGGGCTGGTCGTTATCCTGGTTGAGGTCAACACCGATAGCATAGAGTCCTGACTCCTTTGCAGCCTCGAGAATGCCCGGGCCTGTACCTGATGCAACGTTCATAACGATATCTGCGCCCTGCTCGTACTGTGCGAGTGTAAGCTCCTTGCCCTTAAGGGGATCGTTCCATGAACCTGCGAAAGCCTGAAGTATTGTGATATCGGGATCAATGTATTTTGCTCCCTGCTCATATCCTGTGTAGAAGTCGTGGAGAACAGGAACGTCCATTCCGCCTACCCAACCGATGACTTTGTCAGCATTTACGCCATCAATGTCGGTCTTTGTTGTGAACATAGCCGCTGCAGCACCTGCAAGGAATGAACCCTGGTTCTGTGCGAAGCTTATTGACTCTACGTTAGGAAGATCTACTGTAGTGTCGATAACAGCGAACTTGATGTCGGGATAGTCGGGTGCGTACTTCTGGATGTGGTCCGCATTGTTTGAAGAAGCTCCGATGATGAGGTCATATCCCTCCTCACAGGCTGCTACAAGGTTTGCTTCCCACTCCTGTGCTGTAGTTCCCTCAAGAGACTTGAGCTCGATGCCGAAATCCTCAACCGCCTGCAATGCTCCTGCGTTACATGAGTCGTTGTAGGACTTGTCGCCCAAGTTTCCGGAGTAAACGATGCAGACACGGATAGGTCCGTCGCTCTCCTCTGCCGCTGCAGCTTCCTCGCCGCCCTCAGCCGCATCTGCAGCCTCGGTCGCAGCCGCTGTCGTTTCCTCCGCGCTCTGGGATGCAACCTCATTTGCGGAAGGTCCGCAGGCCACAAGGCTCAAGCCCATAAGACCTGCAAGCACTACGCTTAATGCTTTTTTCATTGTACTTTTTCCTCCTTTGTTTTATTATTGTTGAGAAATGATTTTCGGAAATTGTTTTCTTAGTAAAAAATAACACAGTTTTTTTCTAAAGTCAAGATGTTCCTTTATTAATTTTATATATGATTTCCAAAAATATTTCAAGCTTAAATGTTTATTTTTTCACATCACCAGTATATAATATTGATAATTATGTGCTTTTAAGCGGCAAAATAATCAGGTATCAAAGGACGAAGATGAAATGACTATAAAAGAGATAGCCAAGCTGGCGGGAGTATCTATCTCCACAGTGTCTAAAGTAATGAACAACAAGGATGACAGCATAAGTGAGGAGACCAGAGAGCATGTTTTAAAGATCGCAAAGGAATACAACTATACTCCCTACTCCTCTGTCATCACTCCCGCAGGGAAATCCCTGACCATAGGAGTCATATTCCGAAGCTCCTCGGAGATCTCCATGACTGTGTCGGGGATACTGGAGCGAGCCTGCGATTCAGGCTACTCCATCCTTCTTTCAGAGAGCTGTAATCAGGCCTCTGTCGAGGAAAAGAATATATCCGTACTCGCCTCAAAGCATGTGGACGGAATTCTTTGGGAGCCCGTGTATCCTCTGAATGAGGGAAGCCTCAGGGCTATGGAGGACTGCGGCATCCCCTATCTGATGATAAATTCAGCCTATGGAAGCGCCGCAAACATAAACTATGAGAAGCTCGGATATAAGGCTACGGACATGCTTATAAAGAACAGGCACAGGGATATAGCCTGTCTCTTGGGCTGCGGCACCAGGACAGAGGCATTTTTAAGGGGCTACAAAAAGTGCCTCTTTGACAACAACATCAAGCTTAATGAGGATCTCATCATTGACGGAGCCGAAGCCTTCCCCATGAATAAAATAGCCTGCCGTAAGATAAGCGGAATGGTCGTATCCCACTACGCGGAGGCCATAAAGATATACGAGGCGTTAAACAAGCTCCACTACTCTACCCCCTATGACGTATCCATGATATCTCTTAAGGATGACACCAGAGTGAGATCGGATTATCCTCCAATCTCCACCTTTACCATCCCCCACAGGGAATTCGGAAAGAAGGCTGTCGATTATCTGATAGGAATCATAGAAAAAAAGGGGGCTTTTGAAGGTTCAGGCTCTTTAGAGGAATTTCTCGATATAGAGACAGAGCCTGACAATATGTATTCCATAGGCGCTCCTTATCTGTCCCGATACAAAAAGGTATTGGTGGTCGGGAGCATAAATATGGACAACTATCTCAATTTTGAGGAGCTGCCCCACACCGGAAAGACGGTGAGCACTTCGTCAGCGGCGATACACCCCGGGGGGAAATGTCTCAACGAGGGCTTGGGAGCGGCAAAGCTGGGGCATAACGCGGCTCTCATAGCCACTCTGGGCAATGATTCCGATGCAGATACCATTTATGACCTCATAAAGGACTATCCGATAGATACCATAGGCATAAAGAGATGTCAGGGGATGCAGACCGGACAGTCATACGTATTCGTTCAGAGGGACGGTGAATCCATGATCTCAATCATGTCCGGAGCAAACTCCTCCCTCTCCCCCGAAAACAGAGAGGCCAACGAGAGGCTGTTGCAGGACGCCGCCTTGAATCGCATTCAGACCGAGATACCCCTTAATACAGCGATAAGCG
>CALWLK010000043.1 GCA_944381505.1 uncultured Lachnospiraceae bacterium
TCATCACCCGCATTCAGGACGAGACTCACCGCTTTGCGATAGAATATCACAAGAGCTTGAGGAGCAAGGAACAGATACATTCTGTGCTTGACGACATACCGGGTGTAGGAAAGGTGAGAAGGCGGGCTCTCATGAGGCACTTCAAGGATATCGAGGCAATAAAAAATGCCGATGTGGAGGAGCTTCTTAAGATACCTGAATTTGACAGGAGAGCGGCTGAGAGCGTGTATAATTTTTTCAGATCCGAAAGAGCCGATAATGTTGACTAATATCGAGTGTTGTTATAATATTTTAAAGATAAATACAGAATGACCGGAGGCGGAAAATGGCGGTATATAATTATACAGCGGTTGAAAAGAAATGGCAGGAATATTGGAAAGAGAATCCTGTAAACGTTGACGACGGAAAGAAGGAAAAATATTATTGTCTGGATATGTTCCCCTATCCCTCGGGATCGGGGCTGCATGTGGGACACTGGAGAGGATACGTTATATCGGACGCATGGGCCAGATATCAGCTCATAAAGGGCAAGTACGTCATCCATCCCATGGGTTGGGACGCCTTCGGGCTTCCCGCCGAGAACTATGCCATAAAGACTCATATACATCCCAAGATATCCGTATCGCAGAATATAAAGAACTTCAAGAATCAGCTCAATCAGATAAACGCACTCTACGACTGGGACAGGGAGGTAAACACCACAGACCCCTCATTTTATAAGTGGACCCAGTGGATATTTGTAAAGATGTTTGAGAAGGGCTTGGCATACGAGAAGGAGTTCCCCATAAACTGGTGCCCTTCATGTAAAACGGGCCTTGCAAACGAGGAGGTCGTAAACGGCTGCTGCGAGCGCTGCGGAGCACAGGTGACGAAGAAGAACCTTCGCCAGTGGATGCTTAAGATAACCGCCTATGCGGACAGGCTTTTAAACGACCTTGACAAGCTGGATTGGCCCGAGAAGGTCAAGAAGATGCAGACCGAGTGGATAGGAAAGTCCTACGGCGCGGAGGTGGATTTTAAGGTTGCAGGAGATATATGCGGAGACGATGCGAAGATCACCGTATATACCACAAGACCCGACACCCTCCACGGAGCTACCTTCATGGTCCTTGCTCCGGAGCATCCCCTTGCCGGTAAGCTTGCCACGGCTGAGAATGCCGAGGCGGTGGAGAAGTATATATATGACGCTTCCATGAAGTCCAATGTGGACCGTATGCAGGACAAGGAGAAGACAGGAGTATTCACCGGCTCCTATGCTATAAATCCTATAAACGGCAAGGAGATACCTATATGGATCTCGGATTACGTGCTCATTGATTACGGTACAGGAGCCATCATGTGCGTTCCCGCTCATGACGACAGAGACTATGCCTTCGCAAAGAAGTTTGATATACCCATCATACCCGTGATCTCCCCCGACGGAGAGCCCATGACTGACGACAAGCTTCCCTACACGGACGCCAAGGGCATAATGATAAATTCGGGAGACTGGAACGGTATGGAGTCCGCCGACCTTAAGAAGGAGGCGCCTCATATAGTTGAGAAGATGGGTGTCGGAAAGAAGACTGTAAACTACAAGCTCAGAGACTGGGTGTTCTCTCGTCAGAGATATTGGGGGGAGCCTATTCCCATAATCCATTGCCCCAACTGCGGAAACGTGACGGTGCCCGAGGATGAGCTCCCTCTGGAGCTTCCCGATGTGGAGAACTACGAACCCACAGGTACAGGCGAATCACCCCTTGCGGCTATCGACTCATGGGTGAACTGCAAGTGCCCCAAGTGCGGAGCAGACGCCAAGAGGGAGACAAACACCATGCCTCAGTGGGCAGGATCCTCGTGGTACTTCCTCAGATATGTGGATCCCCACAATGATAAGGAGCTTGTGAGCCGTGAGAAGGCGGATAAGTATCTTCCCGTGGATATGTATGTCGGCGGTGTGGAGCATGCGGTGCTGCATCTCCTCTACTCGAGATTCTATACGAAATTCCTCTACGATATCGGAGTCGTGGATTTTGACGAGCCCTTCACAAAACTCTTCAATCAGGGAATGATAAACGGAAAGAACGGAATCAAGATGTCAAAGTCCAATGGAAATGTGGTATCCCCCGACGATCTTGTGAGGGACTACGGCTGCGACGCATTAAGGCTCTATGAGCTCTTTGTAGGGCCCCCGGAGCTTGACGCCGAGTGGGACGACAGGGGAATTGACGGAGTTTACCGCTTCCTCAACCGCTTCTACAAGCTTTGCATGGACTCCAAGGACAAGGACATAAAGGCCACCAAGGAGATGATAAGCGTAAGGCACAAGCTTGTGAGAGATATAGAGAAGAGGCTTGAGGCCTTCAGCCTTAACACCGTTGTATCAGGCTTCATGGAGTACAACAACAGCCTTCTTGACATAGCAAAGAGAGAGGGCGGTGTAGACAAGGATACGTTAAAGACCTTCGCCGTTCTCCTTGCACCCTTTGCCCCTCATATGGCCGAGGAGGTATGGCATGATATGGGAGAAAAGGACACGGTATTTTCAGCAGGCTGGCCCGAGTATGACGAGGAGGCCGCAAAGGACGACAGCATAAAGATACCCGTGCAGATAAACGGAAAGACCAGGGCCGTCATAGAGGTGGCTTCCGGAGCTTCAAAGGAGGAGGTCCTTGAGGCGGCAAGAAAGGCCGTAGCCGGAAAGGCTGACAATACGGTCAAGGAGATCTATGTACCCGGAAAGATAGTCAACATCGTGGTTAAATAAAGATGATTAGTGACAGCGATATAAAAAAAATAAAAGGGCTTATCATATTCACGATAATCACAGTCCTGATAGGCTTTAACTGGAGGACTGTGCTGGGACTTTTAAGGAGCTTTACAGGCATGCTCACTCCCTTTATATTGGGAGGGGGCATTGCCTTTCTTCTTAATATCCCCATGAAGAATATCGAGAAGCATATAAAGCTCAAGAGCATAAAGAGCGCCAGAGCCATAAGCCTCATTACCACGATAATTCTTTTTATAGTGGTCCTTCTTTTGGCGGTGCTGGTGGTCGTGCCCCAGCTTGTGGAGTCGGTGATCCAGCTTCAATATAAGATACCTTCCTTTGTGAGATCCGTGGAGGTTTTTCTGAACAAGTATTTTTCAGACAGGCCTTGGATAATGGAGTCCCTTGACAGCATAAACATAAACTGGGATGAGATAGGAAGAAACATATCGTCTCTTCTCTCGCAGGGTGCCGGGTCTCTCATCTCCGGCTGGTTTTCCGCTGTAAAGGGAGTGGCGGGAGCTATGACGAATCTCGGAATAGGCTTCATATTCGCCATATACCTCCTTATAGGCAAGGAGACACTGGCCTCTCAGTTCAAAAAGCTTGTAAAGGTGTATCTGCCTGATGAGATAGGTGAAAAGATCCTTGAGGTACTGGGGCTTTCGGAGAGGATATTCTCGGGATTTTTTACCGGACAGTGCCTGGAGGCCTGCATATTGGGCATGATGTTTATAATAGCGCTCACCGCGTTGCGGCTTCCCTATGCCCTTTTGATAGGCGTGCTGATAGCCATAACGGCCCTGATACCTGTGTTCGGAGCCTTTGTGGGACTTTTTGTGGGAGCGTTCTTGATGCTTATTCAGAGTCCTGTGGACGCGGCGATATTTGTAGTAGCCTTTTTCGTGATCCAGCAGATAGAGGGAAATCTCATATATCCCCACGTGGTGGGAAATTCCGTGGGGCTTCCGGCCATATGGGTACTTTTGGCGGTAACATTGGGCGGATCCATGATGGGAGTTGTGGGAATGATACTGTTCATTCCGGGTTTTTCGGTACTATATACGCTCATAAAAGAAAATGTGCACTCAAAATATAGTGCTTTGGAGTCTCAAACTATAGATAATGATCAAAAAGATGAAAAGGAATAAATTGTAAGGAAAAAGTACTTGCTTTTATTTAAGGATAAGATATTATTATATGGAACGAGACATAACCTATCAGTTTACTTTGAATATCAAATAAAATCATATCAGGAGGTAAGAACATGAAGATTCAGAATATCAGTGACGTGGACGCATTTTTTAAGGTAATAGACGAGTGCAAGGGCCCTGTGGAGCTTGTATCGCCCGAAGGAGACAGGATCAACCTCAAGTCAAAGCTCAGCCAGTATCTCAGCATGGCAAGCATCTTCTCAAACGGATATATCAAGGAGCTTGAGCTTGTCGCTACAGATAAGGACGATGTAGAGAGACTTATAAAGTACATGTATCAGGGCGAATAATCCGTTACGGGAAATAATTAAGGCGGAGATTCAGATGAGTTTGGAAAACGGAGTACATCACAGGAGCAGGAGGGCTGCATCTTCCCGCTCCTCTGATAGAGTAAGGACAGTAAGCAGAAACAATCAGACATCAGGGAGAAGGCCCTCCTCAAAAACGTCGGCGGGAGCAACAGGCTCAAAGCGTGTGAGCCAAAGCTCGGCAGGCGGTTCATACAACAGATCATATCAGTCGGGCGGACCTCGCAGAAAAAACTCCCGGAAGAAGAACGGAGGCGGCAATATTCCCCTTATAGCAGGCGGAATAGTGGCGCTTATTGCCGTTATAGCAATAGTAGTATTTCTCATTAAGGAAGGGAGCCTCGGGGGAAGCGATCCCACGGAGATGATAGAGACTCAGGCCGAGGGCAGCTTCAAAAATGACGTTTATGTGGATCTGGGAGCCATAGCTGACGAGATACCGGAGGAGGAGAGCGCCGCCGAGGGCAGTGAGACGGAGACCGACGAGGAGAGCGAGGAGACCTCCGGCGCACCTCAGGGAGCTGTCATCAACTTAAAGGGCCTCACGCCGGAGCAGGCAAAGGAGAGGATAGCTTCACTCTATGATTGGTCCATGGTCATAACAAATGCCGACGCTGACGAGGGAGCCACGGTGACTCCTACCTTAAATGCCGAGGAGATAACCACTGCCGCGGCTACCATGCCGGATGCGGAGAACCCGGATTCTCTTCCCGAGGGAGAGACGGCTGCGGAGACAACTCCCTCAGAGATAGTTGTCACAGGAAGCATAGAGGTCCCCGACCTTGTGGCTGTGAAGACCGAGGAGCTCATCAGTGAGATCGCCGCTAACGAGGAATTATACACTGCCGCCACCGAGACGGCCTCTGAGGAGACCGAGGATACGGAGGAGAGCGGAGAGTCGGAGTCCGAGACCGCTCCCGCCGCTGTATATATCCTGAGCCTTGACGGCCTTGACGACAGAATAGACAGGATAGTAAGCGACGCGGAGATGATGTGGAACAAGGCCGCAAGGGGAGGAAGCATAGGATCCTACGATGCCGAGACAGATACCTTCAAGATGGAGGGGGCAAGGGACGGCTTTGAGCTTGACACGGAAAAGCTCAGGTCGGATATCGTATCCGCAGTGGGGAACAAGGATTTTTCCGCAAATATAGCTGTGACGGGTACCGTCATAAGCGGAAGCGATGACACGAGCCTTCCGGATTACAAGATAATAGGGACCTACACCACGGAGACCACCTCCAACAGTGTGAGAAACAGGAATATACAGCTTGCTTGTCAGGCTTTGAACGGAACCATAGTCAGACCGGGAGAGGAGTTCTCCTTCAACGACACAGTGGGAGAGAGAACGGAGGCCAAGGGCTACGGAGCTGCCGCCGCCTACAATAACGGTGAGGTGGTCCAGGAGATAGGAGGCGGTGTATGCCAAGTATCCACCACCCTTTATAATGCCGTGTTAAGGTCCGGCCTCAAGACCACAAAGAGACAGTCCCACACCTTTAAGCCCACCTATGTGACCCCAGGCTTCGATGCCACCATAAGCTGGGGCGGACCGGACTATATGTTTATAAATGCTCCGGCTATAGAGGAGTATTCAAACTCCGATTCATACTCCATAGGAATAAAGGCCGGCTACTCCAACAGAAAGGTTACAGTCTCCATTTACGGAAGGCCTGTGCTTAAGGACGGCATCACCTACGAGCTTAAGTCGGAGAAGGTGAAGGATATCCCCGTAGTGAGGAAGCCTATACCTGAGGGAAGTGATAAGACTCCCACTACAGGCACAGAGGGCTCCCAGTGGACCACGAACCTTGTCGTAAAGAAGGACGGAGAGGTGGTAAGGGACAGCCTTGATCACAATACATATTATTCGGGACATATAGAGTATTATGATGAAAATGCCGAGAGCTCAAGCGAGACTCTGCCCTCATCATCAGTAGACCCAAGCGCGGAGTCCGGCATGGCTGAGACCGCTGAGACTCCTGCGGAGCTCTCTACAGAGCCGAGCTATGCCGAGGGACCTCAGGGAGGTCCCGGAGTGACGATACCTTCAACAGAGGGACCGGGAAGTGTCGAGACGACTCAGTCTCCGGGACCGGGAGCGGTTCAGCCCACGGAGGGACCTTCGACAGGGGGACCCGGATCGGGACCTCAGACGGGAGGCGGAGGAGTCATATCCGACGCGCCCATATCCCCGATAGGATGATTTGATTTAAAGCTCATATACTTTTATGCATAGGTCCGAGCAGTATCGGATCCCGCACAAGTATATGGGCTTTCTTTGTACAGGTATCAATTTGCTTGTTTTTTTTTCAATAACGGCTTTAAATTATCAATATGGCTTGATATAATTAAGACAAAGATTATGCCTTTATGGGCGGAGTCTGTAAAAAATTATTGTTATTTAACAGGAGGATTGGTCCAATGGCAAGACAAATGAAAACCATGGATGGAAACCAGGCGGCTTCATATGCCTCATACGCATTTACTGAAGTAGCGGCTATCTATCCTATCACACCTTCATCGGTAATGGCTGAGCATACTGATGAGTGGGCGACCGACGGAAAGACCAACATTTTCGGACACACCGTACAGGTTACCGAGATGCAGTCCGAGGCCGGAGCTGCGGGAGCTGTTCACGGCTCACTGGCTGCAGGAGCTCTCACAACCACCTATACAGCTTCACAGGGACTTCTTCTTATGATCCCCAACCTCTACAAGATCGCAGGAGAGCAGCTTCCCGGAGTGTTCAACGTTTCGGCTCGTGCAGTAGCTTCACACGCTCTTTCTATCTTCGGAGATCACTCCGATGTGTACGCATGTCGTCAGACAGGCTGCGCTATGCTCTGTGAGTCATCTGTTCAGGAGGTTATGGACCTTACACCTGTAGCTCATCTTTCAGCTATAAAGGGCAAGGTTCCCTTCATCAACTTCTTCGACGGATTCAGAACATCTCACGAGATACAGAAGATCGAGGCTTGGGACTATGGGGATCTCAAGGACATGGCCGACATGGATGCAATTCAGGCATTCAGGGATCATGCCCTTAACCCCAACCATCCCTGCCAGAGAGGTTCCGCACAGAACCCTGACATCTTCTTCCAGGCAAGAGAGGCCTGCAACCCTTACTATGATGCTCTTCCCGCTATAGTTGAGGAGTACATGAACAAGGTCAACGAGAAGATAGGAACAGACTACAAGCTCTTCAACTACTACGGAGCAGAGGATGCGGAGCACGTTATAGTTGCAATGGGCTCTGTGAACGAGACCATAGAGGAGACTATTGACTACCTTGTTAAGACAGAGGGAGCAAAGGTCGGAGTTATAAAGGTTCGTCTCTACAGACCTTTCTGCACCGACGCATTCCTTAAGGCTATTCCCAAGACTGTTAAGCAGATATCTGTTCTTGACAGGACAAAGGAGCCCGGATCTATCGGCGAGCCTCTCTACCTTGACGTTGTAGCCGCACTCAAGGGAACAGAGTTCGACAGCATCCCTGTATTCACAGGACGTTACGGACTCGGTTCAAAGGACACAGCTCCCAACCAGATCGTGGCTGTATTCAACAACCGGACAAAGAAGAGATTCACAGTGGGAATCAAGGATGACGTTACAAACCTTTCACTTGATCTCGGACCTCAGATAGTGACAACTCCCGAGGGAACGACAAACTGTAAGTTCTGGGGACTTGGAGCTGATGGAACTGTAGGAGCAAACAAGAACTCATGTAAGATCATCGGTGACAATACAGACATGTACACTCAGGCTTACTTTGACTATGATTCAAAGAAGTCAGGCGGTGTTACCATGTCACACCTGAGATTCGGTAAGAATCCTATAAAGTCAACTTACCTTATAAGGACAGCAAACTTCGTTGCCTGCCATAAGCCCGAGTACGTTAGGAAGTACAACATGGTTCAGGAGCTTGTTGACGGAGGAACCTTCCTTCTCAACTGCCCTTGGAACGCAGAGGAGCTTGAGAAGCACCTTCCCGGACAGGTTAAGAAGTATATTGCCGAACACAATATCAAGTTCTACACCATCGACGGAGTTAAGATCGGTATAGAGACAGGAATGGGACCCACAAGGATCAACACCATCCTTCAGTCCGCATTCTTCAAGATCACAGGCATCATCCCTGAGGAGAAGGCTATAGACCTGATGAAGGCTGCCGCAAAGGCAACCTACGGCCGCAAGGGTGAGGACGTTGTAAAGAAGAACTGGGCAGCTATCGAGGAGGGAGCTAAGCAGGTAGTAGAGGTCAAGGTTCCCGATTCATGGAAGAACGCTACAGACGAGGGACTTGATTATCCCGAGGCTAAGGGCGCTCGCAAGGACGTAGTTGATTTCGTCAACAACGTTCAGATAAAGGTATCGGCTCAGGAAGGAAACAACCTCCCTGTATCAGCTTTCTCAGAGTATGTGGACGGATCAACACCTTCAGGTTCAGCCGCATATGAGAAGCGCGGAATTGCAGTCAACGTTCCCACATGGAACCCCGACAACTGCATCCAGTGTAACTTCTGCGGATATGTTTGCCCTCACGCTGCCATAAGGCCCGTTGCCATGACAGAGGACGAGGCAAAGAACGCACCCGAGGGAATGAAGATGAAGGCCATGACAGGCTTTGCAGACAAGAAGTTCGCCATCGTAGTATCGGCTCTCGATTGTACAGGCTGCGGCTCTTGCGCTAACGTTTGTCCCGGAATGAAGGGCGAGAAGGCTCTTACCATGGTTCCTCAGGAGGAGACCCTTGAGGCTCAGAAGTACTTTGATTACGCAGTTACACTTCCAGAGAAGCAGGATGTAATAGACAAGTTCAAAGCAAACACTGTAAAGGGAAGCCAGTTCAAGAAGCCTCTCTTCGAGTTCTCAGGCGCATGCGCAGGCTGCGGAGAGACACCTTACGCAAAGCTCATCACTCAGCTCTTCGGAGACAGGATGTACATTGCAAATGCAACAGGCTGCTCATCGATTTGGGGCAACTCATCACCTTCAACACCTTACACAGTGAACGCAAAGGGACAGGGACCCGCTTGGGACAACTCACTCTTTGAGGACAACGCTGAGTTCGGTTACGGAATGCTCCTTGCTCAGAACGCTATAAGAGACGGCCTTAAGGCTAAGGTCGAGGAGATAGCCGAGAAGGCTCCTTCAGAGGCTGTAAAGGCTGCCGCCAAGGAGTGGCTTGACACCTTCTCATGCGGAGCTACAAACGGTGTAGCTACAGATAAGCTCGTAGCTGCTATTGAGACTGAGGGCTGCGACGAGTGCAAGAATGCTATCCTTCCCATGAAGGACTTCCTTGCAAAGAAGAGCCAGTGGATCTTCGGTGGTGACGGCTGGGCTTACGATATCGGCTTCGGCGGACTTGACCATGTGCTTGCTTCCAACAAGGACATCAACATCATGGTATTCGATACCGAGGTTTACTCAAATACAGGCGGACAGTCATCAAAGGCTACTCAGCCCGGTGCAGTAGCACAGTTCGCTGCAGGCGGTAAGGAGACCAAGAAGAAGGATCTCGCTTCTATAGCAATGAGCTACGGTTATGTATATGTTGCTCAGATATCTATGGGCGCTGATTACAACCAGACAGTTAAGGCTATAGCTGAGGCTGAGGCTTATCCCGGACCTTCACTCATAATCGCTTACGCTCCTTGTATCAACCACGGAATCCGTAAGGGAATGGGCAAGGCTCAGACAGAGGAGAAGCTTGCTGTTGAGTGCGGTTACTGGTACAACTTCAGATTCAATCCTCAGGCTGAGAACAAGTTCACTCTTGACTCAAAGGCTCCTGACTTCACAAAGCACAGAGAGTTCCTTAACGGTGAGGTTCGTTACTCATCACTTGCTCTCAAGAATCCCG
>CALWLK010000044.1 GCA_944381505.1 uncultured Lachnospiraceae bacterium
ACCAGAAGGGTTACGGTTTCATCTCTGATGAAAACGGAAAGGACGTATTCGTTCACTACTCCGGACTTAACATGGAAGGCTTCAAGTCTCTCGACGAGGGCCAGGAGGTTGAGTTTGACGTAGTTGAAGGAGCAAAAGGACCTCAAGCTACGAACGTAACCAAATTATAATCAGTCCGCAATCCCGGCTACCTTTTTTATATTATAGATTTGTTCTTAAGTGAATATATATTTAGACATGTGAATCTGCGTTACCGGAACTAAAGAGTGATTAAAAGAGCTTCGCCCATTAGGGCAAAGCTCTTTTTCTTTATGCCATCTACCTATTCGTATCTCAACGCTATTATCGGGTCCTTTGAGGCGGCCTTTTTTGCGGGATATATCCCGAAAAATATCCCGACTACGGCGGAAAAGCCCACCGCCATAAGTATCACCGCAGGCTTTATCACCACCTCCAGAGAAAACAGCATTCCCCCGAGGCTCACAAGACCTACCGCAAGCATGACACCTATGGTGCCTCCCACCGCCGACAGAACTGCCGACTCCGTCAAAAATTGGATCATTATGTCTCCAGTTGTGGCTCCCAAGGCCTTCCTGGTTCCTATCTCCCTCGTCCTCTCAGTGACAGACACCAGCATTATATTCATTATGCCTATACCGCCCACAAGCAGGGATATGGCCGCTATGCCGCCCACTGCCGCCGACACTCCCCCCAATACCGAGTCCACAGCTCCCATCTCCTCTGCTGCGGTGGAAAAGTAGAAATCCTCCGAGGTCCTGCCCTTGCTCCTCGCTATATACGACACTATCTCGGAGTTAAGGGCAGAGAGGCTCCTCTCGTCCAAGTCCGTGTCGGCAAAATATCTGATGGAATAAAAATTATCATTGGGCCATGTGAGAAGGGTCCATGGTATAAAAGCCTCCCCGGTGCCGTTTCCTGTGCCCATCATAAGCTTCTGAAAAGGAGACATATCCTTGCGGTAGACACCCACGATGTTGAATTCCATGACGCTTCCGTAGACGGTCATCCTGAAGGTCTTTCCCACTGCGTTCTCCGAGCCGAACATCTCCTTAGCCGCCTCTATCTCCATGACGGCGTTCTGCTTCCTGCCCTTCACATCTCCCTCGTTGATATATCTGCCGTAGACGATGTCCACAGGCTGCACGTCTATATAGTTGAAATCTATCCCGTTAAGATTAAAATTCTTTTTTCTTCTGCCTACAGTGACTTCCCCCGAGACTGATGGGGAGCTGTCTATATACTCTATATCCTCCCCGAAGATATCCTTAAGCTTCTCAATATCATCCATGGTAAAGTAATCGCTGAGCCTTACGTCCTCCAGCCAATATCCGGGCTGGATAAAAGCCTGTGTCAATCCGACGTCCTTGTAGAGGTCTGTGAACATCTTTCTCATGGTGTCGCCTATGGACACTATGGCTATGACGGAGCCTATGCCTATGATGATACCCAGCATAGTCAAAAAGGAGCGCATCTTGTTTGCCTTAAGAGCCGAAAAGGCCATCTTCATATTTTCCAATAACACCTCTTCCGGTCCTCCTCTAAGATATCCTCTCGCAAAGATCCGAGTGCTCCGAAAACCCGGTGGGGTTCTCATTTATCCTGTCGGATATGAGCTTCCCGTCGCTGAAGGTTATTATGCGCCTCGTGTATGCGGCAATATTTTCCTCGTGGGTCACCACCACCACTGTGGCCCCCTCCCTGTGAAGCCTTGCAAAAAGCTCCATTATCTCCACCGAAGCCCCGGAGTCAAGGTTTCCTGTGGGCTCGTCCGCAAGTATGAGGGGAGGATCGTTTGCCAGAGCCCTTGCTATGGCCACCCTCTGCCTCTGTCCTCCCGACAGCTCGTTGGGCTGATGCCAAAGCCTTTCCCTAAGCCCCACCTTTGTGAGGAGCTCTATGGCTCTGTTTCTCCTCTCCGCAGGCCTCTTTCTCGCGTAGATCATGGGGATCTCCACATTCTTTTCTATGGACATCCTGCTTATGAGGTTAAAGGACTGGAACACACAGCCTATCTTTCGGTTCCTGATCCTCGAGAGCTCGTCCGAACCCATGTCCCTTATGCTCACGCCGTCAAGGTAATAGTTTCCCAGAGTCGGCCTGTCGAGACAGCCCAATATATTCATGAGAGTGGATTTTCCCGAGCCGGAGTGGCCCATTATTGATACGAACTCGCCCTTTTTTATGCTCAGGTTTATTGTGTCAAGGCCAAGGACCCTGACCGCCCCGGTGTCGTATATCTTTACCAGATTTTCAAGTCTTATTATATCATCCATGGGCCTTAAACTATTCCTCCCCGGCTCCCGCAGCCGTTGTCTGTACAGATGCCTCAGGACGCGTGAAGCTTCCGCTCACTCCCTCCATAGAGGCGTCGTAGGAGCCAAGGTACAGCGCACCCTCCCTCAAAAGCTCCCTGTCGCTCTCCGAAAGTATATCCCTTATCTCAATGTTTATATCACCCTCTATGCCTGTCTTTACAGGCACAGACTTTATGCTTCCTTTAACAATGCCGTCCCCCTCGCTCTCAGGCACCACAAACTGCATGTATTTGTCCCCCGTGCCGCTGTCGGATACCGCCGATATAGGAACCACAAAGGTGTCGTCCGCTCTGTCCAGAAGTATCTCGGCCTTCGCGGTGATGCCGGCAATGAGGCGGGAATTGTCCTCAATGCTTATGGTCGTGGGGATGACCCTCTCTGTGGAGCCCCCTCCCTTTTCCTCTCCGGTGGGAGATATGTTTATGATTTCTCCCTTCACAGTATCCTCCCCCAGTATGTCGGCGCTTATCTCCACAGGCTGCCCTATCTTCACATTCCCTATGCTGTACTCACTGATGCTGACCTTCATCTGCAGCTTCTCAAGGTTTTCCACCACTATCATGGGATTGTTGCTGTCGTCCGTATTGTCGGCAAATTTTCCCACCTTCGTATATACTCTGGTGACCGTGCCTGTTATGGGAGCCTTTATCACAGCGTCCTTAAGCTTTTCCTCCACCTGCCTCAAATTCCTCTCGGCATTTTGAAGCTCTATCAGAGTGCTCTCATCAGGGACTACTCTGCCGTTTTCCGTGTTGAAGCCTGAAACCGTCCTCCGGGCGTCCGTGAGGGCCGAGGCCGAGCTGTCATAATCCACCTTTGATATATCTCCCGTCTGATAGAGTGCCGACTTTCTGTTAAAGTCCGCCTCTGAAAGGTTGAGCTCCGAGACAGCCTTCTCATACTGAGACTGCTGCTCCTTTATCTTCTCGTCCCTCTGAGCAAGGAGGAGCTCGTAGGTCCCCCGGGCATTTTCTATCTCCTTCTCGATATCGGAAGTGTCAAGCCTTGCAAGGACAGTCTCATTCGCCTTTACGCTGTCGCCCTCCTTTACATTGAGTTCTATGACCTTAGCGTGAAGATTGGAGGTCACGTCCACGCTGTCTGTCCCCTCCACAGGTCCCGTTACGGTGAGGGAGGACTCGATCTCGCCCTTTTCCAAGGCGGACACAGCGGGCATGGGGATCTCCCCTTTTCCTCCAAGGCTTTTTAAAATAATTAAAAATATTGCTATTATAGCAATAATTATGATTGCTTTCTTTATTTTTTTAGGTCTCTTTCTTATTTTATTTCTATTATTTTCTTCCTCTTCCTGAGAAAGAAGCTCCTCTATCCTGCTCTCTGTGTCGTCCTTCATCCTCTGTCTCCCTTGAAATTAAAATATAAGTGAAACTGTATGCCTGTCGGGCTTTATTATGAGATTTCCTCCGTGGGCAAGCATTATCTGCTTTGCAATGCGAAGCCCCATGATATGCTTTCCCGAGATCCTGTCCGTATCCCCGTCAGTATCTTCACCCGACTCCGACTTCAGATATTCTTCGCCGTTATTGCTTCCGTTTCTTTTAAGCTCGCTCTGAAATGAATTTATGGCGGAGGCAATATCCTCAGGTATACCCTTTCCGTCGTCTGTTATCTCCACCACGGCAAATTCCGCCGTCTTATACGCAAGGCAGAGCACCCGACACCCCGAGGGATTATGCCTTACGGCGTTTCCGAGGATATTGTCCAGTACCCGCTTTATGAGCATCCTGTCTCCCGAAAGCATCAGCTTTTCAAACTCCGGGAGCACTACGAGCTCTATATCATACGGCTCGTCCTCCTGTTCCCTCTCGCTTTCCATCCCCGCCGAGTCCATGAGTCCTCCCACCGACTCTCTCAAAAGGGCAGACATATGAAACTCCGATATCCTGAGGGGCTGCTTGCCGTACTCAAGCTTCATGGCAAGGTTCAGGTCCTCTATGAGATCTCTTATCTTTATGCTCTGCTCCTTGATGATCTCCGCAGTCTTTTGTCTGCTCTCCCCGGGGATCTCCCCCTCCTCCAGAGCCTCGGAGTATCCCATGATGATCGAAAGGGGCGTCCTTATATCGTGGGAGACTCCCCTTATCCACTCGGCTCTGGCATTGTCCCTCTTTGCGATCACGTCTCTCTGAGCTTTCAGCATGTCTGAGGTCTTGTTGATGCTCTGCATGAGCTCCGCTGTGAAGCCCGTTTCCGGCATATGGACCTCTTTTCCCTCGGCAAGCTTCTCGATGCTCTCGGACACCTCCTCAAGTTTTTTGTAGTATATATATCCGAAGGCCGCCACAAAGGCCAATATCACCAATATATTTCCGAGATTATATATGAGGTTTTGCAAAAGAATGTTTTGCTCCCTCACTCCGGACATCAGCGCGAACTGAAATCCCGCCTGTATCACTGTGGCTATCACTACGCAGAGGAGGAAGGTCTTATATATGCCGAAAAGCCCTCCTCTCTTTTTCTTTTTGTCCCCGCGCCCTTTTTCGGCGCTGTTTTTTTCTCTCTCTGTCATTACTTTTCGCCTTCGTTATTGAGCTTGTAGCCTATGCCTCTCTTTGTCACTATCCAACGGGGCTTTGAGGGCTCGTCCTCCACCTTCTCCCTCAGCCTCCTCATATGCACCATGACAGTATTCTCATAGGTATAATAATTGTCGCCCCATACCGCCATGCACAGATTGTCGAAGGTGACTATCTTTCCTCTGTTCTCCGAGAGCTTCTTAAGTATCCCTATCTCCTTTACAGTGAGGGTCTCGACGCCCTTTGGAGATGTGACAGTCCCCGCGCCGAAATCAACGGTATGGCTGCCCAGCACAAGTATTCCCTCATCCTCCTTCGCGTCCTCGGGAGCCTTTTTATAGGTCCTTTTGAGTATCATAGCTATCCTCAGGGAGAGCTCCTTCATCAGAAAGGGCTTTACCATGTAGTCGTCCGCTCCCAGCCCCAGTCCCAAAAGCCTGTCCGCGTCCTTGTCCCTTGCGGAAAGAAACAGAACAGGTATCTCCGAAAATTTCTCGTCCCGCTTTATCTCCTTCATAAGTGAAAAGCCGTCACCGTCCGGGAGATTTATGTCAAGAATAATAAACTCGGGCCTTACAGAGTTCAGGGCCCTTCTTGCCTCCGCACAGTCTCCCGCATTATATATCTCACCGTAGCCCTCTTTTTTGAGGAAGCCTCCCACCATCCTTCTCAGCTCCTCATTGTCGTCCACTATAAGTATCCTGTAATCATGAATATCCTTCGCCATATCCTTACCTGCCGCCGCGTCTTCGCGCTTAATGAATAAAAAGTTTTCTTTCTCCTGTAAACGAGTATATTATAGCCGCTTGCGGTGCTAAAATCACTACCGCAAAAGTTTTTTTAAGGTAAAAGTAAGCGTAAAGAAAAGGAAGGCCTTAAAGCCTCCCCTTTTCCGATAAGCCTGTTTGTATTTTGATCCTGTTACATCAGGCCCGGCCGAATATCATCTGTCGAGCATTATGTCAAGTATCTCTCTGTCCGTCTCTCTCATTCCGTCTTTTCCGAGCCTGCCGACGCTCTTTATAGTGTCCTCCACGTCCTCCTTCACTATTCCGTCGCCGCCCTTAAACCTGTGTCCCTCCTTTGCCATTGCAAGGGCAAGGAAGACGGCGTCTATTGATTCGGCTATCTTTGAGGCGCAGGAGGGCTTCGCTCCGTCGCAGACTATTCCCGAGGTGGTGGCAAGACAGTTTATCACCGTGTCCTCTATGACCTTGTCGCTCTCCCCCATGAGATAGGCTATGGCCGCTCCCGCAGCGCATCCCGCGCTCACGGCTCCGCAGTAGGCGGAGAGCCTGCCTATGCCGGCCTTCTGATGAAGCCCCAGAAGATTTGCAAGCACAAGGGCCCTGTAGAGTTCCTCCTCGCTGCTTTTAAGCTCCCTCGCATACTCCATGACAGGCACGGACACGGTTATCCCCTGATTTCCCGAGCCTGAATTTATCACCACGGGAAGCTCACAGCCTGACATTCTGGCGTCGGAGCCTGCCGCGGCTCTCGCCTTTGCCCTCACGCGCACATCCTTATCCCCGTAAGCTTTTAAGATGGTCCTTCCTACCTCGGCTCCCCAAGAGTTCCTGATACCCTCGTCCGAAACCGCGGTGTTGCAGTCTATCTGTCTCTTTATTACCTCCCTCACATCGTCGAGATCGCAGGTCCTCGCAAAGTCCAGTATACCCTTAAGACTTAAGACATTCTCCTCCTGCTCGCCGCTTTCACTGTCAAAGGGTTTCTCAAACTCCGTGTTTCCGTTGCGGGTGATACTCACTATATTCGTGTGGTCCCCGACTATCCTCACCGAGGCCTCATCCTCGCCCTTTGAGACCTCCACCTTAAGGTCGAACACAAGGCCCGTATTTGCAGGCTCCACCTCGATGGTCCCCCGATCAAGGTAGGTCCTCATGGTCCTCTTTTCCTCCTCGGACACCTCGCTTATGACCTCCAAAAGCCTCTCGGATCTTCCGGCGATTATACCCGCTGCAGCCGCTGTCTCTATTCCCATCAGGCCGCCTGTATTGGGTACGATCACGGACTTTACGTTCTTGATAATGTTCCCCGAGGCGATCACCTTTACCCTGTCCGGGATAGCTCCCAGCACCTCCCTCGCTCGAGCCGCGGCATAGGCTATGGCTATTGGCTCCGTGCAGCCCATAGCCGGCAAAAGCTCCTTCTCCAATATCTCCACATACTTTTTGTAAAGTCCGCTGTCCCTATCCATAACCTTTCCTCCTGTCACCTTGCTCCGCCCGTGAGGGCATAGCGATATCAACCGCCTGTAAGTTTCCCTGAAATCGGTCAACTGTCGGCATCACGGCCAACTTGTATATACATCTTTACAATTAACTTTACCGGATTTATTTTTTAAAGTCAATGATACTTTCACGATATATTTAATTTTATTATTTTATATTGTTATATTTATGAAAAATATGGTAGAATGGTTTAACAGTAAAATTGTTATCTTGTATATATAAGTTTCAGGGAGAGTCCTACGCCATGGCTGAAGGAGAGAGACGGGATTATACCCCTCTATACGTAAGGATACAAAACTACATAATTTCAAAGATAAGCTCAGGGGAGTTCAAGACCGGAGACAAGATACCCTCCGAAAACGAGATCTCAAGGATGTTTTCCGTGAGCCGCATAACCGCAAATACAGCTCTCAGAGGCCTCGTGTCCATGGGAGTCATAGAGAGAGTGAAGGGCAAGGGCTCCTTCGTAAAAAGCGATATGAACACTCCCACGGCCGCAAACGTTTTCTCGGGGGGCGTGAGGATCAGCACGAAGGATTCCCCTGTAAAAAAGCATGAGGTGGCAAGCATACGTCTCTTTTTTCCGCCCCGGGCTGTCAGGGAAAAGTTCGGCATAGGCGACAGGGATCAGGTCTTTGAGATAATCAGGCCGGTAAAGCATTTGGGGGAGCTCAAATACGTTGATTACACCTACATACCCGCCAAATATCTCAGAGACGAGGTGATATTAAGCTCAAAGCTCGGAGAGACCTACATACACGACTACCTGAAAAAGTACGGCAGCCTTAAGCCCTCCAAGGTCCGAATATTTCTGAATACTCCGATGCGGGATTTTCTCGATCTGAGTTACTTTGGAGACAGGCCCCCGGAGGATCTCTTTATATGGGACACCGAGATATCCGACGAGACAGGAAGGCTCATAGCCTTCACCGTCACGGCGGGAAGGCGCTCTGATTCCACTCCTTTCATAAGCTTTTCGCTTTCATAGATCAAAGACAGGCAAATAACCGGATATGGCACAGAACACAAAGACAACTAAGGATGAACACAAACTCACGGAGGGGATCATAGCAAAAAGTCTTTTTGCACTGACTCTCCCCCTTCTTTTGGGAGATATACTCCAACAGTTTTATAATACCGTCGATGCGGTCATCATAGGAAGATTCGTGGGGGAGGAGGCCTTTGCCGCTGCAGGCATTTCCGGCACTCTCATGAACCTTTTTATCTTTATAATAAGCGGCTGCTGCATAGGAATGTCGGTTTTGTTTGCAAGATTTTACGGTGAGGGGGATCTCAAAAAATTTCGCCGTGAATTCTTCACCGCCCTGAGCTTCGGCGGGATCTTCACCATCCTTATAAGCGTCTTCGGGATCTTCTTTCTCCCTCTGATACTGGGACTCATCTCCACTCCCGGGCAGGCCTTTTCCTATGCGGAGAACTATCTCTCGATCATATTTGCGGGGCTCATAGCCACCTACCTCTACAACATGTTTTCAGCCCTTCTGCGCTCCACGGGAAACACCAAGCCCACCCTTTACTTTCTCTTTGCGGGAGTCATGATAAATCTGCTTCTAGACCTTCTGTTTGTGGCGGTCTTCGACATGGGTATGCAGGGCGCCGCTTTGGCAACGGTGCTCTCCCAGCTTATATCCGCTCTGTTGTGCTTCGCCTATATAAGGGCGACCTCACCCGAGCTCATCTTTACGAGGGAGGATATATGCTTTGACCTTTCGCTCCTTAAAGCCACCTTCAGCTACGGCTCCCTCTCCGCACTGCAGCAATCCGGCCTTCATATAGGGAAGGTCCTTGTCCAGAGCAAGGTCAACTCCCTCGGCCTCAGTGCCATCAGCGCCTATACCGCGGCCGGAAGGATAGAGGGATACGTAAATTCCGCAGGCGTGAGCGGTACTCAGGCCGAATCCATATTTGCGGCTCAAAACTACGGGGCAGGCAAATTCCAAAGAGTAAAAAAGGGCGCCCTCACAGGCTCCCTCATGTATATAATATTGGGGCTCATCGTCACTCCCGCCATGGCTTTTTTCTCAGAGCCCCTGATACTCCTCATGCTCCCCTCCGCAGGTCCCGAGATACTTGCCGAGGGAAGCTCATACCTCAGATACTTGGCTCCCTTTTACATATTTGATTACATAGGCTGTATCATGTCAGGCTACTTTAAGGGTATAGGCCGCATACATCTGTCCTTCTTCCTCACCATCGGTCAAGTGACGATACGCGTGATATTCTCCTACATACTTGCGGACCTCCTCGGCCTCTCAGGCGTAGCCCTTGCGACAGGCATAGGCTGGAGCTTTGCAATGATATACGTGAGCATAAACTATATACGAACAAAAAGACATCTCACCTGCTCAAAGTAATCCGGCCCGCGTCCCCCACTCCGAAAACCGAATAAACAAAAATCCCTCGTTCGAAGGAATTCAGCATTCATGCTTCCTCAAAATCAGCACCGCCCGTCTAACGGGCGGTTTGCTCCGGGGCTGTAAGCCCCTGTTACCTGCCGCGTCTCAAGGCGCTGCCTTTCACTTCCGTTCAAGCCACAGTGCACTTGCCACTTTTACTTACC
>CALWLK010000045.1 GCA_944381505.1 uncultured Lachnospiraceae bacterium
ACAAGTTCACTCTTGACTCAAAGGCTCCTGACTTCACAAAGCACAGAGAGTTCCTTAACGGTGAGGTTCGTTACTCATCACTTGCTCTCAAGAATCCCGAGAGAGCACAGAAGCTCTTTGACGAGAATCAGAAGTTCGCTGAGGAGAGAAGGAAGTACCTTGAGGGACTTGTAAAGCTCTACGCAGGCGAGACAGAGTAATTATCAATTAAAGATCGTTCCTTTATCTGAAGATATTTTCGGGTAGAAGACAATACAGATCGGTGCATGGAGACATGTGCCGATCTTTTTTCTGCATATATTTGATCAAAAAAATAAAAAGATTTTTCAGTTCGGAGCCACTTCGTTCAGATTCGTCAATTAACTTAACTCGCTTTTTCAAAACTCGAGAACAAAGTTCCCTCAAACAGTTGAAAAAGCTCGAAGTTAATAAGACTCATCCTCACTCCGTAAACGGCTCAAGTCACTGAAAACTCTTTTTATTTTTAAACGATATTTTTTATTGATTTTGTACTATGCAAAAAGCTGATTTTAGTGTATACTAACTAACAGATACCCATACCCCGTAGGGGTATAAAAATACAAACCGTCAAGGAGGTAATACCTATAATATGCAGGATAAATTCAACGTCACCGGCATGAGCTGTGCCGCCTGCTCGGCGAGAGTCGAGAAAAGCGTCGCAAAGCTTGAAGGGGTCCGGTCAGTAAACGTGAACCTTCTCAAGAACAGTATGGTCGTAGACTACGACGAGGCTAAGCTCACAACAGAGGGAATAATAGAGACTGTAGTAAAGGCAGGCTACGGCGCGGCACTGCAGGCACCCAAAGGAAGGAGCATCTCCGGGTCCGAGAGAGTTTCCCCGGTGGAGGAGGCCAAGAAGGAATATGAGAGCATGAAAAGAAGGGTGATTTGGTCCTTTGTCTTCACTGTGCCTCTCTTTTATCTGTCCATGGGACATATGATGGGTTGGCCTCTGCCGGGATTTTTTCTCGGCACTGAAAATGCCATGATATATGCCATGACCCAGTTCCTTTTGCTGCTTCCGGTAATGTTTATCAACTCAAAGTATTACAGGAACGGATTTAAGACTCTTTTTCACCGCTCTCCCAACATGGATTCTCTCATAGCCTTGGGCTCGGGAGCCTCAGCGGTTTACGGAGTCTATGCCCTCTATAAGATCGCATTCGGCCTCGGACATGGAGATATGGCCATGGTCAGTGAGTTCAGTCACGATCTGTATTTTGAGGGAGCCGGCACCATACTTACCTTGATAACCCTGGGAAAATTCTTTGAGGCAAGGGCCAAGGGAAAGACCTCGGATGCAGTGAACAAGCTTTTGAACCTCGCTCCAAAGACGGCTACTGTGCTCAGAGGAGATATAGAGGAGATCATACCTGCTGAGGAGGTAGAGCCGGGAGATATACTCATAGTAAAGGCAGGGGAGTCGATCCCCGTGGACGGTGTGCTTGTAGACGGCTCGGGCTCGGTGGATGAATCCGCCATCACCGGTGAGTCAATACCTGTGGATAAGCTTCCGGGAGATAAGCTCATAGGGGCCACGGTAAACACCGGGGGATACTTTAAGATGAGGGCCACAAAGGTGGGAGATGAGACGGCTCTTGCTCAGATAATAAGGCTTGTTGATGAGGCCACCGGCTCCAAAGCTCCCATAGCCAAGCTTGCGGATCGGGTGGCAGGGGTATTCGTGCCTGTGGTGATCTGCATAGCAGTCATATCTGCACTCATATGGTTCATATCGGGGGCAGGGATAGAATTTGCCTTGACAATAGGAGTGTCTGTGCTGGTGGTATCATGCCCCTGTGCGCTGGGACTTGCAACACCTACAGCCATCATGGTGGGGACCGGACGGGGAGCGACGAACGGGATACTCATAAAATCCGCAGAGGCCCTGGAGACGGCACATTCAGTAAAGACTGTGGTGATGGACAAGACAGGGACCATAACGATGGGAAAGCCTGCCGTAACAGATATTGCATTGCCGAAGGAAGTCACAAGAGAGAGGCTTATCAGTATAGCGGCTTCACTGGAGAAGCTTTCGGAGCATCCCCTTGGAAAGGCAATAGTCGAGGCGGCGCATAGTGAGGGTACAGCTTATCTTCCGGTCGAAGATTTCAAACAGATACCCGGTGAGGGTATAAGGGGATATATAGACGGAAGGCTATGCCTTGCGGGAAACAGAAAGCTTATGGAGGATTTTTCTGTCGCAGGCTTTGAAGTCAACAAGATCGAGGATGAGATGGCCTCCGAGGGAAAGACTCCTCTCTATTTTGCCGAGGATAAGCATTTTATAGGAATGATAGCCGTTGCGGACGTGGTGAAGCCGAGCTCAAAAGCCGCCATAAAAGAGATAAGAGACATGGGCATAGAGGTAGTCATGCTCACGGGAGACCACAAAAAGACAGCCGAGGCAATAAGGCGTCAGGTCGGCGTGGACAGAGTTGTTGCCGAGGTCCTTCCCGAGGATAAGGAGAGAGAGATAAGGCGTATCCAAGACAGCGGAAGAAAGGTTGCAATGGTCGGGGACGGGATAAACGACGCCCCCGCCCTCGCAAGAGCCGATGTGGGGATAGCCATAGGCGCGGGGACCGACGTGGCCTTGGAGTCTGCGGATATAGTCCTTATGAAAAGCGATCTTTTGGATGTGGCCGGAGCCATAGAGCTCAGCAAGGCAACCATAAGGAATATAAAGGAAAATCTTTTCTGGGCCTTTTTCTACAATATCATCGGTATCCCCATTGCCGCAGGAGTGTGGTATAATGCTTTCGGGCTAAAGATGAATCCCATGGTGGCCGCTCTCGCCATGAGCTTCAGCTCGGTATTTGTTGTGAGCAACGCCTTGAGGCTTCGCTTCTTCAAGCCCAAGCATGGGGCAGGATCAAACGGAGCGGATCCGGATGACATAGAGACAAAGAGGGAGATAAATATTATAAAGTTAAAAACGGGGCCTGAAGGACCGGCTGTAAATGAGGCTTTGAAGGATACAGGCTCTGAAAATACAGAAGATATAACGGGAGGTAAAAGCATGAGAAAAGAGATAGGCATCGAGGGAATGATGTGCCAAAATTGCGTAAGACACGCTACAAGCGCCCTTAAGGCTGTGGCAGGCGTGACTGAGGTGGATGTAAGCCTCGAGGATAAGATGGCCCGCATAACCGCAGACGACTCGGTGACTGATGAGATGCTCAAGGCCGCAATAGCCGAGGAGGGCTATGAGGTCACAGAGATCCGGAATGTGTAGGCTGCCATGAAAGCTGACAAGGAAAAAATAACACGATCGGTAAAGATAGCAAGGGGACAGCTCGACGGTATCTTGAAGATGATAGAGGAGGACAGATACTGCGTTGACATTTCAAACCAGCTTTGCGCAACACAGGCGCTCCTGAGAAACGTGAACAGAGAGATACTTCACGCCCATATAAGGAGCTGTGTGAGAGAGGGGCTCCATACCGATGAACCTAATCCCAAGGTGGAGGAGGCTTTGAAGCTGCTTGACCGTATGATACCTTAAAACAAAAATTCACCTGCTCTGAAAATCAAACCGGTTTTCGGGCAGGTGAGTTTCTTTTATCCCTTTATTTCCTTCAGCCGCTTGTCTGGAAGAGGCTCCCAACGTAATCGTAGTCCTCCCCGTGGCTCTTTAAGAGGGCCTGTATCTTGGCGGATGAGTGTATAGCGTACTCCAGAGATACATTGTAGTTGAAGGCGTTTATGATGGAAGCGAGATAGCTGCTCATGTCGGCCTCCACATACCAAGGCTTTGAGAGTATCTCCTTAGGCCTGTAGTTGAGATTCGTGGTGATGATATAATCTATATACCCCTTGGCATAGAAATCGTCAAACTTGTCGAGGCCGTTTGTAAAGAGACCGAAGGTGCAGCAGATGATGACCTTTGAGGCCTTCCGCTCCTTAAGCTCCCTTGCGGTGTCAAGCATACTGTCTCCTGAGGAGATCATGTCATCCACCACAAGTACAGTCTTTCCCTCCACTGAGGAGCCCAAAAACTCATGGGCAACTATGGGGTTCCTGCCGTTTATGACTCTGGAGTAATCCCTTCTCTTATAGAACATTCCCATGTCCACGCCCAAGTTGTTGGCAATATAGACAGCTCTGTCCATGGCACCCTCATCAGGGCTTATGACCATGAAGGTGTCCTTGTTGATGACAAGGGAGCTGTCATGCCTGAGCATAGCCTTTATGAAGGCATAGGTGGGCATAAAGTTGTCAAAACCGTTTAATGGTATGGCATTCTGTACTCTGGGATCGTGAGCGTCAAAGGTTATAAAGTTGCGCACGCCCATGGAGGTGAGCTCCCTGAGAGCGAGAGCGCAGTCGAGGGATTCCCTCTTTGACCTCTTGTGCTGTCTGCCTTCATATATAAAGGGCATGATGACGTTCACCCTGTAAGCTCTTGCGGCAGAGGCGCCTATGAGCCTCTTGAGATCCTGATAATTGTCGTCGGGAGACATATGATTGACAAAACCGTTTACAGTGTAGGTGTTGGAGTAGTTTGTCACGTCCACCATGATAAACTCGTCTATGCCCCTTGTAGATTCGTAGATCATGCCCTTGGCCTCTCCTGTGCCGAATCTGGGGCAGTCGCAGTTTATGAGAAAGGTGTCCGGAGCGAAGCCTCTGAGCCTAAGGGTTTCCTCGGTATAGTGCTCTCTGAGATATTCCTCGTCCTTCTTTCTCGTCTTTACCAGCCATTCGTCCACCTTTGCGGCAAGCTCCGAGCAGGATCTGTGAGCCGCTATCTTCATAGGCGCAGGAGGCAGGAGTTTTCTTGAATAATTGTCAGCCATATCATTCCCCTTTATAATTAAGTGACTTGGATATAAGATTTCCTTAAAATACCCTTTAAATCCACCTTAATTTTATACTACCAATGTAAAATAGGTCAATAGCTTAAATCCGATGTTTGAGAAAATAATAGGCAAAAGCTTTTGACCTTAATGCTTTTTTATAATATACTAAGTAAGATATTTAAGAAATGATATTATGTGAGGTGGAAATGAGTAAACCCATAGTAGCAATAGTAGGACGTCCCAACGTGGGAAAATCCACGCTCTTTAATGCCCTGAGCGGTACAAAGCTCTCCATAGTGGAGGACACTCCGGGAGTTACGAGGGACAGGATATATGCGGAATGCGAATGGCTGGGGAGGGGCTTTACCCTTATAGATACAGGCGGTATAGAGCCTGAATCCACAGATGTTATACTGAGACAGATGAGAGAGCAGGCGGAGATAGCCGTAAACACAGCCGATGTGATAGTATTTCTGGTTGACGTTCGCCAGGGCCTTGTTGAGGACGACTACGACGTGGCAACCATGCTCAGGAAGTCCAAAAAGCCCATAGTCTTGGCAGTCAACAAGGTGGACAGCTTCAAGAAGCAGGGAAACGATGTGTATGAGTTCTATAATCTCGGCTTGGGAGATCCCATAGGCATATCTGCCGAGGGAAGACAGGGCATAGGAGAACTCCTTGACGCGGTGGTGGAGCATTTCCCCGAGGGGGACAGCCGGGACGAGGAGGACGACAGGACAAAGGTAGCTATAGTCGGCAGACCCAATGTGGGAAAATCTTCCATAATAAATAAGCTCCTCGGGGAGAACAGAGTCATAGTCTCGGATATAGCGGGGACCACGAGAGACGCCATAGACACTGTGATAAAGCATAACGGCGAGGAGTACGTGTTCATAGACACCGCAGGACTCAGAAGGAAATCCAAGATAAAGGAAAATATAGAGCGCTACTCCATCATAAGGACTGTGGCGGCAGTGGACAGAGCCAACATAGTAGTCATAGTCATAGACGCAACTGAGGGAGTCAGCGAGCAGGACACGAAGATCGCGGGCATAGCTCACGAGAGGGGAAAGGGCTGTATCATTGCCGTAAACAAGTGGGATGCCCTTAAGGAGAAAAATGACAAGTCCATATATGAATTTACAGACAGGATACGTCAGAAATTCGCCTTCATGCCTTACGCGGAGATACTTTTCGTGTCTGCGGTGACCGGGCAGCGCCTGGTAAAGCTTTACGACCTTATAGACAAGGTGAGGGCAAATCAGACCATGAGAGCCGCCACAGGAGTTCTCAACGAGATAATGTCAGAGGCTTGTGCCATGAAGCAGCCCCCTTCAGATAAGGGAGTGCGCTTAAAGCTCTACTATATCACACAGGTATCGGTGGAGCCTCCCACCTTCGTAATATTTGTTAATTACAAGGAGCTTTTCCATTTCTCCTATCAGAGATATATTGAGAACAGACTGCGAGACGCCTTCGGTTTTTCAGGCACGCCCATACGCTTTATCATAAGAGAGCGGAAGGAGAAGGACGGGGCTCAGTGATTTTTAGAGAGCATAAAATAATCTGAAACGGAGAGTGTTTTAGTATCATGGAAAGAATAGTCTGCTTACTGATCGGCTATGTGTTCGGCAATTTTCCGACAGGATATCTCTATGCCAAGATGCACGGAGTGGACATAACGCATAAGGGCAGCGGAAACGTGGGCACCACAAACGTGCTCAGAAATATGGGGCCCAAGGCAGGGCTCATAACAATGTTGGGGGATTTTGCAAAGACCTTTATCCCCCTTATTATCGTCACCTGCTTTTTCTATAAGGATCGCACGGACATGCGCTATCTGCTCATAATGTACACAGGCTTGGGGGCCATATTGGGACATAACTTCCCCCTTACCTTAAAGCTCCACGGAGGGAAGGGAATAGCCTGTACCGGAGCCCTCATTTGCTATTCTGATCCGAGGCTCTTATTGGCCTGCTTCATAGCCTTCTTCGGAAGCGTAGCCATAACGAGATACGTGTCGGTGGGATCGCTTTTGGTGGCTGTATTGTTTTCTCTCATAAATATATATATAGTGAGCACAGGCCTGCATCCTCTTTCAGCAGAATATCATATGGAATTTTATATAGTCTGCCTTGTGATATCAGGGCTCGCCATATTCAAGCACAGATCCAACATAAAACGCCTTTTGGAGGGCAGGGAGAATAAGCTGTCCTTCGGAAAGAAAAAGGGAAAGGAGTAGTCTATGGCAAGGATAGGAATAATCGGAAGCGGAACATGGGGTACCGCGCTGACGATACACCTCTCAAAGATGGGACATGAGACAATACTTTGGTCAGCCTTTAAGGAGGAGATAGAGGGCATCGCCGAGACCCACAGGCACATAAATCTCCCCAACGCTGTTATACCTGAAAACGTGAGCTTTACCTCGGATCTCGAGGAGGCGATGAAGGACAGGGACCTTCTGGTGCTGGCTGTACCCTCCATATTTACGAGAGAGACGGCGAGAAAGATGAAGCCCTTTTTGAAAAAAGGCCAACTTATAGTAAATGTGGCTAAAGGAATAGAGGAGGGGAGCCTTAAGACTCAGACGGAGATAACGGAGGAGGAGCTTCCGGATGCGAACACGGCGGTCCTCTCAGGGCCCTCCCATGCGGAGGAGGTCTCCATAGGCATGCCTACCGCTGTGGTGGTTGGAGCCCACGACAAAAAGACGGCTCAGACTGTCCAAAACATATTTATGAGCCCTGATTTCAGAGTGTACATATCTCCTGATATAAGGGGGATAGAGGTGGGAGGCTCCCTCAAAAACGTCATAGCCTTGGCTGCGGGAATAGCGGCGGGCTTGGGCTACGGTGACAATACGGCGGCTGCCCTCATGACAAGGGGGGTGACGGAGCTGGGGCGCCTTGGAAAGGCTATGGGCTCCGCCTACGAGACCTTCTACGGCCTCGCCGGGATGGGAGATCTCATTGTTACCTGCGCGTCAAAGCATTCCAGAAACAGAAGGGCCGGAGTTCTTATAGGTCAAGGAAAGACCATGGACGAGGCCATGGCCGAGGTGAAAATGGTGGTTGAAGGCGTATATTCGGCAAAGGCTGCAATGCAGCTTTCGGAAAAGTACGGAGTGTCAATGCCCATCGTAGCCGAGGTCAACAAGGTGCTCTTTGAGGACAGACCCGCTTCGGAGGCTGTGGTGAACCTAATGTGCAGAGATAAGCAGGAGGAAAACCCTGATTTGGAGTGGGAGAGAGAGTAAAATCAGCCATATTATGAACTGAAATATATTTATCAATAACTTTAAGTTATGATATTTATATCTATACCGTTTCTAAGGTTATAAAATTGTGTCTTATGATTGACATATGTCATAAGCAAAATTATAATCTTAGAAAAATCTTTACAGGGAGGAAAAATTATGAAGAAGTTTATGTGTTTAACGATGACTGCAGCCATAGTTGCAATGTCACTTGCGGCCTGCGGATCATCTACAGAGTCTGCGGATACAGAGACCACAGCCGCTGCCGCAGAGGGGGCTGATACCGAGGCTTCTGAGGCCGCAGAGGGAGATGCGGCATCATCAGATGCGGTATTTGTTATCGGAGGCACAGGCCCTCTTACAGGAAGCACCGCTATCTACGGAAACGCTGTCAAGAACGGCGGACAGATAGCTGTTGACGAGATCAACGCCGCAGGCGGTATCAACGGATATCAGGTAAAGTGGATATTCGAGGACGATGAGGCGGACACAGAGAAGGCGGTCAATGCATACAATACCCTTAAGGACCAGGGACTTCAGATGTTCGTCGGAACGACCACTTCGGGCTCTTGCCTTGCAGTAGTTCCCGAGACCGAGAACGATAATATGTTCCAGATCACACCTTCAGGAACCACAGCTGAGATCACAGCGGCGGACAATGTATATCGTATGTGCTTCTCCGATCCCGCACAGGGAACAAAATCAGCAGAGTACATCGGACAGAACGGACTTGCAACAAAGATAGGCGTTATCTACGACAGCTCAGACACATATTCATCGGGAATATATGAGAACTTTGCCGCAGAGGCAGCAAATCAGGGACTTGAGATAGTAGGAGCGGAGGCCTTCACAGCAGATTCAAAGACAGACTTCAGGACTCAGCTTCAGAAGCTTAAGGACGCGGGCGCAGAGCTTGTATTCCTTCCCTTCTATTATACAGAGGCTTCCCTTGTGCTTCAGCAGGCTGACGAGATGGGATGGGCACCTATGTTCTTCGGATGCGACGGAATGGACGGTATCCTCACACTCGAGGGCTTCGATACTTCTCTTGCAGAGGGACTTATGCTCCTCACACCTTTCTCGGCTGATGCAGAGGACGAGCTCACTCAGAATTTCGTAGCCAAGTATCAGGAGGATTACGGCGAGGTTCCCAACCAGTTCGCAGCAGACGCTTATGACTGTCTCTATGTTATAAAGGCTGCAGCAGAGGAGGCCGGCATCACACCTGATATGAGCGTTTCTGATATGTGTGAGGCTCTTAAGCCCGTCATGACTCAGATCGAGATAGACGGACTCACCGGACAGGGTATCAAGTTCACAGAGGACGGAGAGCCCAACAAGGCGCCTAAGGCTGTTGTTATAGAGAACGGCGCTTACAAGTCAATGGAGTAATAAATTACAATTTCTCCTTATATAAATCGGTGCCATGCACCGGAGAGAGAGGGGTGCCTCTAAGGCGGCATCCCTCTAAACTTATGAAAGGAATGACAGTTATGTCCAGCTTTATAACCTATCTTATAAACGGAATAAGCTTGGGTTCCGTATATGCCATAATAGCCTTGGGCTACACCATGGTTTACGGCATAGCCAAGATGCTTAATTTCGCTCATGGAGACATAATAATGGTGGGAGGCTTTACCACCTACTATATCGCCTCCGTAATGGGCATGCCCTCAGCTGTGGGAGTATTGGGAGCTGTGGTGGTATGTACCGCTCTGGGAGTTATTATAGAGAGGATAGCATACAAGCCCCTCAGGGAGGCCTCTTCCCTAAGCGTGCTTATCACAGCTATAGGCGTGAGCTATTTCCTGCAGAATGCGGCTCTCATAGTATTCGGAGCTGACACAAAGTCATTCAAATCAGTGATCGACATACCCTCCCTGAGCCTTATGGGGGGAACAGTGACCGTGTCCGGAGAGACCATGGTCACGATACTCAGCTGTATAATCATACTTATAGGCCTTACTGCCTTTATAAACAAGACAAAGACGGGCCAAGCCATGCTTGCGGTGTCGGAGGATAAGGGCGCGGCTACTCTCATGGGAATAAATGTGAACAGGACCATTGCCGTCACCTTCGCCATAGGATCCGCTTTAGCGGCTGTGGCGGGAGTGCTCTTGTGCTCCTCATATCCCACGCTTTCCTCCACCACGGGAGCTATGCCCGGGATCAAGGCCTTCGTGGCGGCGGTATTCGGCGGGATAGGCTCAATACCCGGGGCCATGATAGGCGGGATAGTGCTTGGAATAATCGAGAACTTGTCCAAGGCGTACATATCCTCTCAGCTTTCGGACGCCATCGTCTTTGCAGTGCTTATAATCGTACTTCTTGTAAAGCCTACAGGACTTATGGGCAAGAAGATCCAAGAAAAGGTATAACGTCGGGGGAAAACAGATATGAAAAACAAATCAAAAGCATTTAAGCAGAGCTTTACGACCTATGCCTTGGTCCTTGCCTTCTATTTGGTCTGTGAGATCTGGCTCAAGACAGGAAATATGAGCTCTCTCATGGAGGGACTCTTGGTTCCTCTCTGCTATTATATGATCCTTGCCGTATCTCTCAATATAGTTGTGGGTATCTCCGGGGAGCTTTCCCTGGGGCACGCGGGATTCATGTGCGTGGGTGCCTTCACCGGAGCGATCTTCGCTGTGACGGCAGGTGCGGAGATGCCTGAATATTTGGAATTATTCATAGCCATTATCCTCGGGGCGGCTGTGTCGGCAGTGTTCGGCTTCCTGATAGGAATACCCGTCCTGAGGCTTCGCGGGGACTATCTTGCCATAGTTACCCTTGCTTTCGGAGAGATAATAAAGAACGTCATAAACACAATATATCTGGGAGTTGACGTCGAGGGCATGCATATAACCATGAAGGATGCCTTAAGCCTCAATCTCGGTGAGGGTGGAAAGACCATAATAAAGGGAGCTCAGGGTATAACCGGGCTTCCCCGAAACGCCAATTTTACCATAGGTATAATCCTTGTATTCATAAGCCTTTTCATAGTCCTTAACCTCATTAACTCACGTCAGGGCAGGGCTATCATGGCGATAAGGGACAACAGGATAGCGGCGGAGTCCATAGGGCTTTCCGTATCAAAGTACAAAATGATGGCCTTTGTTATATCGGCGGCCCTTGCGGGAGTCGCAGGTGTGCTTTACGCTCACAACCTCGCAACCCTTCAGGCCACACCCAAAAACTTCGGCTACAACATGTCCATAATGATACTTGTATTCGTCGTACTGGGAGGCATAGGGAATATAAAGGGCTCGCTCATAGCTGCGGTGATACTGACCATACTTCCCGAGAAGCTCAGATTTCTCAGCGACTACAGAATGCTCATATATGCGGTCGTCCTCATAGCAATGATGCTCTTTAACTCGGCGCCCAAGGCTGTGGCCTTCAGGGAGAGGCTCGTGGAGAGCATAAGCCGCAAAAACAAAAAAGAAGCAAAGGAGGAGGCATAGCATATGTCAGGCGCAGATAAAAATACATCGGGAAACATCCTCCTTGACGTGGAAAAGCTGGGGATATCCTTCGGCGGACTGAAGGCGGTGGATAATTTCAATCTGAAGATAGAAAAGGGAGAGCTCTACGGCCTCATAGGCCCCAACGGAGCGGGAAAGACCACTATATTTAACCTTCTTACAGGAGTCTATAAGCCCGACACAGGAAGGATAATCCTTGACGGAGCGGATATAACGGGAAAGCCCACCATAGAGATAAACAAGGCCGGGATCGCCAGGACCTTTCAGAACATAAGGCTTTTTTCAAATCTGCCTGTAATAGACAATGTAAAGGCCGCCCTGCACAATCATTACAGATACGGGCTTATCCACGGAATATTCCGCACGCCCCTTTATTACCGGACAGAGAAAGCTATGGATGAGAAGGCCATGGAGATACTCAAGGTCTTTGAGCTTGACGGCGTAGCCGACTATAAGGCTTCCCAGCTTCCCTACGGAAGACAGAGGAAGCTTGAGATAGCAAGGGCCATAGCCACCGAGCCGAAGCTTCTCCTTCTGGACGAGCCTGCAGCCGGAATGAACCCTCAGGAGACTCACGAGCTCATGGAGACCATCAAGTTTGTGAGGGACAATTTCGACACTACCATACTTCTTATAGAGCACGACATGAAGCTTGTAAGCGGTATATGTGAGAAGCTCACTGTGCTTAATTTCGGAAGGGTCTTAAAACAGGGTGAGACTTATGACGTGCTTCATGACGCAGAGGTAATAAAGGCCTACCTCGGAGATTAAGGAGGAAATATGGGTAAGATACTTGAAGTCAAGGATTTAAACGTATATTACGGAGTTATCCATGCGATAAAGAACGTGAGCTTTGATGTGGAGGAGGGAGAGATAGTCACTCTCATAGGTGCAAACGGAGCCGGAAAGACCACCACCCTTCAGACCATCACAGGGCTTATCTCGGCAAAGAGCGGACATGTTATTTACGGCGGCACGGATATTACAAAAACTCCCGGATACAAGCTCGTAAGCATGGGTATAGCCCACGTCCCCGAGGGAAGGAGAGTCTTTGCGGACCTGTCGGTATACCAGAATCTCATGCTCGGAGCTTTCACGAGAAGCGACAAGGCGGAGACGGAGGCAACTCTTTCTATGGTCTACAAGAGATTCCCGAGGCTTGAGGAGAGAAAGGAACAGAGGGCGGGCACCCTCTCCGGAGGAGAGCAGCAGATGCTTGCCATGGGCAGGGCCCTCATGTCCCATCCGAGGATGATGCTTCTGGACGAGCCCTCAATGGGACTTTCTCCCATATACGTAAATGAGATATTCGATATCATAAAAAAGATAAATGAGGACGGCGTTACAGTCCTTTTGGTGGAGCAGAACGCAAACAAGGCTCTCGCCATAGCGAATAGAGCATATGTTCTTGAGACAGGAAACATAGTGCTCTCGGGAGATGCTCATAAGCTTATGGAGGATCCTCAGGTAAAGGCGGCATATCTTTCGGAATAAGCTACAGTCGCTTCCTTCGGTCACCGGGCCCTCGGTTACAGTGCCGTAGGGCACGAGGCAGTTATTTATAGCGGAAGTTCACATTGCATATATCGCGATATGTTATGTGGGATTTCCGCTTTTTTTCGCTTTTTCCTTTTCCCTTCCCCGTAACTGTGTTAATATAATAAGAGCGATTTTTATCCGCAAAGGGACAGACAGTGATGAGAGACAGTCCCGAAAGGAGAGATTATGAGACTTACTTTTTTGGGAGCCGACCATGAGGTCACGGGAAGTATGCATTTTATCGAGGCTCCGGACATCAAATTTTTGGTGGACTGCGGCATGGAGCAGGGCGGAAATATGTATGAGAACCAAAGCCTGCCCATTCCCCTCGCAGAGCTGGATTACATACTTCTCACCCACGCCCACATAGATCATTCGGGAATGATACCTTGGGCCTATAAGAACGGGTTTAAGGGCAGCGTCATAACCACAGACGCCAGCATGGATCTTGACAGCATAATGCTTCTTGATTCCGCCCACATTCAGGAGTCCGAGGCGGAGTGGAAGAACAGGAAGGCAATGAGAGCGGGGGAGGAGCCTGTGGAGCCCGCATACACGGTGGAGGACGCAAAGAAGGCTCTGGAGAGCTTCAATCCCGTCGAGTACGGAAAGATCGTTGAGCTCAGCGATTCCGTAAAGGTGAGATTTACCGATGCGGGACACCTTTTGGGATCCGCCTCCATAGAGATATGGGTGACGGAAAAGGGCAAGACGGAAAAGTTTGTGTTCTCGGGCGATATAGGAAACAAGGGAAAACCCCTCATAAGGGATCCTCAGTATATTGAGGAGGCGGACTATGTTATCATGGAGAGCACCTACGGGGACAGGCTCCATGACAAGGAGCTCAATCACATAGAGGATCTGGCAAGGATAATACAATCCACCCTTGACAGAGGCGGAAATGTGGTAATCCCGGCCTTTGCTGTGGGGCGCACCCAGGAGCTTCTGTATCTCATAAGGAAGATAAAGGACGGCGGGCTCGTAAAGGGACACGACGGCTTCCCTGTATATGTGGACAGCCCCCTCGCCATAGAGGCCACGGAGGTGTTTAAGGAAAACCTCAGAGAGTGCTACGACGCGGAGACGAAGGAGCTGGTGGAGAAGGGCATAAATCCCATAGGCTTCCCCAATCTCAAGCTCTCTGTCACCTCGGACGACTCCAAGGCAATTAACTCGGACACCACGCCCAAGGTAATTATAGCGGCCTCGGGCATGTGCGATGCGGGAAGGATAAGGCATCACCTAAAGCACAACCTTTGGAGGAAGGAGTGCTCGGTAGTCTTTGCGGGATATCAGTCCGAGGGCACTCTCGGAAGGATACTTGAGGACGGCGCCGACAGGGTCAAGATATTCGGCGAGGAGATAGAGGTAAGGGCTCACATTGAAAAGATGGGCGGTATGAGCTCCCACGCGGATCAGAAGGGCCTTCTGGAGTGGATCTGCGCCTTCAAAAAGAAGCCTGAAAAGATATTCCTGGTCCACGGGGACGACGACGCCATGCACACTCTGGGAAAGCTCATAGAGAAAAAGACGGGCATAATGCCCGAGATGCCTTACTCCGGAAGCATATATGACTTTACCGAGGATAAGTATATCTATAAGGCGGAGCCTGTCTTTATAAGAAAGAAAGACAAGTCCTCGACCAACAAGAGGTTTGCTCAGAGAGAGCTGAACGATGCTTTAAGCGAGCTCAAGGAGCTGGTTCTCGACTCGAGAGAGGGAGCCAACGCCGACGTTAAGAAGCTGGCAAATGCAATAAAGGCTCTTGTAAAAAAGTTCAGGAAGGATATTTGATGGGAGTAGTAAAAATATTTACCGACGGCTCCGCCAGAGGAAACCCCGACGGCCCGGGGGGCTACGGCGCTGTACTTCAGTATGTTGACAAGACAGGGATGCTTCACGAAAAGGAGCTGTCACAGGGCTATGTGAAGACAACCAATAACCGCATGGAGCTGATGGCGGCCATAGCCGGGCTGGAGGCTCTGAACAGGCCCTGCGAGGTGGAGCTCTACAGTGATTCAAAATATCTGACTGACGCCTTCAATCAGGGCTGGATAGACAGTTGGATAGAAAATGATTGGAAAAGAAAGGCCACAGGCCGCGTAAAGAATGTGGATCTCTGGAAAAGGCTCCTTAAGGCCATGGACAGACACAAAATAAGATTTATCTGGGTAAAGGGCCATGACGGTCATCCGGAGAACGAGAGATGCGACAAGATGGCGGTGAAGGCCGCCATGAGCGCAAACCTTATTGAGGATGAGGGGCTTTACTTGGAAAGCTGATTATGATAAATTAAATATTTGTCGATTGATTTGGAAATATACTTTTTAATTTGGAGGAGACACAGGATGCAGGTCAGAGGCGTCAATGAATTGAGAAGACTGTTTCTCGACTATTTTGAGAGAAACGGACATTTAAAGATGAAGAGCTTTTCGCTCGTTCCGCATAATGATGATTCTTTATTGCTTATTAACTCGGGTATGGCACCCTTAAAGCCCTATTTTACAGGGCAGGAGATACCTCCGAGAAAGCGCGTTACCACCTGTCAGAAATGTATAAGGACGGGAGATATAGAAAACGTCGGAAAGACAGCCCGCCACGGCACCTTCTTTGAGATGCTGGGCAACTTCTCATTTGGAGATTACTTCAAGCATGAGGCTATACCATATGCTTGGAACTTCCTCACAGAGGAGGTGGGGCTCGATCCGGAGAGGCTTTATCCCTCGGTCTATGTGGACGACGACGAGGCATATGATATTTGGCTCAACGAGATGCACATCCCTGCCGAGCGCATATTCAAATTCGGCAAGGAGGACAATTTCTGGGAGCACGGAGAGGGACCCTGCGGCCCCTGCAGCGAGATATATTACGACAGGGGAGAGAAGTACGGCTGCAAAAAGCCCAGCTGCACCGTGGGCTGTGACTGCGACAGATACGTTGAGGTCTGGAACATAGTATTCTCCCAGTTTGACAATGACGGACACGGAAATTACACGGACCTTATTCAGAAGAACATAGATACCGGAATGGGCCTTGAGAGGCTTGCGATGGTAGTCCAGGATGAGGAATCCATATATACCGTGGACACCAACAGGGCGTTGTTGGAGGACGTGTGCGCTCTTGCGGGCATCCGTTACCACGATGACCACGATAAGGACATCTCTCTTCGCATAATCACGGACCACACCAAGTCCTGCACCTTCATGATCTCCGACGGCATCATGCCCTCTAATGAAGGCAGAGGCTACGTGCTCAGAAGGCTCATAAGGCGTGCCGTGCGCCATGGAAGAAAGTTGGGTATAACTCACAATTTCATGACGGATATGGCAAAGAACGTCATCGAGAACAACAAGGACGGATATCCCGAGCTCCACGAGAAGGAGGCCATGATCCTCAAGGTCCTCAACGAGGAGGAGGAGAAGTTCAACAAGACCATAGATTCAGGTATGGCCATCTTAAATGAGATGGCCGGAAAGACAAAGGCCGAGTCACGGGACGAGTTTTCAGGGGAGGATGCTTTCAAGCTCTATGACACCTACGGCTTCCCCTACGACCTCACGGAGGAGATACTCACGGAGATGAGTATGAGCGTGGACAGAGCCGGCTTTGACGCCTGCATGAAGGAGCAGAAGGAAAAGGCCAGAAAGGCGAGAAAGCACTCCAACTACATGGGTGCGGACGCCACTGTATATGATGAGATAGATCCACACATCACTTGTGAGTTTACAGGCTACGACAGGCTTGAGGATGAGTCTGTCATAACGGTACTCACCACAGAGGACGAGATAACAGAGGCTCTCACTGACGGACAGAAGGGCACAGTTATAGTGGAGAAGACGCCCTTTTACGGCACCATGGGAGGACAGTTCGGAGACGGCGGTATCATAAGGAACGCTTCAGGAGAGTTTGAAGTGGAGGAGACCATACACCTTAAGGGCGGAAGGATAGGCCATGTCGGAAGGATGACAAAGGGTATGCTTAAGATCGGAGACAAGGTCAGCCTTGCAGTCGATGAGGAGAGAAGGATGGGGACAGCCCGCAACCATTCCGCAACACACCTTCTTCAGAAGGCCTTAAGGACAGTTCTCGGGGAACACGTGGAGCAGGCGGGCTCCTATGTGGACAGATACAGGCTCCGCTTTGACTTCACACATTTTCAGGCAATGACTCCTGAGGAGCTGAAGACAGTGGAAAAGCTCGTGAATGACGAGATAAACAAAAACCTCAAGGTGGAGACCCTGATAATGAGCCTTGACGAGGCAAAAAAGACCGGAGCCATGGCTCTCTTCGGAGAGAAATACGGAGATACCGTGCGGGTAGTGAAGATGGGCGACTTCTCCACAGAGCTCTGCGGAGGAACCCATGTGGAGGAGACAGGCAGCATAAAGGCCTTCAAGATAATTTCCGAGGCCGGAATAGCCGCGGGCGTGAGACGTATAGAGGCTCTCACGGCAGACGGGCTCATAAGGCATTATGAGAGCGAGGAGACAGAGCTCTTTGAAGCTGCAAAGGCTGCAAAGGCAAAGCCCGAGGAGCTGACAAAGAAGATCGAGTCCATGCTTGATGAGATAAAGAAGCTGAAGAGCGAAAATGAGAAGCTCAAGGCAAAGGAGGCCGAGGGAGCTCTGACGGATATAGAGGGCTCGGCGGTAGATATAAACGGAATAAAGGTGCTCTGTGCCAAGGTGGAGGCCGAGGACGCAAACGCACTGAGGACCATGGGTGACAGCCTTAAGGATAAGCTCAAGGACGCGGTCATAGTCCTTGCCTGCGCCAAGGACGGAAAGGTAAGCCTCATGGCTACTGCCACAGACAGCGCGGTCAAAAAGGGCGCCATGGCGGGAAATATCATAAAGGCTGCCGCGCCTCTTGCAGGGGGAAAGGGCGGCGGACGCCCCAATATGGCTCAGGCGGGAGGAAACGACCCCGCAGGTATAGAAAAGGCCTTGGAAGCGGCTTTGGAGACGGCAAAGGCACAGCTTTCCTAAACTGAAATAAAACTTTTTTTGTGCTTGCATATGAGAGCTTTTTGTGGTATCATTTTCTTCAGTGCATTAAACCCCGCACATTGTTGCACGTAAATTAGTTTACAGATACCTTGCAACAGGAGGGAGGTCAGGGGTCTTTGTCAAACGTAATCGTAAAAGAGAACGAGAGCTTGGACAGCGCGCTTCGCAGATTCAAGAGAAACTGCGCTAAGGCAGGCATCCAGCAGGAGATTCGTAAGAGAGAGCATTACGAGAAGCCCAGCGTAAGACGCAAGAAAAAGTCTGAAGCTGCGAGAAAGCGTAAGTACAACTAATAACAGATAGCCCCGATTCGCGAGAATTTGGGGCTGTTTTTAATCTGGTTCTATGTCAAATGTTGGGGCGTAGCGAAAGCTGCGCCCTACATTTATGCCTGAAGGGACTTTTTCAATAACCGGATCTAAAAAATGGTATGATAAAAAGACCTTCGGGTACCGACCTTTTCAT
>CALWLK010000046.1 GCA_944381505.1 uncultured Lachnospiraceae bacterium
TCCGTGCAGAGTTATATGCTTGCTGATACCTGCTTTATCAAGAACTCTGACAAGGAGACGGCGAAGAGTATTGTAATCTATAGGTTTAGATGAGTCATTCCTTTGTACCCAAATATACGCAGAACCACGACGCTTTCCGAGAGAACGCCAGCGCTCATTATATCTTTTTATCAATATATCATTAGAAGCAGAATTGAGTTTTATCGTTCTCCTTGAGGATTTTGTTTTTGTCTTTCCTTCTGAGCCTACGATTACTTTACCGTCTTTATCTACGGTTTTAGTTCTGTTTATCTTAAGTGTTTTATCGCTTTTGCTCCAATCTGAGAACCTGAGTGTTGAGGCTTCGCCTGGTCTTTCGTAGGTCAGAAAGATAAATTGTAAAAGGTCTGCATTTCCGCCAATCTCGTCGCAGGCTTCAAAGAAAGCCTTTGCCTCATCTGAATTAAGCACCTTGTCAGGACTTAAAACAGGGTCGTAACCTAAATGTATGCCATAGCAGGGATTTTGAGCCATATTGTCTTGATATACATAATTAAAGTATAGTTGAAGAAGAGAGTAGGCCTTATCTATCGTACTTATAGAATAGTGCATGCCTCTCAATTCTTCGATATATTCCAATACATCATTATGAGTTATCTCCAGAGGGTGCTTTAAACTTATAAGATATGAAAAGACCTGATGGTCTATAGTCGTTTTGTTCCTAACATAAGTAGACTGCGCCCAACCCTCAGATAATTTATAATCAATGAAATGATAAAGAGCGTCAATAAGAGTTTCTGATTTGACTGGAACAGAGGAGAGATTTTTCTTTTCCTCTACATCGAGTTTTTTCAGTAAAGCCTCCTTTGCAGCTTGCCTTGTCTTTCCGCTCCCTGTTTGCCTATAACTGGACTTAGCAAGTTGAACAGTACATTTTGCTTCATAGTATGTATATTTTTTTGTTCTTCCTGCCTTGGTCTTATAATTTTTTTCTTTCTTTTCAATGACGATAGGTGTGTACTTCATAATTTTTCCCTCAATTTTCCCTCAATTTGATTTTAAAACAAAGGAAAAAATAAGGAAAGTGTAAAATGGTATTTTCCCACAAAAAAAGCCCAAAAGCCTTAAAATAAAGGGTTTTGGACTATCTTAGGTGTAGAGGCGACGACCGGATTTGAACCGGTGATCAGGGTGTTGCAGACCCACGCCTTACCACTTGGCTACGTCGCCATGCCAAATTCAAAGCTTTTTTATTATATAGTAATAAGTATTCCGTGTCAAGGGGTTTAAAAATAATAGTCCGGAGTGTATAATAGCGGTAAATAATGAAACCCGATGTTCCGGTTTTTGATACCGGATGACGGGATGCGATGAAAGGATAGCTATGGAAAAGACCGGATTTAAGATAATAAGCGACAGCTGCTGCGACCTGCCCAAGGATTACTGCGAGGCAAACGATATAGGCATAGTGCCTCTCTATGTTGCCTTTGAGGACGGCGTTTACAAGAGAGACTATCTGGACTTCACATATCACGAGTTTTATCAGAAGATGTTGGATAATCCGGGAAATTTTCCCAAGACCTCTCTTCCCGGTCCGGAGGATTACATAAATGTGTTCAAGCCCTTTGTGGAGGCGGGAGGGGGCGTGCTCTGCCTGTGCATGACCACTACCATGAGCGGGTCTTACAACTCCGCGAAGGCTGCAGTGGATGCCCTCCGAGACGACTTCCCCGATGCGGATATAGAGGTGGTGGACACAAAGGCCCTCACGATATTTCAGGGGCTTCTGGTGAAGGAGGCTGTGAGGCTCAGGAGCATGGGAAAGAGCCTTTCGGAGACAGCGGATATCATACGGAGTATAAAGTCCGACGGAGGAGCTTTCTTTACCATAGGAGATCTCACCTATCTCAACAAGGGAGGAAGGATAGGCGGCTTGGTGAAGCTTGCCGCCATAGGCTTGGGCTTGAAGCCCGTCATATATTTTAAGGAGGGGATAATATCTCTTGCGGCCATAACAAGAAGCAGGAAAAAATCTCTCTCGGAGCTTGCAAAGCAGACTGCGGCGTTTTTTGCAAAGACGAAGGCGAAGCTCGAAGACTATGAGCTGTTGGTGGGCTACGGACTCTCAAAGGAGGACGGTTTAGAGCTGAAGACTCTTTTTGTAAATGCCCTCAAGAAGGTCGGCTATGACAGAGATCCGGAGCTTGTTCAGATAGGGACTATGGTAGGAGCTCACAATGGGCCTTACCTTATGGGAATAGTTTTCATGAAGAGATATTCCGAGCAATAAGTACAGAGAGATATAACGGTAAATAACACAATAAACAGGATCACAGGAATAAGGGGGACAGCAAAATGAAGAGATTTGGAAGGATCCTTGCGTCGGCAGTGCTTTTGTCTATGAGCCTCTGCATGGAAGCTGTGGCGGCGCCCGGGGGAGCGGTGACCATCATAAGGACTGGCGGGGATTCTCAAGGACCTCAGGTTTCAGGGGGGCCTGTGGCTCCTTCACAGGGAGGCACAGTGATAGAGCTTCCTTTTAAGCTTGTCACTCCCTCTCATTTTCGAGGGGATTACAACGTGGCTTGGGGAAGCGTGCAGAGAGCCGACGGATCATGGGCGGATGTGTCATACGACTACGCAATCATGAATCCCTACTACAGAGTTTTGAGGGAGGAGACGGACAGTACCGGAGTGGAGTGGTACGTGTGCGCTGCCCACGCCACAAAGGCCGGAGACTATTTCACTGACGACGGCTCCTTCTACAATGAGCTGTGGCTTAAGAAAGCGGACTGCACGGAGACGAATACAGTCACTGTAAACACGGATAATCCCACCAGATTAAAGATAGTGGAGACGGCTCTTTCCACCCTGGGACTTCCCTATCAGGCGGGAGCCTCGGGGCCTGACAGCTTTGACTGCTCGGGCTATGTATATTACGTAATGAACGCTTCGGGAGTGGCCGTTCCCAGGACCTCCTCAGACGGCATGCTTGGCCTTGGCCGAAACGTAAGCTATGAGGAGCTTAAACCCGGAGACATAGTGGGACGCTCGGGACATGTGGGGATATACATAGGGGACGACAAATTCGTTCACGCCTCCGAGACTGTCACAGGGGTTATATCCGACACTATAGCCATGTACTCCCGCACCAACAGCTTTACCAATTATATAAATGTAGTTGGAGATTGATGAGATATCACATCACCGAAAAATAAAACAGAGCCGGGAACAGGACACAGGGGAATTCTCACATATGAAGGACAAGGAAAAGACCAAGACAAATGTCATGAGGCTTCTCGACAAGGCGAAGATAGCCTATGATACAAAGGAATATGAGTACAGCGAGGAAGACCTCTCAGGCGTACACGCGGCGGAGGTATTGGGCTTTCCCTGCGATATGGTTTATAAGACCCTTGTGCTTCGGGGAGACAAGACCGGTTACTTTGTCTGCTGCATACCTGTGGACAGGGAGATAGATCTGAAGAAAGCCGCAAAGGTATCCGGAAATAAGAGCGCCGAGCTCATACATGTGAAGGAGCTTTTGCCCCTTACAGGATATGTGAGAGGCGGCTGCTCACCAATAGGCATGAAAAAAAGATTCGATACATATATAGATGAGAGCGCCGAGGACAAAGAAAGGATAAGCGTAAGCGCGGGGCAGAGGGGAGTGCAGGTACTTTTGTCTCCCGGGGAGCTGGCAGCTTATATCGGAGCTGAATTCAAGGAGCTTGTGCAGTGAAGACGATGAAGCTTATGCGCGCCGAGAGAGGTGAGGGGCTGCAGATCACGGAATTCGTAAAACAGGTCAAGGGATCCATGGGAGATCAGACAGATTGGCTTTTCCTCAACAATTCCGAGGAGGAGAGAAGACGCATAGACGAAGGTCTCGATCCCGCATATAAGGCTGTGGACACTGAGACCGGAGAGACAGGGGGCGTGCTCATAGTGGAGATCCCTCATCTCATCGGAGGGGAAAACCTCGGGGACTATATAGGTCTCTCGGGAGATGAGTTAAAAAGGGTAGCCCACATGGATACCGCAGCGGTAGCTCCCGGCTACAGGGGTCTTAAGCTTCAGAGGAGGCTTATGAGCATGGCGGAGGAGGAGCTGGCTCTGCAGGGCTATAGGTATCTTATGTGTACCGTACATCCCGACAACATCTACAGCAGAGGAAACGTGATCTCCCTCGGCTACAGGCCTGTGTGGAAGGGAGAAAAGTACGGCGGGACCTTAAGAGAGGTAATGCTCAAGGAGATTTGAGATATTTATGAAGAGAGCCGCACAGAGTTCGGAATCAATAGAGCTTGGAATAATGCTTTCCCTGGCGGGGGGCTTTATGGATGCGTATTCATATATAATGAGAGGAAGGGTGTTTGCAAACGCTCAGACCGGGAATATACTCCTTTTGGGGGTGAGGATCTCGGAGGGCGATTTTGCAAACATCCATCGTTATTTGTTTCCGATAGTTTTCTTTACAGGGGGCATCGCTCTGGCGAGACTTCTGAGGGATCCCGAGAAGAGGACCATACACTGGCGGCAGCTGACGGTGTTCATTGAGATGCTTATATTCTCCGCTGTGGCTTTTATGCCGCTTGCGATGAATCTTCTTGCAAACAGCATGACCTCCTTTGCCTGCGGGCTGCAGGTGGAGAGCTTCAGAAAGATACACGGAAGGAGCGCCGCCACCACCATGTGCATTGGGAACCTGCGCAGCGCCACCGAAAACATCTGCGATTACGTGAAAACAAAAGACCGGGACAGCCTTTTTTCGGGACTGTTTTACTACGGCGTTATAGCTCTCTTTATTGCAGGGGCGGTAATAGGAAACCTGTGCATAAAGGTCCTCAAAGAGAGGGCTATCCTTGTGTGCACAGGCTTTCTTTTCATAGCTTTTATAATTATGTTTTCCGACAGGGAGAGGGAAGCTAAGCCTCCATATAAGCCTTGATGAGCTTAAAGGTATTTTCCACTGCATCCATGTGGCTTCTCTCATATCCGTGGGAGGCATATACTCCGGGGCCGATGAGGGCGTGGCGCAGATCATATCCCGCTCTGAGGGTCGCCTCCACGTCTGAGCCGTAATGGGGATATATGTCCACGGCGTAACCGATGCCATTCTTCTCGGCAAGCTCTATGAGCTTTGTCACCACGTCGTAATTGTAGGGGCCGCCGCCGTCCTTTGCGGCTATGGATACCTCATGCTCCGTGCAGGTAAGTCCCTTTCCGATGCAGCCCATATCCACGGACCAAGCCTCAGTGACTCCCTCGGGGCAGCCTGAGGAGCCTCCATGGCCTACCTCCTCGTAGATGGTAAAGTGCATGTATACACGTCTTTTGAGCTCAATATTGTTGTCCTTGACATACTTTGCATATCCTATGAGTATGGCGGCGGAGAGCTTGTCGTCAAGGAAACGGCTCTTTATATATCCCTTCTCGGTGATCCTGGTGCGGGGCTCAAAGCAAACGTAGTCGCCGGGCCTTATCCCGAGAGCCCTCACATCCTCTGCATTTTTCACATCCTCGTCTATGACGATCTCCACGGTATCCCAATCCCTCTTGGTGGTGGCGTACTCGCTGTTTACATGCACCGAGGGGTTTATGAGCTGGCAGGTCCCCTCATATTTTCTTTTGTCTCTGGTGATTATCCTGACATTTTCGGCCTCGGCGTTATTAGGCTGCATTCCGCCTATATTTGTGAGCATAAGGCGGCCGTCAGGCTTTATCTCCCGAACCATGGCACCGAGGGTGTCACAGTGGGCCTCAAGGAGTATAGCGTCGTTGGGGTCCCCGGATTCAAGGTCCGCGATAACGCCGCCCTTTAAGGTGCGCCCGGCCTTTACTCCCATCTTTGAAAATTCGGAGAGAAGGTAGTCCGTCACCTCTCTGCCGTAGCCCGAGGGGCTGTCGATATCGAGGAGCGCCTTTGCCTCCTCAAGGATAAGATCCACATACTCTTTGTCGGAAAGCTTCATTTCTATTCACCTCAATTTTTAAGTATTATGTATATTTTAACTGTCTAAAGCTAAATATACATAAGAATAAAGCGGCTGTCAAATTTTAAGATAAAATAAAGTTTTTTATCTATATCAATTCTCCGGGAATTATAATATAATGATTACGCAGCTTATAAAAAGAAAAGTGAGGTAGCAGTATGAAAAGCATGATTTCAGCGGTAAAAGATATGTTCCGGCATTACTTCAACTGGCACGGCAGGCTCTCAAGGGCAGGCTACTGGTGGGGATGGCTTGGAATAACTCTCATATCCTTTATCTTAAATCTTCTTGTAAATTTTGTGGAGGACGATCTCAGCATCCTTGTGGGGATATGGAGCCTTGTAACCTTCTTTCCTCTGCTGTTTGCGGCTATGAGGAGATATCACGACTCGGGAAAGCCCGGATGGCTCGCGGTGATATTTAACGGTCTGGGGACCGTCTTTGCGGCTCTGGGTATCATAGGTATGTTTATAGGAGCGGCCACAGGCCTCTACTACATGTTCTCACAGGAGGGAGGAAGCCTTACCCTGGCCATAATCTCGTTTTCGGGAGTTTTCCTTATCATTTCTCTGGTGCTTTCCATCCTGAATCTGGTATTCCTTTTACTCTCGGGGACTCCCGGGGAGAACGCCTACGGAATGCCCAAGCCCTTTAATCCTGACGAGGATTGATCATGAAGCTTTCCACACTTTGTTATCTTGAGAGAGACGGGAAATACCTGATGCTCTACAGGAACAAAAAGAAAAATGACGTAAACCACGGCAAATGGATAGGAGTTGGAGGAAAGCTTGAAGCCTCTGAGGCTCCTGAGGAGGGGCTTATGAGGGAGGTCCTTGAGGAGACGGGACTCAGGCTTTCGAGTTACAGATTCAGGGGCATAATAACCTTTGTATACGACGATAAGGAACCCGAGTATATATTTACCTATACCTCCTCCGAGTTTGAGGGAGAGCTTTCGGAGTGCGACGAGGGCGAGCTTCGCTGGGTGGATAAGAGAGAAGTCCTCAAGCTTCCCCTGTGGGAGGGGGACAAGCCCATGCTCAGGAGGCTTATGGAGAGCGACGAGGTGTTCTCCATAAAGCTCTGCTACGATAAAAATGACGTTTTGACAGAGGTGAAGGAGTTTTGATGACCTACCCTGACACATGGAAAAGACCGTGGCACAGCGTGGGAGATGAGCTTTTAAGGACCTACGGCGGAAAGGTTTATAAGCTATCCTTGGAGACAGGGTGCACCTGCCCCGTGAGGGACGGCACGAAGGGCACGGGAGGATGTATCTTCTGCGGAGAGGCGGGAGCAGGTGAATTTGCCGAGAAGGCAGGATTTCCTGTGAAGGAACAGATAAGGCTTGCAAAGGAGAGAGTGGCGGCAAAGGTCGGAAGGACTCCTGCAGGTTATATAGCTTATTTCCAGTCCTTCACCAACACCTACGGGGACTTCGGAAGGCTCTCGGCAATGTTTCGGGAGGCGGCGGATAGTCCGGATATACTGATACTCTCCATTGCCACAAGGCCTGACTGCATAAGCGAAGAGATGTACCGATTTTTGGGAGAGCTCTGCAGAAAAAAGCCTGTCTGGGTGGAGCTGGGGCTTCAGACCGCCCATGAGAGGACTGCGGATTTCATAAGGAGAGGCTACGACACAGAGGTATTCAAGGAGGCTGCAGAGAGGCTTAAATCAGAGGGGATAACTGTGATAGCCCACATGATAGCGGGACTTCCCGGGGAAGACGAGGACATGATAAAGGAGACTGCCCGCTATATCTCAGAGCTTGCGGGAAAAGAAGGAGAGCCTCTCGTTGACGGAATAAAGATTCACCTTCTGTACGTGCTTGAGGGCACGGATCTGGGAAATATATATAAGGAGGCTTTGGAGAAAAACCGATGCTCGGGAGACGAGAGCTTCGACGCAAAGACTTCCGTGTGCGAGTGCGGAGAGGACTTGGGGATATCCTTTGAGGGAGAGAAGCTTAACTGGCATATTTTTTCCATGGAGGAATACATAGAGCTTCTTATAGATATTTTGGAGCTTCTGCCTCAAAGGATGGTAATACACAGGATAACGGGAGATGCACCAAAGAGCCTTCTCCTCGCGCCCATGTGGAGCGCAAACAAAAAGAGGGTATTAAACACCTTTTCGAGAAGGCTTGGAGAAAGAGAGAGTTATCAAGGGAAGGCTTTATGAGCCGGAGATTTTGACACTGAATTATTTCATGAATATATTTAATAAGATAGGACTATAAATCAAAAAGGAGGAATGAAAATGGCTAAGGTATATGCGTTTCTTGCTGACGGCCTTGAGGAGGTGGAGTGCCTCGCCGCCTGCGATGTTCTGAAGAGAGCGGGAGTTGAGGTGGAGATGGTCTCTGTAAATGAGGGCAGAGAGGTCACAGGCTCCCACAGAGTGAGGATAATATGCGACAGCAGCATAGGTGAGAAGGCGGGCTTCGACGACGCGGATGTGTTGTTCCTCCCCGGAGGTATGCCCGGGACTCTCAATCTCATGAACTGTACAAGGCTCACAGAGGCCTTAAAAATTCAGTACCAAAGGGGAGGCAGGATAGCGGCCATATGCGCGGCCCCCTCTATTTTGGGGAAACTTGGATTTTTGGAGGGAAGGGAGGCCACCTGCTATCCCGGCTTTGAGGATAAGCTTGCAGGCGCCCGATACACAAAGAAAGGCGTGGTGACAGACGGAAACATCACCACCGCAAGGGGCTTGGGCTATGCTCTTGATCTGGGGATAGAGCTCACAGGGCTCCTCGTATCAAGAGAGAAGGCGGCGGAGGTCAAGGCCTCCATACAGTACGATCAGTTCTGACAGAGGAAGTTTTAAAAGCTCCTATACTATTTTATAAAAAAATCATCTTTCACAAGAGCCTCAAAAAAGGCTGATTATGTGCAAGATGATTTTTTTTATTTGAAAAAACAAATAAATATTTTATAAATCAACTAAGTAATATAAAAATTCTTAAAGATTACACCGGCAATATTGACAAAAATGGTTAAGCATGTTAAAAGTTAAGGTAGTTAATAGTGAACCTACTTAACTATTAAAAATGTCAAGGAGGAAAAGGTAAAATGAAAAAGAAACTTTTTGCAATGGCTTTGGCACTTGCAGCAGTGACAGCTATGACAGGATGCGGATCCGGCTCGGAGAGCGCTGAGACTGAGGCTCAGACAGAGGCTGCCGCAGAGGAGGGCGCTGCAGAGGAGGAGGCTTCCGAGGAGACGGAGGCTGAGGCTTCGGGTGAGCCTTCAAGGCTTGACAAGATACTTGAGAGCGGCGTTCTTAAGGTTGGAACCGAGGGAACATACAAGCCCTTCACATACCATGACGACAACAATGAGCTGACAGGATACGACGTTGAGGTCGCAAAGGCAATAGGCGAGAAGCTTGGAGTAGAGGTGGAGTTTTCCGAGATCACATGGGAGGGACTTCTCACTTCTCTTGACACGGGAACAGTAGATCTTGTCCTCAATCAGGTTGGAGTTACAGATGAGAGAAAGGAGAAGTATGATTTCTCAACACCTTATCTCTACAGCTATATAGCTCTCATTACCACAGACGACAATGCGGATATCAACAGCTGGGAGGAGGCAAGAGGAAAGAAGACCTCTCTCAACGTTTCCAGTAACTATGCTCTTATCGCCGAGGATTACGACATGGAGATCACAGCTTCAGATACCTTCAGTAAAGATATAGAGCTTCTTCTTGCAGGACGTACGGACTGCGTGATCAACAATACGATAGCATTTAACGACTTTGTGACTCAGAAGCCTGACACCCCTATAAGGATAGCTGCGGTCCAGGAGACTCCGGATACGGTTGCGATTCCCATACCCAAGGGAAATGAGGATCTTGTGGAGGCTGTAAATCAGGCCATTGATGAGCTCAGAGCAGACGGAACTCTCACAGAGCTTTCGGAAAAGTTCCTCGGAACAGACTTCTCAAAGGAGCTTACGCTTGAGGAGCTTCAGCAGTAATTAAGTCAGGAGGGCGGCCTATATGGATGCACGCGCGATAGAAATATTAACCGAATCATTTTGGCCGATACTTAAAGCGGGATTGTGTTACACGATCCCGCTTACTCTCATAGCATTTGTGCTGGGCACTTTGCTGGCGGCACTGGTGGCAATAGTGAGAGTCTCAAAGGTACCGGTATTGAATAAGATATGTGAGTTGTACGTATGGATCATAAGAGGTACGCCCCTTTTGGTTCAGCTGTTCTTGGTGTTTTTCGGACTTCCCAAGGTGGGCATAGTCATAGAGCCTATGCCGGCGGGGATCATGGTGTTCAGCATAAGCATCGGAGCCTACAGCTCAGAGATTTTCAGAGCTGCGATACTCTCTATACCCAAGGGACAGTGGGAGGCGGCTATGGCTCTGGGGATGTCCTATCCTCAGCAGCTCATACGAATAATCCTGCCTCAGGCGTTTAAGATAGCGCTTCCGCCTCTTTTCAACAGTTTCATATCCCTTGTAAAGGACACCTCTCTTGCGGCGAATATCACCATCCCCGAGATGCTTTTGACGACGCAGAGGATAACCGCAAGAAATTACGAGCCTCTTCTTATGTACATAGAGGTAGGTTTTATTTACCTTCTGTTCTGTACTGTGCTCAACTTTGTTCAGACCAAGATGGAGGAGAGGCTTATGCTGACTCCTGACGAGAAGAAGAAGATACAGAAGATCAATGATGCGCAGGCTTAGGAGGGTATTATGCTGAAAATAGAAAAATTAAACAAGTATTTTGGCGACAATCATGTCCTCAAAGATATTTCTCTGGACATAGAGACAAAAAAGACCACTGTCATCATAGGATCTTCAGGTTCCGGAAAGTCAACGCTTTTAAGATGCATCAACCTTTTGGAAACACCTAATTCGGGAGTGATAAATCTGGACGGCACGGAGCTGGACTTCTCAAAGAAGATTCCCGGAAACGTAAAAAAGAGCTTTACAAAGCGCACAGGCATGGTTTTTCAGAGCTTCAATCTCTTTCCCCATAAGACCGCTCTGGAAAATATCATAGAGGGACCTGTGGTAGTCCTTAAAAAGGATAAAAAGACCGCTATAGACGAGGCGATGGAGCTTCTGAGGAGAGTAGGACTGGAGGATAAGAGAGACAGCTATCCCAATCAGCTTTCGGGAGGCCAGCAGCAGAGAATAGCTATAGCGAGAGCTCTCGCCATGAAGCCCGAGGTCCTTCTATTTGACGAGCCCACGTCTGCCCTTGACCCCGAGCTGGGAGCGGAGGTTTTGGGGCTCATAAAGGAATTATCGAAGGAAGACTATACTATCATAATCGTCACCCACAATATGTCCTTTGCGAGAGAAGTGAGCGACGAGGTGGTATTTGTGGAGAAGGGCGAGATACTTGCCAAGGGAAGCTATGATGACCTTACAGCTATGCATAATGAGAGGATAACTCAGTTCTTGAGTTACTTGGATTGATATGATGAAGATGAATGGTGAGATTTTGGGCCTTGGCTCATTGATAATGGATATATCCATACAGTGCGACAGGCTTCCTAAGCCGGGAGAAACGGTGTACACCCTCGCCTCCTATAATGTGAACCCGGGAGGCAAGGGGGGAAATCAGGCTGTCGCCGCAGCAAGATCGGGAGGCAGAGTAAGGCTTATAGGCCGCATTACGGAGGATGACTACGGAAAGAAGCTTCTTTGCGCCTATGAGAAGGAAAATATTGTAACAGAATCCCTCATAAGAGATGACAGCTCAAGCACGGGGGTCTGCTTCGTCTGGGTGGACAGCACGGGAACCAATGAATGCCTGTGTTCTCTGGGAGTAAACGCTAAGGTGACTCCCGCGGACATCATGGCTTTTGAGCCTTTCTTTGAGGAGGGCACCATAGTGATGACTACCCTTGAGTATGAGCCGGAGATACTGGAGCTCGTCACGAAAACCGCAAAAGAAAAGGGCTGCTTTGTCGTTGTGGATCCATCGTCCAAGGATTATTCAAAGCTGACGGAGGATATAGCGAAAAGGATAGATGTTTTAAAGCCCAACGAGGTGGAGACGGAGATACTCACGGGAGTAAGAGTCGAGACCTTGGAGGATGCGAAGCGGGCAGTGGCTATATTGAGAGAAAGAGGCATCTCAATCCCCATAGTTTCCCTTGGTGAGAGGGGAGCTGTATATGGCTACGAAGGTGAAATATATGAAGTCGAGGGTATCAAGGTAAAAGCGGTAGATACCACAGCGGCGGGAGATACTTTCATAGGGAGCCTGTGTGCAAAGCTCTCCAAGGGAGAGGATATACACAGCGCCGTGAGCTATGCCAACCGCGCGGCTGCCTACTGTGTGACCCGTCCCGGGGCACAAAGTTCTATACCTTTTGAAAAAAGTGTATTATAATTAAAAAATACGCTTGTTTTAAGGGGAGGAGCAAAAGGTGGATAACGCAGACAGGTATCCTTTATATTGCAGAATGATGGACGAGCTTAAGCTCACTAATGAATTGATGAATGAGTATGACAGCCTTCCGCATGACTATGGGAACGAGGTGTTATACCAATCCGAAGCTCATCTGATACAGTTTATCGGAAAAAACCCCGGAACTACCGTCACTGAGGCGGCATTATGGTTTAAAAAGACAAAGAGCGCCTGTTCACAGATGGTTAAAAAGCTTGTGAATAAAAATTGGGTAGTCCAAAAGCAAAATGTGCTCAACAACAGAGAATACAACCTGTATCTCACAGACGCAGGGAAGATCGTCTATGAGCATCATGAGAATTTTGACAGAATGTCCTACGAGCACAATTCCAAGCAGCTGGGAGACTTTACAGATGAAGAGCTGGAGCTTTTTATACGCATAGAAAAACAAATGAACAAGCTTATAGGTCTTGACGTGGAGAGAAGCTATGATTACTTCAAGCCTAAGGGATAAGGCGAAGGAGGAGCGAATGGAAAATAAATTAGACAAGATATTCGGAGTGAAGAAGCCTGTTATAGGAATGGTACATTTAAGGCCCCTGCCCGGATCTCCGAAATATGACCCTGTGAATATGGGTATGAAAAAGATAGTAGAGACGGCAGTGGAGGAAGCGTTGAAGCTTGAGGAGGCCGGAGTGGACGGCGTTCAGGTGGAAAACATGTGGGATATCCCCTACCAGAGGCCTGCGGATATCGGATATGAGACTGCGGCGGCTCTTGCAGTCGGTATAAACGAGGTAAAAAACAAGGTAAAGATACCTGTGGGAACCGAGTGTCATATGAACGGTGCGGACTGCGCCATGGCCTGCGCTGTGGCGGCGGGCGCGGAGTGGATAAGGGTATTTGAGTGGTGCAATTCCTTCATCTCCCAATCCGGATTTATAGACGCCATGGGGGCGAAGGTGTCGAGAATGAGATCCTCTCTCAAGGCTGATGTTGCAGCGCTCTGCGACGTAAACGTCAAGCATGGAAGCCACTATATAATCCATGACAGGAGCGTTGCGGAGCAGGCTATGGACATAGAGGCTCAGGACGGGGACGCAGTGATAGTTACAGGCTTTGACACAGGAACACCACCCACAGTGGAGAAGATCCTTGAGTGCAAGAAGGCGGTGAGCCTCCCTATTTTGATAGGCAGCGGACTCAATATAGACAACGTAAACGAGCTTTTGGCCGCAGCCGACGGAGCTATAATCGGAAGCTGGTTCAAGGAGGGCAACAATTGGAAGAATCCTGTGAGCTTTGAGCGGACGAAGGCCTTCATGGATAAGGTAAAGGCCATGAGATAAGAAAAGAGACAGGGCTTTGAGAGAGATCTCAGAGCCCTTTTTTGTGTTTTCATAAAAGGTATGAAATAAAAGCCCGGGATCCGCGTATATATTTTGAGGACCCGGAAAGAGGGCGAAGGCTTTTCGCGGAGGCTTTCCTCAGGATGCGGATTGTAATAAGCTCCGGGATAGTATATTATACTATTATTCATGCCGATATGAAGACATGAAAAAACAGACTAAGGAAGCCTGCGAGATGTCAATGAACAAGCGAGAAAAGCTTAACTACATAGCTGAAAATTATATGAGGCTTATGTGGCACAGAGCCTATCAGGTCACCTCGGATCGCCATGAGGCTGAGGACGCCTGTCAGGAGGCCTTCATAAAAATAATAAGGATGATAGATGATATCGAGGACGTCACGGAGCTCAGGGCAAAGGCTCTGTGCTGTATCATTGCAAAAAACACGGCCATAGACATGATGAGAAAGACCGGGAGGCTGACGCCCACGGAGGATATATATCTGGATCTGGAGTCCAAAGACGAGGTCCGAGAGACGCCTGAATCCCTTGCGGAATCCGCAGAGGGCATAGAGGATATAAGAAAAGCTCTCGGAGAGCTTTCCGAGACTTACAGGGAGGTCATAGAGCTCAGGTGCTTCTATGAATTTTCCGCAGAGAAAGCGGGAGAGATATTGGGGATAAGCCCCAACTCGGTAAACATAAGGCTTTCGAGAGCTCGAAAGGCATTGAAAGATATTTTGGAGAGACAAAAAAAGGGAGAAAGGACGGAGGCATATCAATATGACGGAAAATAAGACCGGAAAAAATTATGCGGATGAGATGCTGAAGTCCGCTTTATATGAGGAGATAAAAGAAGACATCGGCGCTCTGGAGCGGGAAGCCGGAGAGAACGGGTATGAGTTTTCCGAGGCGTTCAAGGCAAACTTGGGAAGGCTCATAGACGAGGCCTGCTCCGAAAAAGAGGAGACAAAAGAGAAAAAGGACAAGGTAATAAACCTCTCCGCCTTAAGGATGAGGAGGGCTCTTGCGGGAGCAGCCTCCTTGGCGGTGGTTGCGGGAGCGGCGTTTATAGCTCTGAGAACAGTTCCCATGTCCGGCGCTTCAGCGGCAATAGAAGAAACTGCGGCGGCCATGGCCGCGGGAGAGCGGGAGGCGGCTATGGACGAGGCGGGGCCTATGATGAGATCGGGAGTCAACTCTCCGGAGGCTAAGCCTTCCGCTGCGGCGGCCTTTGCCTATAGCGCCCGGGAAAAAGTCGACAGCGGTTCTTCGGAGACGGCAGCGGCGGAGAGCATTGCTTCTGAGGATTCTGCTTTAACAGAGGCTGCTTCGGTAAATCCCATGGAGGAGGTCGAAGGCTCGGAGGATATCCTCTCCAAACTTGGGATAAGCCTTTGCATCAATGATGAGGAAGGAGCGGATCCCCATTACTATATAATTTCAGGGAGCATTGCACAGATAGATTACTACAGCGAAAATCTTGGCGCAGAGGTATGCCTGAGAGCCGCATCCGAGGACACAGGACTCTCAGGGAGAGAGCTTTCAGGCGTATATATGGACTTTACGGAGACATCAGAGGCCGAGATCGGCACAAAAGAGGATACTGTAGGTGAAGACAATACCGCCAATCCTCAGGAGGGCGGGGTAGAAGTCAAATTGGAATTTACAGAGCCCTATCAGTCGGAGGGAGAGTCCGAAGAAAGAGGAGCTCTTGCCTCTTGGAGCATGGGAGGAGTGAATTACAGCCTTTGGGCCGATGGGATTAAGAAGGGCGAAGAGTCGCTTCTTAAAGAAGTGCGGTCGACAGTGGAGGAAAGTTTTAATTAAGCGGAGTATGTTTAAGTCTCAGGGATTCGGCGCTGTAGTCGGATCCCTTTTCTTTTTTTAGTATTTCTCTGATGAAGGCAAAGGAGGCCTCCTCACCCTCGTCGCGCATTATGATGAGGGCCCTTTCGAGGACGGCTCTCGTATCGGGATGCATTATCACCCTGTCTTTTGTCTTTGCGTAGTATTCCCATGGATCGGAGGGCTTGTAGTCTGAACCGTGATAAGCCATGCAGGCGGCCCTGCGGTCGCAGACCATCTCCGCCACATATCTGAGGGGCATCCTGCAGCCCAACACCCCTCCGGGAGCCTTTGATGAAAAGTCTATCCAATATTCAAAGTGGTGCTTGTTGCGTCCCTTGTGGTGGAGCCAGGCCCTTGACATGCCGCAGAGCTCCCTCTCCACTGCGTTGGGGGAGCGGTCTCCCACATAGTTTTTGACCCCTGTGACAAACTCCTGAGGAGAGTACTTGGACAGATCGTGCATTATGCCCTGCCTGTAGAGCCCTATCTTAAAGCAGCCCGACGCGACGTATAGCTTGTGCTTCGTTATGGTGGAGAGATGTCCGAAAAATCTCTGAAAAAAGCTCATCTTTGGAAGCCTCAGATCCTCGCCGTATATGTTCTTTTTTACTATGTACTCTCTCTTTTTCATCTAAGTCACCTTGATTTTGTGGAAAGAAAAGCTGTATTATGCTAAAATTATATTATTAATTTTCGGAATTGCAAACAAAAATCGGAGTATAGGCCGAGGTTTTATAGCGCAAAGGAGGAGGAAAATGAGGGGAGCAGGGCTATTCAAAAATTCGGGACGCCGCAGGGCGGCATTCTTTCTTGCGGCTTTTATGACGATATTTTCGCAGCTTACAGCCTTCGGGCAGTCGGCCTTTTACAGAGAGCCCGCATCAAAGAAGGGGCTTTTGTGTCAGACGGAGGCGATGCTTGCGGACTGTCTTGAGCTTTCGGCGGATCATGTCATATTCAACGTGCCCATGAGCGCAGCGCTGAAAGAGGGGACTCTGAGAGCCTATGATTCATTTATCAATAAGCTTGACGCAAACGGGGTTTCCGTCACAGTGGTTCTTTTAAACGACAGGCAGACCGTAAGGCCTGAGCTCATATACGGGGACCAAAACGCCGCCTGCAATTATTTCATGTTAAATGTATTTACAGAGGAGGGGAAGCAGGCTGTAAGGGAGGTAGTGGGAGGCCTTGCCGACAGATGGCAAAACAAGGTCTCAAACTGGATAATCGGAAACGAGATACAGGATCAGATCTGGAATTATATAGGCCCTATGGACGCGGAGACCTACTGCCGCAGATATGCGGAGGCCTTTCGCTTCTGCTATGACCTCATAAAGTCCTGTAATTCTCTTGCGGAGGTGTATATACCCTTTGATTACGGCTGGATGAATGAGGAAAACGGCAGCACGAAGTACAGTGGAAGGAACTGCCTCGATCTCCTTTCGGCCATATTTAAGGAGGGAGGAGATCTGGACTGGGGAGTTGCATGGCATGCCTATCCCGATCCCCTGACGAGCCCTGTATTTTGGGACGACGCTCAGGCTGCGGATTCCTCGGAGGCATATATAGTAAACCTTCGAAACCTCCATGTGCTTACCGACTATATGCAGAGGCCCGAGATGCTGTCTCCCACGGGAGAGGTCAGGAATATCATCCTTTCGGAGCAGGGCTTTACCTCGGCGGTAAACGGGGTCACGGACGAGAGCCTTCAGGCTGCGGCATATGCCTACGGATACTTCATTGCCGAGAGCAACCCCTACATAAAAGCCTTTATGCTCAACCGCCAGGTGGATGCAAAGACAGAGGTTCAGGCGGGGCATTCCTTCGGCATATGGAACACGGACATGAACGCCGCGGAGAACGAGAAGCCCACAGGGAAAAAATATCTGTGGCAGGTATTTAAGGATATAGACACGGAAAATAACGGCTATATAAAGGAGCTTGTGAGAAATTACACGGGAGCTTCGTTTTAGCCGAACACAATAAACATTAAAAGGAGACTTGAAATGGAAAAGAAAAATCCTGTAGTTACTATTGAGATGGAAAACGGAGACGTTATGAAGGCGGAGCTCTACCCTGATGTGGCTCCCAATACTGTAAACAATTTCATAAGCCTCGCAAAGAGCGGATTTTATGACGGAGTGATATTTCACAGAGTTATAAAAGGGTTCATGATACAGGGAGGAGATCCCACCGGTACCGGCATGGGCGGTCCCGACTATTCCATAAGAGGAGAGTTCTCGTCAAACGGCTTTAAAAACGATCTGAAGCATGACAAGGGAGTCCTCTCCATGGCGAGGACCATGGCGCCTGACAGTGCGGGATCACAGTTTTTCATCATGCATGAGAAATCTCCTCATCTGGACGGACAGTATGCAGCCTTCGGAAGAGTGACGGAGGGGCTTTCCGTTGTAGATAAGATTGCCTCTGTGAGGACGGATTTCAGGGACAAGCCCGTGGAGGAGCAGAAGATAGCCAAGATGACGGTGGAGACCTTCGGCGAGGAATATCCCGAGCCCGAGAAGTGTTGATATGGCAAAGACAGTCAAGGAAAAGAAAAAAGAGCTTAGAAAGAGACAGGCCGAGAAGCACAAGAAGACCCTGTGGAAGCCCGCCACCATGATATATCCTGTGCCCGCCGTTATGGTGAGCTGCGGAGATTACGACGGGCTCTCCAACATAATCACTGTGGCTTGGACGGGGATAGTGAGCTCCGAGCCGCCGACGGTGTACATTTCCGTAAGGCCCGAGAGATACAGCTACGATATCATAAAGGCGAGCGGGGAGTTTGTCATAAATCTCACTACGGAGGCCCTTGTGAAAAAGACGGACTTTTGCGGAGTCTGCTCCGGGAGAGACGTTGACAAGTGGGAGGCGATGGATCTCACAAAGGGCAGGGCGGCAAGGGTAAAGGCGCCCCTTATAGAGGAGAGCCCTGTAAATATAGAGTGCGCCGTTGAGAGTATAGTGAAAGCGGGAAGCCACGATATGTTTATAGCCAAGGTCCTTGGAGTGGACGTGGAGGAGCGCTTTATAGACGAGAGGGGAAGACTTGACCTCGGAAAGTGCAAGCTCACAGCCTACGCCCACGGGGAGTACTTCGCCTTGGGAAAGCTTTTGGGAAGCTTCGGCTACTCTGTAAAAAAATAAGCCAAAACCGGAAAGGAAATATCACAAGCTATGACAGAACCGGATTTATTGAGACCGGAGGATCTGGTATTTAAGAGATTTGACGAGGAAGCCCTTGTAAAATGCAGGGAATTCTTCTTTAAGAGGCCCAACAAGAGCTGCGACAGCGGCCCTATGGACAGTTATATATGGAGAAATTATTACGACGTTAAATACTGCGTTGTAAATGACGAGGCTCTGCTCATGACGGAATCCGGAAACGGAAAGACGGCGGGGATCATACCGCTTTGCGCTCCGGAAAAGGCCGGAAAATATTTCAAGCTTTTGGAGAGATATTTTAACGAGGTATTGAAGGCCCCCTTTGTGATCTATCTCGCGGACGAGGAGGGCATGCTTTTGGTAAAGGAGCAGGGACTTCTCGAGAACTATACCGTGAAGGAGGAGGAAGACCTGAAGGACTACCTCTACAGCGGAGACGAGCTGAGAGAGCTTAAGGGAAGAAAATTTGCCAAAAAGAGAAACCACATAAACGGGTTTTTGAAGGCCTATGATGGCAGATGGGAGTACAGAAGCCTGAAGAAGGAGGACAAGACCGAGATAATGGCCTGCCTTTCGGCTTGGAAGCTCAACAAGGACGCGGCGGGGGAGGAGACCGGAGTGGCCATGGACGAGGAGAGCTATGACGCCATGGAATCTCTGGACGCGGAGATACTGGGCATCCACGACATCCTGAACCACGAGGTGGTCTTCGACAATGTGAAGGCGGGAGGCATATTCATAGACGGAAGGCTCAAGGCCTTTTCCATAGGAAACTACAATCCCGCGGAGAGGATGGCCATCATAGATATAGAGAAGGCGGATCCGGACATCACAGGCCTCTATCAGATGATCAACAAGGAGTTTTTGCTGCATGAGTTTCCCGACGCGGAGATAGTAAACAGGGAGGACGACGTGGGACTCCCGGGCCTCAGAAAGGCGAAGCTCTCGTATTTTCCCATAGGATATGAGAGAAAATATATGATAAAGCAAAAAGGCTTTTAAAAGGAGCGGACTTTTAAAGGAGAAGGGCAGCCGAGGGATGGAGAGAGTGAGATTTCTTTCAAAGGAAGAGTATAAAGATACGGAAAGACTCGCGAGGCTCTGCTTCGGGGAGGAGGACTTTGACGAGGAGTATTACGGTAAGGACATATACAATAATCTCGTGGCGGTAAAGGAAACAGACGCGGAGATAGTATCAATGGCCCATCTTTCGGGCATGAGGCTCGAGCTTGAGGGGGGCAAAAGCGCAAGGGCCTGCTATGTGCTCTACGTGGCGACAGACCCCCGGGAGAGACACAAGGGATATATGGACGAGGTCATGTCCTTCTGCACGGAAAGGCTCAGGGACAGGGGCGTTGAGCTCATGTTTCTCGTTCCGGTAGACCCCGAGATATATACACATCTCGGCTTCACCCATGAGTGGAGGTTCAACGAGGATGAGAGAGAGCTTCTCTATGCGGACGAGGGACTTTGCAGCTGCTACGGAAAGAACCTTAACGGAGGCGGCTTTGAGCCCCCTGAAAGGATAGTTCCCGACAGCTCTGTACTTTAAAAATAATGAAAAATAACTGCAAAAAGCCCTTGCTAAAAAGGGCTTTTTTTGTTAGTATTATGTATTGCAGCAAATAAATTCCTTGCTCCTGAAAAGTTTCAGGGGCCGGATGACCAAAAGGAGGTAACGCATATGAATAAGTATGAGATCACAGTTATTCTTAGTGCGAAACTCGAGGAGGAGCAGAGAAACGAGAACCTTGAGAAGATCAAGGCTTACATCACTCGTTTCGGCGGAACCGTAGGTGAGGTTGAGGATTGGGGCAAGAAGAAGCTTGCCTATGATATCCAGCATCAGAGTGAGGGATACTATTATCTCATCAACTTTGAGGGAACAGCCGACACACCTAACGAGCTCGAGGCAAATGTTCGCATTATGGAGCCTGTTCTCAGATACTTGGTAGTTAAGAAAGAGAACTAATTAGAGTATTTAAGAGAAAGTGTGAAAGTATGAATAAAGTTATTTTAATGGGCAGACTCACAAGGGATCCCGATATCAGATACACTCAGGGAGAGAACAGCATGGCGGTTGCGAGATATACCCTCGCGGTCGACAGGCGTATGAGAAGGGACAGCGCCGACGGGCAGCAGACAGCCGATTTCATCGGATGCGTAGCCTTCGGAAAGAGCGCGGAGTTTGCGGAGAGATACCTTCACCAGGGCACGAAGCTTGTTGTCACAGGTCGTATCCAGACAGGAAGCTACACAAACAAGGACGGACAGAAGGTCTACACCACAGACGTGGTCGTTGAGGATCAGGAGTTCGCCGAGAGCAAGAACGCACAGTCTCAGGGAGGCTATGATGCAGCCCCCGCTTATCAGCAGGAGAGACATGTAGAGAGCTCTGTAGGAGACGGATTCATGAATATCCCCGACGGCGTTGAGGACGAGGGACTTCCGTTCAACTAAGAATAACAAGGAGGAAATACCAATGGCATTTCAGAAGACTGAAAAGGCAGAGGGAAGCGTAAAGCCCAAGAGACCCGGATTCCGCAGAAGAAGGAAAGTCTGCGTATTCTGCGGCGAGAAGGCTAAGCCCATCGATTATAAAGATGTCGCTACATTAAAGAAATATATCTCCGAGAGAGGAAAGATACTCCCCAGGAGGATCACAGGAAACTGCGCAAAGCACCAGAGAGAGCTTACAGTTGCAGTTAAGAGAGCGAGACATTTAGCGCTCCTCCCCTATTCAGTGGAGTAGGAAACAGGAAAAGAGCTGAATTACAGCAAATTAAGACCCCGGCAGACCATGCCGGGGCCTTTTGCTGTCGGAAAATCCGAACATATAGCGAACATATAGAGTTACAAGGCAGAAAGTGCTGACAGAGATCAACCGAAAGCCGGCTGATTGTGGAGTTCAAGGATATAAAAGCCCGGCTCACCGGAACTTTGCATGAGGGTGAGATATAAAGAGCCTGCTTTCGCATAGGCCTCCCCTTCTCCTGAAGGCTTTGTATAGTCAAATTTCAGATACATCCTGACTCCGTCGAAGTCCTCATCGTAACCTGTTATGGTATAAGCATCCCCGCCTGCAAAGCCTGCGGCTGCAAGCTCCTCATAATCGATATCCGGCTTGACATATCTGAAATCCGGACTCTCCAAATACTCGCCATAGACAGAAAGAAGGATCTTGGCAGCTGAGGTAAAAAACTCTCTTTGCTCGGAGTCAAGGACTCTCAGCAGCTGACGCTCTCCGTCTTTTGTCCACGCTCCGCTTTGGTCTACAGCAAAACCGTCGGGAGTCGTCAGGCTTTCTGCCATCCGGCCGTCGGAATTAAAGTAGTAGCATTCTGCATATCCGTCGTCATTTCCGTCTATCCATCTCCAACAGGAGGCGGGATAGCTTCCGTCCGGGCGCTCGTACCACCATTTGCAGGAATCGGTCCCCGCCCCACAGTGCCAATGACCTGAAAGCTCAAGCTCGGCAGTTCTGAAATTCCGCCAAGTCGGAAGCTCCGAGGCAAAAGCCGGAAGGACGGATATAAGGGACAGAAAGGCAGTGGCTAAGGTCATCACATAACGTTTCATTTAGCACCTCCCCGATTATTTTATAATATAATTATAGTATGTCCCGACAGTGTCGGGGCTTAAGATTTTATTACAAATATTCAGGATCAGCCATAAAAAAGGGGTATGGAGAAACTGTAGCCGGATAAGCGGTATTTATGATAGAATACTATGGTATTTTGACTTGGAAGTATTGTCCGAGAGCTCTTACACCGGATCCGTTCCCCATGAGGAAGGTCGGAAATCTGTGATTATGTCTCGAAAGGCAGGTACAGGTATTTAAGATGCAGAACTACAAATTTCTCATAGAATACGACGGCACTCGCTACAACGGCTGGCAGAGGCTTAAAAATAACGATGAAACCATACAGGGCAAAATAGAGACAGTCCTCTCTCGAATGACGGACAAGCCCGTGCAGCTTACGGGAGCGGGGAGGACGGATGCGGGAGTGCATGCCCGAGGGCAAGTGGCAAACGCTTTCTTGGACACAGGGCTTGGGGAGGCGGATATCCGCGCCTATATGAACAGATATCTCCCCGAGGACATAAGGATACTCTCCGTGGAGAAGGAAGACGAGCGATTTCACAGCAGATTTTGCGCCAGGGAAAAGCTCTACTGCTATTATATAAGCACAGGGGAGAAGCCCTCTGCATTTCTGAGAAAGTACCTGTATCACCCTGGAGCCGAGGCCTTGAGGGGCTTGGACCGGGAAAGGATGGTGGAGGCCGCGTCTCTCCTTACGGGAAGACATGATTTTAAAGCCTTCTGCGGAAACAAGCACATGAAAAAATCCACGGTGAGAGAAGTGCGCTTAATAGATATAGATTTTTTTCCGGAAAAAGAGATAATAAAGATAAGCTACAGGGGAGACGGCTTCCTTCAATATATGATAAGGATAATGACAGGGACTCTCCTTGAGGTGGGGCTCGGGAAAAAAGAGCCCTCGGAGATACCTGATATACTTGCTTCGGGAGACAGAGAGCGAGCGGGCTTTACAGCTCCCGCTTGCGGGCTGTTTTTGGAGGAGATAAGCTTTTAGGGCGGAGCGTCAGACGGGAGAAATCGGATTTACAGCTTATGGACAGACTTTATAAAGAAGAAAAAGATGACAATAACGTAGTTTTAAGCGACAAGGAGGCCTCCTCAAAAAGCGGCGGGAGCATAAGAAAGGGCGTAATATGCGCGGTGCTCGGAGCTGTGAGCTGGGGGCTCTCAGGCACTCTCAGCCAATACATGTTTATGAATTACGAGCTTGATTCCTCGTGGCTCACCACAATGAGGATGACGGCATCGGGGATAGTGCTCCTTCTGTTGTCTCTTGTCACCGAGAGGAGTGCACTGTGGGGCATAGTAAGCCACAGGAGGGATCTCATCCACGAGATAATATTCGGCATTGCGGGGCTTATGTTTTGCCAGTTCGCATATTTGTCGGCGATACAGCACTCGAATTCGGCCACGGCCACAGTGCTCCAGAACTTGAGCGTGCCCCTGATAGCCGTATTCACGGCCATTATTACAGGGAAGCTGCCGAAAAAGAAGCAGGTATTCTCCATCATTTTGGCTCTCTTGGGAGTCTTTCTTATAGCCACCCATGGAAATCCCTCGAGCATGGTGATATCGAAAAAGGGGCTCATGTGGGGCCTCGGCGCGGCGCTGGGAGTCATAACCTACTCCATGCTTTCGGCGGGCCTTGTGGCCAAGTGGGGGAGCAGGGCGGTAAGCGCCTACGGGATGCTCATAGGAGGAGTGATCCTTGGAGGACTCACCGGCTCCTTCGGAATGAGGCCTGCGCTTGACGTATACGGATATATAGTTATGGGTCTCATAGTCCTCATAGGGACGGTGGGGGCCTTCACCCTGTTTTTGGAGGGTATACACGAGCTGGGAGCTGTGAGGGCTACCATCATAGGCTGCCTTGAGCCTGTCACGGCCACCATAGTGTCTGCCCTGTGGCTGGGATCGGTGTTTACTCTCCCTGATATATTGGGATTTGTATGTATATTGGCGACGGTCATCATATTCAATACCGGGGACGGGAGCGACGCCCCCGGGGATGAAGGATCACAAAAATAAATACTGACTGAGAAAGGAAGGCAAAATGGACGAGATAAGGAAAAGGATAGTGGAATTTGCGGAAAGACACGGGGACGAGTACAAGGACATTGCTCTAAAGATCCACGAGAAGCCGGAGGTCAGCAACTACGAGTTTTTCGCATCGGAGATACTCTCCGAAAAGCTCAGGGAGGAGGGCTTTGAGATAGAAATGCCTGCGGCAGGGCACAGGACAGGCTTTGCGGCGAGATACAGCTCGGGAAAGCCGGGCCCCGTGCTGTGCTTTTTGGCGGAGTATGATGCTCTTTCAGGACTCGGACACGGCTGCGGACATAATCTCTTCGGAGCCACATCATCCCTTGCGGGAGCAGCCTTAAAAAGCGTTATAGACGAGGTCGGCGGAGAGGTGAGAGTCTACGGCACTCCCGGAGAGGAGGGAGGAGAGAACGGCAGCGCCAAGGGAAGCTTTGTGAGAGAGGGTTACTTCAAGGACGTGGACGCGGCACTTTCGGCCCATCCCGGAGTGGGTCATGTGCTCACGGAAAAGAGCCTCGGCTGCGCTCCCGTGGACATAGAGTTTTGGGGAAAGTCCTCCCACGCGGCTGCGGCTCCCGAGAAGGGCATAAACGCTCTGGATGCCCTCATTCAGACCTACAATTCCATAAACGCCCTGAGACAGCACCTTCCGGACGACGTGAGGATACACGGGATAATCACAGACGGAGGCAAGGCTCCAAACGCTGTCCCCGACTATGCGGCGGCAAAGTTCTATCTGAGAGCCGCCTCTGCAGGGACCCTGGAGGACGTTTATCGTAAGGTGGAGCGCATAGTTGAGGCCTCGGCCCTCGCCATGGGAGCCAAGGGAAGGATGCAGCCCTACCAGAACAGAGTGGAGAACATGGTGCCCACGCCCCTTTTTGACAGCGTATACGCCAAGAATCTGGAGCTTTTCGGAGAGAAGGCCGAGCTTCCCGGGAAGGGCTCGGTGGGTTCTACGGATATAGGAAACGTGAGCCAGGTGATACCCGCAATTCAGCCGAAGATAAATATCAGCGACAGGGATATAAAGGGCCACAGCATAGAGTTCGTTGAGGCCTCCCGATCAAAGAAGGGCCTGGACTCCATAGTCCTCGGAGCAAAGGTCCTGGCACTCACAGCCCTCGATCTTATAGAGGACCCGAAGCTCCTTTCCGATATAAAGGAGCAGCACGCCTACATGGTGACTCATCAGGCGGATTGAGCGAGCCGGGAAATGATAAGGGAAAAGCCTGATACAGCGGCAAAAGCAAACGCATAAGGCAGGAGCAGAGACAGGAAGTCCAAGGCTCCCGCCTTTTTCCTTTTGCGCTCGCTGTAGAAATTAAAGAGCCTCAGGGCACACAAAAAAGAGAGGCTCAGAGGAGAGAGAATACGGAGGAGGGTCACAACAGCGCCAAACGGAAGCTGAGCCTCAAAAGCTGTTATACCAAGCTTTTCGAGGGGAGGGATTAGGAGAGGCGCGGCTATCAGCCAAAAGAGAGATGAGATCGGAAGAGCCACGGTCATTAGCCGAAAGGGAGGCGATATCGGCAGAGCCGTGGCCGTCAGCTGAAAGAGAGATGATGCCGGCAGCGCCGAGGAAGGAAGGTCTGAGTGCAGAGCCCGGCTCCCCTGCCCGAGATCCTTAAGGCTTCCCGCTCCCACGCCGTAGGCCGTCCCTCCGACGAAAAAGAGGAGGAGGTACAAAAAGCGAGCCGGGATTTTAAAGGCATAGGAATCAAGTAAAAAGCCCCCCAAAAGGAGGAGAGCACAGAGGACAAGAGCTGCCGCCGCACACTTAAGTCCCCGTATCTCCGGGGGAAGGAGACGAGCGGCTTTTAGGGCCGAGTCCTCAGCCCCGAGGCCATACTCTGAAAAGCTTCTTTTTATCATCCTTGAGGTAAAGGTTTTGCATACTCGGGGGAAAAGGAGTAAAGAGAGCAGGGGTATGAGAAGTGAAGTGAGGAAAAGGCTGTATATGTCCTTGTCGGAGGCACCGAGAGATAAGGTTACCGAGGACATAAAGACGGCTGTGGGAGAGAAAGGAAAAGAGAAATATCCACCGACAAGGGCGGAGGAGTAGCCGAGCACAACTCCCTCTCGAGGATCTCCTCCAAGGGCGCTCATGACAGAGGCGCAGAGAGTTACGGAAAACAAGACTCCGCCTTCTCCGAAGGAGCCTGAAATAAGGGATGTGAGAGCGCAGCTATAGAGTATAAGCTCTACAGGGAGCCTGAAAAGGAGATATCTCACGGCAGAGCACAAAAAGCCTGTCTTATCTCCGTAAAAAAGTGCCAAGGACTGGAGAAAAAATATTGCTATGGGGGATAACAGGAAGGAAAGAATACTGTCAGGCATGGAGCCGGCTCCTCTCAAATAAATACGACTACCTGACAATAACACAGATTCAATAATTAATCTACTGTATCAATATCAAATATACAAGATCCGATATTCCATAAGTGTAACAGTCTTATCTTATAATTGACATCTGAGGAGAGACAGCCATGGTATTATTGGGAAAGAAAATCAAAGATCTGAGAAACACGTACAGGCTTACCCAGACGGAGCTTGCGTTTAAGGTGGGCGTCACAAAGTCTACCATAGCGGCCTACGAGAACAACAGCCGCACTCCCTCCTTTGATATACTCATAAAGCTCGCGAGGGTATTCCATGTGACCACGGATTCTCTTTTGGCGGACGCCTCGGAGACTGTAATAAGGGCAAGGAACCTCACGGACGAGCAGATAATAATACTTGACACGATGATAGAGAGCTTTCAGGCCGCAAATCTCCTTAAGGGGGCTGTGGACAGCGAGGCGGCCATAGCGGACGTCATAGAAAAATACAGGGAGATCTCGGCGGGAAAGATTCGCGGAGGGAGGAAGGCCGGGAGAAAAGACGGTGAAAAGAGGATAGACAAAAGCTTGGAACTGTAAAACGGAAACAGACATGCGCACAACATGGGAACAGCAATAAAACACAGGCGGCTCGAAAAGAACCGCCTGTGTTTTTTGAAACTTGAGTTTTATTATAGCTTTATGTTGGAGAAAAGCTTATTTCTTTTCCTTCTTCTCAGACATCAGCGCCTTTATAAGGGCAGCCCCCGCAAAGAACATAATGAATATGAAGGGGAAGGCCGCCGCAAGGGAGATGGTCTGGAGAGGATTCAGGCCGCCGGCCATGAGAAGACCAACTGCCAAAACCGCCATTGCCACGCCCCAAAGCACCTTTATGGAGTTGGGAGGCTCAAGCTCTCCCTCGGTGGAGAACATTGCAAGTATGAAGGTTCCCGAGTTCGCCGAGGTTATGAAGAAGGTGCACAGAAGCACCAGTGAGATCACGCAGAGTATGCTTCCGAGAGGGAACTGCTGCATTACTATAAAGAGTCCTGTCTCGGGAGTCGCCGCTATCTCTGAGAGCTGCTCAAGGTTCATAGCTCCCTGTGTGAAAAGGTGGATGGGAAGTGTTCCCATTATTGCGAACCATACTATGGAGCCAAGGGCCGGAGCAAGTACGACTCCGAAGATGAACTCTTTTATGGTCCTTCCCTTTGATATACGAGCTATGAAGGAGCCTACAAAGGGAGCCCATGCTATCCACCATGCCCAGTAGAAGATCCTCCAAGCGCCTACCCAGGTGTTGTCCCCATAGGGCATCATCATAAGGCTGTCGCCGAAGAAGTTCTGGATGTACTGTCCGAGGCCGTTGGTGAGGTTGTCGAGTATCTCGACCTTGGGTCCTACAAGGAAGGTGAGTATGAGAAGGCCTATAGCTATGTAGAGGTTCGCGTCACCTATGAGCTTGATTCCCTTTCCGATTCCGTCAACCGCTGACCAGATATAGATAACGCTTATTATGGCGATTATGATTATCTGAACCATGAGGTTTGAAGGAATTCCGAAAAGGTGGGTGAGTCCCGCGTTTATCTGAAGGACTCCGAGTCCCAAGGAGGTAACGACACCTGCTACGGTAGCGAATACCGCAAGGACGTCTATAGTCTTTCCGAGCCAGCCCTTAACTCCCTTCTCGCCGATAAGGGGCTCGAAGATGGAGCTTATAAGTCCGGGCTTTCCCTTCCTGAAGGTGAAGTATGCGAGGCCGAGGCCTATTATGCAGTAGTTTGCCCAAGGATGGAAGCCCCAATGCATGAAGGATGACCTTATTGCAAAGTCTATAGCCTCATCGCTTCCGGGCTCAATGCCGGGGATGGGAGAAGCCATATGAGAGATGGGCTCCGATATGCCCCAGAATACAAGGCCTACGCCCATACCTGCTCCGAAGAGCATTGCAAACCAAGACATTGTGGAATACTCGGGCTTTGAGTCGTCGGGACCCAGCTTTACGTTGCCCCACTTGCTGAAGGCTATGCCGAAGGAAAATATAACGAAGGCAAGCATCGCAAGGAGATAAAGCCATCCGAAATCCTCAGTTATAACGCCGTAGATGGCGTTTGAAACTACGGTAAAGTTGCCGTTGAATGCCACAGCCCAGACCGTCACGACCGCTGTGAGGAGCAGTGATACGACAAAGACTGTGCTCATCTTTTTCTCTTTTTTATCGTTCATAAATTTTGCGCCTTTCTATCCCCCTGTATAGATGGGCGATGTTTTAAGATATTAAATCTCAACCTTGAATACGGTAGGTTTCTTGATCTCTGTTGCAAGAGCGTCCAAAGCGGTGCCGACTCTTGACTTTCTGAGAGTGTGCTGCTCCTCCTTTGAGGTTCCCGGATTTCCGAGAGGATAAGGGATGGAGATTGTAGGAACGATCCTGTTTACGCCTACAGTCTGGGCAACAGGAACAAGGTTACACATGAGAACAACAGGGAATCCCGCGCGCTCAAATTCTTTTACCATCGTTGACCCGCAACGAGTACAGGTTCCTCAGGTAGATACCATTATTACCGCGTCTACGTTGTCCTCCTGTAAGAGGGGAATGATCTCCTTTGCCATTCTCTTCGCCTCGCCCTGAGTGGTACCTGTACCTACGGTCGAGTAGAAGTATTTGTGGATGGAGCCGATCTTTCCTTCCTTTAAATATTCCTTCATAACGTCAACAGGCATGATGACATTGGGATCCGCATTTGCCGCAGCGGGATCGAAACCTGCATGGATAGTCTTGAATACTCCGCTCTCAAGTCTGTCCATCTCGGATATGTCGTATCTTCCCCATCTGGTGGCGGAAGCCGACTGGATCCTGTCGGGGTTGTCCACGGGAACTATTCCTCCTGTGGTGGTGAGAGCTATCTTCGCCTTTGAGAGATCCTTGAGTGCCGGAGCAATGGGAACAAGGTCCTTCTTGGGAATTATGAGCTCTGATACGAAGGGCTTTCCTGTAGCCTTTGCTATGAGCATGTCAACCGCACGGTCTGCAGCCATAACTCCGTCTTTTCTCCAAACCTGATGACGGATGCCTCTCTGATAATATCCTTCGGCATCGGGGCCCTCTATCTCCTCGCCCTTCAATATCTTTCCGGCGAGAGCTACCATCATGTCGGCGTCATTTTTCATGCTTGCCGCCGAATGGCTGCCCTTCATGATGTACATATCCTTCTTGAACATCTCAACGCCGGGGTTCTCAGCGTGCATGGAGGTGATAACGGGAACGCCGAACTTCGCCTCAACGGCCTTTCCTATCTCACCGCAGGCAACGCCGTAACGTCCTGCCTGGAATGCGGGGCCTGCGAGGAAGAGATCGAACTCCTTGCCCTCCAGCTCCTTGAGTATCCTCTCTATAGCTTCGTCTCTGTGGGTGCTCATGAAGTTGTCTCCGCAGATAACGGTGTAGGTTACCTGAGCATCATAAGCCTTAAGTCCCATGTTGATGGCGCCTGTAGGGCCTACCACGCCCTGTCTTACTTCGGGCTCAAAATCAGCCTTGTCCTCTCCGCCGATACCGGCAAAGAACTGATTTATGTAGCATATAACGCTTTTCATAAAGTGAAACTCCTTTCTCTCCGGATTAAAATTCTTTCATAGTCTTTGTGGACCAGCCAATGATCTGATCTCCGCAGAACATTGCGTTGTTCTCCATGATGATGGAGCCGTCGGGCCTTACCGAAGGTCCGAGTATCTCGTCGCCTGCCCATCCGCCTGAGAGTCCGTCGCGGCCGAGAGACTCAAGCTCTCCGATAACCTCGGGCATGGGAGGAAGCTCTATGAGCTCTGAAACGTTTCCTGTGGAGACGATAGCGTCCTCCTTCTCATCCATTGAAACGAGGGGATCAGACTTTCCGTCACGGCCTGTACACTCGTTTGTAAGTCCTACGGTCTTTACTCCTGCATCCTCGAGGGCCACTATGCAGCCTGTGAAGTCGGCGTCGGGATTTCCGTATCCCTCCTCGGTTACGATGGCGGCGTCAGCGCCGAGATCCTTTGCTATCCTTGCAACAAAGAGAGCCGAGCGCTCCTTCTGGTCAAGGGCAACATTAAGGTTTGACATTATTACGCCGAGGAAGTTGATTGTCTTTCCGTGCTCCTTGTAAAGTCTCTTTATAACGGGGCAGTTCTGGAAATCATAGGTAGCCCACTTTGATGAGCAGGGCATGAAACTTCCCGAGATCATTGCTCCGTCAAGCACCTCGTTGGGATTCATAAAGGTGGGGAGCATGTGGTTGCAGTCCCATCCGTAGCAGAGATCGTTGTATCCCATCTCCTCCATCTGTGACTGAGGCTGCATTACGTATACTACTGAAGGGAGCTTCTCGGTAGCGGGATCTCTCTTTATAACGGGCTCAAGCTCGTAGCTCTCGATCTCCTCGGGCTCAAGATCCTTTACGCACTTTCCGATGTACTCAGCCAGCTTGTGAACAGCTTCTCTTATGGCTCTGTTCTTCTTCTGCTGCTCTCTCTTCTCGAAATCCTCGTCTGTGTCGGCCACAAGGACGATGTTCTTGAGCTGTGAGAAGTAGGTGTACTTGGCTCCTTCGCCGCCCATGTCGATAAGTCCGTCCTGGAATCCTCCCCAGTGACGTCCTACAGCGAGAAGGCTCATTCCCTTAAGGCAGTGGGTCCTTCCGTTGCCGGCCTGAGAAAGGGGGCCTGTGTAGCCGGGGAAAAGAGCGTCGCCGTTTAATTTGACTCTGCACTCCACAGCTTCCTTGACAGGAACCAGCCTTACCATGTCTCCGGGCTTTACTATCCGAAGATCAGCTTCTGTGATATGAGGATCCTTTTTTACGAAATTAAGGCAGTCCTCCTTATCCACCGTAAGGATGCCGTTCTCATACTTGGTTTCATTGCCGAAAACGATATCCTTTACATAAAAGTTACCGAGTTCCAGTTTCATAAAAACATACTCCTTTCTTGATATTTTATAGGGTTCTTATAAAACGCTTTCTGTTAGAATTTTAACATAACTTTCGAAAAATTTCTGTTAACTGATGTTAATTTTCACAAAATCGGAGTATTGCTGAATGTTATCGTGATAAGATATCAATATATCGCGATAAGTTTGTGCATTGTTACTTGTGCATAAAAATAAAGAGAACCGACAGCTGCAATTTTATACAAAATGCATAGCTGCCGGTTCAAGAACAAATTTTCAAATCGGAATCTTTGTGCGGGAAAATAAATTCCCGAAAAATCTTTTGTAACTTTTAATATCGCTCGCATTCCACCAACCATTCAGGCCTTAGCTCGAAGCATATCCCCAGCTCGTCCTCAGGGCCCAGAGGGGTGATGTTGAATATCCTGTCCCAACTGTTTAATATCTTCCTCTTCAGGAGAGGGTAGTAGTTTCCCTCGTTGCCTGTGACAAGGAAGGCCTCGCTTGCGATGCCATATCTCTGAAGCTCCCTGTCAAAGTCGTCCCCGTCTTTTTTGTCATAGGGCATATACATGTAGTTTACTCTGTAGCCCCAGGCATACTCGGAAAAGACCTTCACATATTTCTGAGGTATATTAAGCTTTAAAATACAGGTATCCTCCACAGGGCGCAGCCTGTATTCCTCGTGCATGGAGAGCCATATGGGGAAAACGTCTCCCTTTGGAACGGCCATGATGTTTCTGCATTTGTCAGTGAGCCACTTATAAAGACCTATGTAGTAATCGGAGATGCTGCCGTTTTTGGCCCGAACAAAGCTCTCCTTTGCGGTGTAGACCTCTCCTCGCTCAAGAGTGTCAGCCACGGCGAGGTGCTGTCTTGTCCACACGGTAAAATATTCTTCCTTTTCGCCTCTGTGGCCGTAGTCGTGGCCCAGAGTATCAGACGCATACATTCCCACGATATCCTCTATCTCCCTCTTTATTTCACTGACTCTGTCCTCTATCTCGCTCTCCTTGATGCCGTAATCAAGTATATCCTTCAAATAACCCTTGTAGAGAAAGCATACATGGTGGTTGAGCCTTGCGGCGTTCTCAGGGGGGAGCACTCCCGCGTCAACGCAGCGCTTGACCATGACCATATCCCTCTCCAGAATGTCGGTGCTTTTAAGCATTACCTGGAGATAGGGGCTTACGATGTTTATCCTCTCGGGAAACATTGCGTAGTATTCTCTTATGGATTCGGGAAGAGTGCGGCTCATCTCGCTGAAAAATATCACGTCGAAGACCTTGGGATGCTTGAAGGCGGTCCTGCAGTAGCACTCCCATATGCCTATGTGCATTTCCCATATGTCCTTCCACTCGCTCTCGTGGGCATTGAGATCATTGAGATATTCGTTGAAGTACACCAGATAAGAAAAATATATGAGCTCATCGAGATTTTTGAAGTAGTGGTAGAGGCTTGTGGAGCTGCAGCCGAACTCCTTGGCGATACGCCTTATGGAGAGGGCCTCCACACCCTCTGTGTTTATTATCTCGAAGGCCTTGTCTATATAGTCCCTTCTGTTCAGATCCTTGAAGTATTTCTTTTTGCCCGTCTCGTGTTCCATGTTTTGTGTCCGCTCCGTCTAAAGTAATATGGATTGTGTGAATAAAAATGCCCGGCCTAAAGGAGCTTTGCGCTCACTATGTCCTCCCTCTTGAGAGTCCACACCGCGCCCTGAATATCTTCGGCTTCCGTGTTCTCTGTGTCGAAGATCCTCTCCCAGCTTTTTTTGATCTCTGATTTTACGGAAGGATAAAAGGGAGTCTTGAAGGCATCAAAGCCTGTTTGGATCCCCTGACGCTCGAGTCTTGAGAGAAAAGCCTCCTCGTCTTCCGGGTCTCTCCCCACGTAGGAGAGATTCAGTACCTTCTGCCACTTGGCTCTGTCAAAGAGGAGTATGCGCTCCTTTTGGAAGGCCGCTTCAATGAGATAAAATCCTGTATCTCCGTAGAGCCATTTCGGTGAGTTAAAGAGCCATATGGGCGAATCCGCCCCTGAAGGCGCAAAAAAGCCCGCAGACTCGGCGTAAGACCTGAAAAAGGAGTAGGCCTCGCTGAAGATCCATGAGCTTTCACCGTATTTCTTTTGAATGTATTCTTTTTTTACGAAGGACAGGCCGTCTCTTTCTATGCAGTCCAAGACTACCTTGGCCTGTACTGTGTACATATGGATGAGGCCGTCCTCTCTCAGCAAAGAATCCCTGTTCATAAAACTTCCCCCGGCTCGAAAAACACATCTTACAAATAGAGTTTACACGGTTTTTAGGGGCTTGTCAAAAAGAACTTCTGAAATCCCTTCTATATCAAAGAAATCAAAGTAGCTCTCCTCCATAGGGATCCATTTTTTTCGGAAAACCTCCCGGGCTTCGGGGCCGTTTCTTTTAAGTATGCGCTCACTTTGAAGCTCGGGACTTATTGTAGAGAAGATCTTAAGATCATAGAGCTCCCGAAATTCGGGCCTCAGGCAGTAGGCGCCCTCCACTATGTATATGCGGGAGGGGGCGAGCCTTACGGGTTCTTTTATGTAATCCATGACGGAGCAGTCAAAGCGACGGTAGCTTATCACGGGAGTGCAAGGCCGGGCAGGACCCGGCTTTAAGCCGGAGCTTTCCTTCAGAGCCTTGAGGGGCAGGAAGACCTCACTTGAGAATCTCTCGTAGTGGACATTTCCTCCCGGCTCAAGGAGACGCTCGGGGCTCCGCAGGGAAGGGGGAAGGAAAAAATCGTCCATGTGGATGACAGAGGCGGTTGTGTCAGGGCCCGCCGCATCAAGCCTTTCTTTGAGGAGGGCGGAGAGAGTCGTCTTCCCCGAGGCGCATCTTCCGTCTACAGCGGCCACAAATATTCTGCCCTCAGGGAGAGAGCGGATCCTTTCAAGGATGAGTCCTAAGATGCCGTCTGCGGACATATGGGGCTTTTTATCAGTTTTCATGATTTTACCGATATCCATTTCACACCGGCCTTTCGCGCATCAGTCCGTTATGCGTGCCCTCTTCAGGGCGAGAACTATAGGAGGTATTATGACAAGGTGCAGTATTATGGCAGGGACGGCGCTTATGAAGGCCCCTGCCAGAAACAGCTGTAAGGTGAAATCCATACCCAAGAGGAGAAATATCAGGTAGGCGGCGATGCCCCATACTATCCTTCCCGCGAGCATGGATATAATGAGGGAGAGATATATGCCCTTTGCCGAGGGACCGGTCAATTTTACCAAGATACCTGCCGAAAATCCGTAGGCCGCCATCTCAAAGGCCATGGCAAGGCCGCAGGGGGCTCCCGGCATCGAGGGGATGAGGGGAGGCATGTGGAAGAGGAAGTACCTTAAAAGGGGCGCTGTAAAGCCTGTGAGAGCGCCGTAAAAGGGGCCGCAGATAAAGCCGCACAAAAGCACCGGGATGTGCATGGGTGAGAGCATATTCCCTATCTCGGGTATCTGTCCCGTGAGAAAGGGGAGTACAAGGCAGAGAGCAAGGCAAAGGCCTGCAAAACAAAGCTTTTTCGTTCCTGTTTTCATGATGGGTCATTCCTTTCAGTGAAAAATAAAATACCACAAAACTATGGCTTTAGAAGTTTTCTTCTGAAAACACATACCTTCATGGTATCAATAGAAAAGGGCGTGTCACCCTGTGCAATTCGGTTTTAAAAATCTTATCGGCCTTGGGCCGTAAATCGGGGCTTCCTGCCCGCAGATAAAAATATACAGCATTGCTGACACTGCGTCAATATGAAATTATATAAAGAGAATTTATCATTGTAGGCTTACAGGGCTCCTGCTGTCACAGAACTTCGTCCTTTGCGATAAGCTTAACCGCCTCCGCGGCAAGCTCCGAAAGCCCCATATCAGAGACTCCCGCCACAAGTATGCCGCACCTGTTTACGGGGATCAGTATCTTTTTGGCAGGGCTTCTGCCTATGGCGGCGGCCATAGCCTCCGTCACCTCACCGAGGAGAGCGTCGGCGCACAATATCCCCACGGGGCCTATTATATAATCCGCATCGCGGCTTATGACTATGGCGGGATTCTCCCCGGTGGCTCCGTGATCCGCACCGCTCTTTAACATTGCCGAGGTGGCTATGCTGTTGGTACCAACGGCGTAAAGCTGCGCGCCCTCAAGGCGAGGCTCGGACTTTATTTTCTCCGCAAGGAGACATCCGAGCCGTCCTCCCTGTCCGTCTATTATAAGTATCTTCATTCTACCTGTTTCCTTTCCTGAGATCCGAGAGCCTCAAAGACTCTGCCTATGCTCTCGTGGATGACGAGATCCGCCGTCTCATCCCTTGCGGTCCGGTCTCTGTTTATGAGGACAAGCTTATCTCCCCTGTAGTAATTGAGAAGCCCTGCGGCAGGCCATACGGTGAGGGAGGTGCCCCCTATTATGAGCATGTCGGCGTTATGGATGTAATATACGGCTTTATTCATGACCTCCTCATCAAGAGCCTCCTCATAGAGAACCACATCGGGCTTTACTATGCCGCCGCACTCGTCGCAGCGGGGGACGCCGTCCGCCTCCGTCACATAGGAAAGGCTGAAGGCCTTTTTGCACTTCATGCAGTGATTCCTGAGAACGGAGCCGTGGAGCTCAAGGACATTTCGACTTCCGGCCTTTTGGTGGAGGCCGTCTATATTCTGGGTTATGACAGCCCTCAGCTTCCCCTCTTTTTCAAGCCTTGCGAGGGCCAGATGAGCGGCGTTTGGCTTTGCATCCGGAAAGAGCATCTTGTCCTTATAGAATCTGAAAAACTCCTCGGGATCCCGCATAAAAAAGCTGTGGCTTATTATCATCTCCGGAGGATATTTGTATTTCATGTTGTAGAGGCCGTCTTGAGAGCGAAAATCCGGGATGCCGCTCTCGGTGGAGACCCCCGCGCCTCCGAAGAAAACTATGTTGTCGCTTGCCTCTGTCATGGCGCAAAGTCGGTCGATTTCAGAGTCAAAGGCGTTTTTGTTTTGATTTGGCATATGTGACCTCCTGTCTGCAAGGGCTATAATTCAAGCATACCTTAAGCTGCAAAGATTTGGAATAGCCGGTTTTCTTGCTATAAAACCTCAGTTATGGTATAACATATACTATATATTTATGGTACAGCGTATACTATATATGCATTATACACTTGACACAACAGAAATTCATTTGTTTTGTTTTGAGACAGTCAGATTATATAACGGCTGATATAAAATATGAAGAATCGCAAGAAACCTTTAATATCCATAGCCAATTATCTGAGGTGGCCCCTTTTTCTGTCGCTGCTTTTGATAATCGCAAACCTTATCCTTATCAGGTTTTCGCCGGAGACTGCCGTCTACACCACGGCGGTCACCTTGCTGTACGCGTTTATAGCCTGCGGACTGTACCTTTATACGAGGAAGGGCCTTTTCTACGGCCTTGTCAATTTTGCCGGAGGCTTTGAGGACGTTGAAAAAAAGCTCTTTGACGAGATGAGCATCCCCTTTGTCATGTGCGACAGGAGCGGGAACATAATCTCGGAGAACAAGGCCTTCTCGGAGATAATCAAGGAGGGCAAATCGAGCTCCAAAAAGAACATCTCGGCTATATTCCCCGACATAACGAGGGAGATACTCCGCTCCGACGAGGAGGCGGTCATAGTGCACACCTCCTTCGGCGGCAGAAGGTACAGCGTGGAGATAGTCTGGACCCCTATAGCCATGGGGGAGGATGAGGAGGACAGCATACTCTACGAGTCCGGAAAGATCGTTGCAGCCATGTACTTCAGGGATGAGACAGATCTTGTGGAGTACAAAAAGCTCTACAGGGACAGCAGGCCCTGCGAGGGACTTATTTATCTTGACAACTACGATGAGGCCATGGAGGGCATAGACGACGTGAGACGCTCTCTTCTTACAGCCCTCATAGACAGGAAGGTAAACAGCTACATAAACTCCATGAACGGGGTCACAAAGAAGCTGGAGAAGGACAAATACTTCTTCTTCGTGACAGAGCAGTACCTCCAAAAGATGATAGAGGACAAGTTCTCCATACTGAAGGATGCCAAGTCCGTGAACATAGGAAACGAGATGGCGGTGACTTTGAGCATAGGAATAGGAGCCGAGGGCTCCTCCGATTACAGGCAGAATTACGACTATGCTAGGACGGCCATCGACCTTGCCCTCGGAAGAGGCGGAGATCAGGTAGTCATAAAGACGGCGGACAATATACAGTATTTCGGCGGGAAGACCCATGCCGTGGAGAAAAACACCCGCGTAAAGGCGAGAGTGAAGGCCCATGCCTTCAGGGAGCTCCTCGAAAACAAGGACAAGGTCATAATAATGGGCCACAAGATAAGCGACATAGATTGCCTCGGTGCGGCTGTGGGCTTTTACAGGATAGCCCTCTCCATGGGGAAGAAGGCATATATCGTGCTGAACGAAGCCCGAGGCTCGCTGAAGCCCCTATATGAGAGCTTCAAAAAGAATGAGAGCTATCCCAAGGAGATGTTTGTAAGCGGAGAGAGAGCCCTCATGCTGGTGGACGACGGAACGATAGTGGTCGTGGTGGACGTGAATCGTCCCGGCTATACCGAGGAGCCCAGGCTCCTTTCGGCCTGCGACACCGTAGTGGTGGTGGACCACCACAGAAAGAGCTCGGACACTATAGATAATGCAATACTCTCCTACGTGGAGCCCTTCGCCTCCTCGGCTTCGGAGATGGTGGCGGAAATATTGCAGTATATCGGGGACAATATAAAGCTGACCTCCGCCGAGGCGGACGCGATGTACTCCGGAATAATGATAGACACTCAGAACTTCACCACTCAGACAGGGGTGAGGACCTTTGAGGCGGCGGCCTTCCTCAAGAGGAGCGGCGCGGATATCATAAGGATAAGGAAGATATTCAGAGATAATCTTGCGGATTACAAGGCAAAGGCCAAGGCTGTGGACAGCGCGGAGATATACAGGGAGCATTTCGCCATAAGCGAGTGCGACGCCGAGGGCACGGAGGCCCCCACTGTGGTAGGAGCCCAGGCGGCCAACAGCCTTTTGGAGATAAGCGGTATAAAGGCCTCCATAGTGCTCACCTGTTATCAGGAAAAGATATACGTGTCGGCACGCTCCATAGACGAGGTCAACGTTCAGGTCATGATGGAGAAGCTGGGAGGCGGCGGCCACAAGTCGGTGGCGGGAGCCCAGTTAAAGGATATGAGCATAGAGGAGGCCAAGAAGGCCATAAAGAATATTATTGACGAGATGTTAAATGAAGGCGAGGTATCATAAATGCAGATAGTACTTTTACAGGATGTGAAGAGCCTTGGAAAAAAAGGCGACGTAGTCAAGGTAAACGACGGATATGCCAGAAATTTCATCCTCCCCAAGAAGCTGGGGGTTGAAGCCAATGCGGCAAATCTCAATACCTTGAAGCTTCAAAAGGCAAATGCCGAGAAGATAGAGGCGGCGAAGGTGGCGGAGGCAAAGGAGCTCTCCGAAAAGCTCTCCAACGCATCGGTGACTCTGAAGATAAAGACAGGGGAAGGCGGAAAGACCTTCGGTTCCGTGACGGGAAAAGAGATAGCTCAGGCGATAAAATCCGAGCTGGGGATAGATATAGACAAGAAAAGGATAGTGCTTCCCGAGCCCATAAAGGCTGTGGGCACCAGAGAAGTTCAGATAAAGCTCCACAAGGAAGTAAACGCCAACATAAGAGTTAAGGTAGAGGAAGCATAATGAACGCGGATGAGGCGATTTTAAAGAGAGTTTCTCCTCACAGTCAGGAGGCGGAGCAGTCGGTGATAGGCTCCATGCTCATGGATAAGGACGCTGCGGTCACAGCCTGCGAGATGCTTGAGGAGGAGGACTTTTACGAGTCCTCCTTTAAGCTCATGTTCTCGGCTATGAGAGACATGGTTTCCGAGGATGTTCCCATTACGCTGGTGACTCTCAGGGACAGGCTTGAGAAGGACGGAGCCCCGGAGGAGATAAGAGATCTCTCCTTCATAAAGGGGATAATGGACGTAAATCCCACCTCCGCTTATGTTAAGTCCTATGCAGGTATAGTCAAGGAAAAATCCGTATTGAGAAAGCTCATAAGGATGAGCGAGAAGGTCTCCGAGAATTGCTACGGAGGCACGGAGAGCCTTGACGTCATCCTGGAGGAGGCGGAGAAGGGCATATTCGATCTCATTAAAAACAAGGACCGCAAGGAATTTGTACCTATAGACGAGATAGCCATAGAGGTCATGAACAAGATAGAGGAGGCCTCAAGGCTGAAGGAGCCCATCACAGGAGTCCCCTCGGGCTTTACGGATCTGGATTACATGACCACAGGCTTTCAGCCCTCGGATTTCATTTTGGTGGCGGCAAGGCCCTCCATGGGAAAGACGGCCTTTGTCCTTAACATAATGGAGTATGTGGCCCTCAAAAAGAATCTCCCCTGCATGATCTTTTCTCTGGAGATGAGCAAGGAGCAGCTTGTAAAGAGGATGTTCGCCATGGACTCGGGAATTGACTCCCAGAACCTCCGCTCCGGAAAGCTCACAGACGACGAGTGGGGAAGGCTGGTGGACACTGTGGGGAGAGTGGGAAAGGCCAATCTCATGATAGACGACACCCCGGGAATCACGGTGACAGAGCTTCGGAGCAAGTGCAGGAAGGCGAAGCTTGAGCATGGCCTGAGCCTCATAATCATAGACTACCTTCAGCTCATGACGGGAAGCTCCAAAAAGGCGGACAACAGGCAGCAGGAGATATCGGATATATCCAGGTCTCTGAAGGCTCTGGCAAGAGACCTTGACTGCCCGGTGATAGCCCTCTCCCAGCTCTCGAGAGCCTGCGAGCTGAGGGCCGATCACAGGCCTATGCTGTCGGATCTCAGAGAGTCGGGAGCCATAGAGCAGGATGCGGATATGGTCATGTTCCTCTACAGGGACGACTACTATAATCCGGACACGGAACACCCCGGGGAGGCTGAGGTCATAATAGCCAAGCAGAGGAACGGTCCCATAGGCACCATCACTCTCAACTGGCAGGCGTCCACCACGAAATTTGTGGGGAAGGAGAGAGTTTACAGTTGATGATACCCCGGGAGCCGGGCAGGAGCCAAGAGTCCGTCCCTTGCAAATTTCAGTAAACTGTGGTAATTATATAGCCGAGGACGAAAACCAAATCAGAAATATGGAGGAAATAAAATGAAGTCGATAAACAAAGATATGCTTATAGGTGAGCTCATTCAGGTAGATGAGGTGATCCCTAACATACTTATGAGAGCGGGTATGCACTGTCTCGGATGCCCGGCATCACAGATGGAGTCTCTGGAAGAGGCTTGTATGGTTCACGGCATTGACTGTGACACTCTGGTAAACGGAATAAACGAGATCCTTGCAATGCAGGAAAACAAATAGAGTGCACTTTATCTCAAACATACTTGAACAAAAAAACCGAATGGTGTAATATTAATCCACAGGTTAAGCAGTTTTATATAATTAAGGAGGATACAGATATGGCATATAAGATCAATGACGGTTGTGTTTCATGCGGAGCTTGCGCTGATGCATGTCCCGTTGGAGCTATCTCCGAGGGAGACGGAAAGTACGTTATCAACGCTGATGCATGCGTAGATTGCGGAACATGCGAGTCAACATGCCCTACAGGCTCTATCGAGCAGGCATAATCGACCGAAATCTAAAAGAAGCAAAAGGAAGTGTCACAAAAGGGTGCTTTCATAAAAAATAAGCGAGGCCGAAAGGCGCTCGCTTGTTTTTTGCTCCGATAAAATTTACATGACCGGTATTATATGGATGACAATTTCTTGAAAGCGTCATCCTTTATGATGATCTCATAGTGCTCGTCAAAATATGCCTCGCTGGAGGGCGTTATCTTGAGCTTTGGCGCATATTCGGAGAGCATGTTGCAGACTCTTGTGAACTCATCCTTGTGAGTCCCGTCGTTTCTGATGACCAGAACGAACTTTCCGTCCCCTCTCTTATATAGGCGGTTGTAGCCTGAAAACGCGCTTCCTATGGAACATGCTGTGACTATGACTTTGTCAAGATCCTCAAATAGGAAGGCCCTGTGGTACAGCTCGTCCTCCGCCTCGGAGAGTATGGCGCTCTGATAGCCGGGGGCGGAAACTGCCGCCTGCTGCTCCGCCGATATGGCGTTCTGCCTCTCCTTCATTTGCTTGAGTATGTCGTCGGCACCCTCTAAGAGTTCCGGTATAAGCTTCTGGATCCAAGATTCGGAGCCCATGGGAGAGGGCGTGAACTTGGAAAATCTGGTGTCAAGCTCCTCGGGATTTTCAACCTTGGAAATAATGAGCTGAATGGAGTCAGCGCTCAGGGGTATGGCTTCTATCATAACGGGAACATTCTCCGCCTCAAAGCCTACCTCGTTGCTTGCCTTGGCCATCATCTCCTGAAAGAGCTTTCTCGCCTTTTCCGTACCATATGCCATGTCCCGCAGATTGAGATTGCGGACACTGAGATCAAATCCGGTAAGCGTACATCTTATGGAGTTTTCATTGATTCTTTCTATTTTCATGATTCTCCTCCAACATAAATATACTATAATAAAGGCAATAATTCAATTATGCTTCCTGAAATTTAGGAATATTTTAGATTTGCTTAATGCTTTTGTCAATGTATATGAAAAACCTTCTCCAAATAAGTAGTCTTGACGGAGGCTTTTTCCGGAGTTAAGCTTTAATCAGACCCGAAGCACGGCGGACATAAGCCCGGGAAACCTTAAACCATATGATTTCCGGCACTTTTTAAGGCCGATATTCTTTCGGCCCGGAAGTTCCGAACATTCTGTAATTCTTACTGAATTCCCGATTTCATAAATTAAGGCGCGGAGGCCTTAAGACACAAAAGACCATTGGAGACCTCCTTTAAATGCCCTGTGAAAAAGAAGATTAAATCAAGAAAACCTAAGTTAAAAGCTATATGGGAATAGGGCGGATTTCTGCCGAAAAAGGGTCATCTGACAAGGGATCGTCCATGAAACATTTGCTGCAGCCGTACCTCCTTAAAGGTAAGCTTTCGGGGACGCCCTTGGGGAAAGGAGCCATATGAGAGAAGCCGAATATTGCTGTCAGGCCCACAGAGACCGCTGCTTGGAGGAACTGAGAGAGCTCAGAAAAAGAGGCGTGAGAGTCCTTATAGACGGAGTCGAAAAGCCTGAGAGCGGATGGAGCGAACTCTTCGGAGTTTGCGACGACGGAGGATTCTACATGGGTGACTACATTTTAGGAAAGGAGGAGAGAGAAGAGAAAGAGGTATTGAAAGAGATCCGATTTGACAAAGTCAGGCAGTGAAAAATATGTATTGTCTGCAGATCAGCCGATATGCTTAGATTTCTTTGGATGAGGGTATCATTTTTGTCGACATCCTATGAGGCACGGGCATATCGGTTGATTTTTGTTTTTCTGTAATATATAATCGTGGTTATGATTTTAATACTTTGAGAGGGGTCATATGGCCGAACGGAGATCAAGAAGAAAAAATTACGAATATAATGCCGCCGGGGATTTGGATATCCAATCCGAGGCCTACAGCAGAAAGCGGGAGATAAGGACAAGAAGGAGGAAAAAGAGAAAGCTCATGAATATCCTCTCCCTTCTTTTTGTGCTTCTCCTCTGCCCTGGTATAGGGGGCATATATCTGTACGGAAAATACAGTCCGTCGAAGGAGAGAAAGGATCTGAACGAGTGGTTTGAGGTCTCGGGAAGCGAGGTCAAGGTACACCTTGACGACAGCAGGGTGGAGGAGATACTCGGGCTTAGCGCAAACGGCACGGTATATCTGCCTATAGACTGGGTGAACGAAAACCTCAACAAGAGGTTCTATTGGAATGAGGAGGAGGGGCTTCTCACCTACACTCTCCCCGACGAGGTAACAGACATGACTGCCGAGAGCGTGGACGAGGAGGGGATACCTGTGTTTGTGTCCGGCGACTCGGGAATGCTCCTCGGTATAAACACTATCGAAAAGTACACCGACGTAAGGATACTTGACTTTGCGGGAGATGAGGAGAGCGCAAAGAGGATATTCATATATAATGATGAGGGCCCTGTCATGAGGGCCGAGGTAAAAAAGGATACCGCCATAAGGACGAAAGGGGGCATAAAGGCTCCTGTCCTTGCGGACCTCGAAAAGGGAGAGTACGTAAACATCCTTGAGGATCTGGGGGATTGGTCCAGAGTAAGCTCCGAAAAGGGATTTGTGGGCTATGTGAGGAACAAGAGCCTTGAGGAGCCTGAGGAATATGTTTACGAGACTGATTTCGTGGCCCCTGTCTTTGAGCAGAACTCCATAGGCGAGAAGGTGGTATTGGCATGGCATTACGTCTCCGGAAAGGCCGGAAACGCCACCTTCGACGAGTATTACGCCAATACCAAGGGCTTGAACGTCATATGCCCCACCTGGATACAGTTTAAGGACAGCGAGGGCGGCTATGAGAATTTCACCACAGAGGAGTACCTTCAGAAGGCCCATGAGGCGGGGCTTCAGGTCTGGGTGATGGTGGATAACTTTAACGATCCGGTGGGAAAGACGGAATTCAGCACGAAGGAGGTCATGAGCAACACCGAGAAGCGAAGAAGGATAATAGAAAATCTCATAAACGACGCAGTAACCTACGGATATGACGGCTTCAATCTGGACTTTGAGGGGCTGCCCACGGAGGCGGGAGTCCATTATGTACAGTTCTTCAGGGAGCTCTCCGTGGCCTGCAGGAGGGAGGGATTGGTGCTCTCCATAGACAACTACGTTCCCTTCAACTTCAACGACCACTATGATCTTTCGGAGCAGGCGGATTTCGCGGACTATGTTGTCATCATGGGCTACGACGAGCATAATACGAGCTCCGAGGAGGCGGGCTCGGTGGCTTCCATCGGATATGTGAGATCAGGGATAGAGAGGACGCTTGAGGAGGTGCCCAAGGAGAGAGTCATAAACGCTGTGCCCTTCTACACCAGAGTGTGGACCGAGAGTGGGCCCAATCTGAGCTCAAGAGCCCTTGGCATAGCAGAGGCGGCGGATTTTGTTTCGACTCGAGGCATGGAGCTTACCTGGGACGAGGAGTCGGGCCAGTATTACGGAAGGCAGGAGACGGAGACCGGCGTCACCGAGATATGGCAGGAAGATGCCCGTTCCATAGGCCTCAAGGCGGATCTTGTGAGAGAGTATGAGCTGGCGGGTATAGGAGCTTGGAGACTGGGCTTTGAGACCCCCGAGATCTGGGATGAGATGCAGTTGAATTAATACAGTCTCTATTGAAGAAAGAAGACAGAGGATGTTGAACACTACCGTATTTGAACTTTCCGATTACAAAAAGACAGGGGAGATAAGCTTTTCGGATGAGGAAAAGCTCATTGAGGCTGCCGGGATACTGAGGGAGGGCGGACTTGTGGCCTTTCCCACAGAGACGGTCTACGGACTGGGAGGAAACGGACTTCTGAAGGAAGCCTCCAAAAACATATATGCGGCGAAGGGCAGACCTTCGGACAACCCCCTCATAGTGCATGTGGCTGACATGGAGAGCGTTGAGCCCTTGGTGAAGGAGATACCGCCCATGGCGAGGATCCTTGCCGAGAAGTTTTGGCCCGGGCCCCTCACCATGATAATGGAAAAATCCCCCCGCGTGCCCTACGAGACTACAGGAGGGCTTGAGACAGTGGCTGTAAGGATGCCCTCGGACAAGGCCGCGTTGGAGCTTATAAGGCTTTCAGGTGTCCCTGTGGCGGCGCCAAGCGCAAACACCTCCGGAAGGCCCAGCCCCACCACGGCCTTCCACGTGAAGGAGGACCTTTTCGGAAAGATAGACGCCATAGTGGACGGGGGAGCCACAGGTATAGGAGTGGAATCCACCATAGTGGACTTGAGCGGCGAGGAGCCGGTGCTCTTGAGGCCCGGGGCGATCACCAAGGAGATGCTGGAGGCAGCTCTCAACGAGGCTGTGGATGTGGATCCGGCTCTGGAGAAGCCCATGGAAAAGGATGTGCATCCCAAGGCTCCCGGAATGAAGTACAGACATTACGCCCCCAAGGCCCCCATGGTCATAGTTCAGGGAGATTTCTATGAGGGAGCCGACGGTATTGAGGACGGGCTCAGGGTATATGAGGAGCTCATGAAGATCGTAGACACTGTAAAGGCCCTTGTGAGCGAAAATGCGGCCGAGGGAAAGCGCGTAGGAGTAATCTGCTCGGATGAGACCTGGGAATATTATTTTGAGAGGGGAGCAGTCCTTCCCAAGGAAAAGGTCTACAGGACAGAGACGGTGGAGCTCAGAAGCATAGGCTCGCGGAAGGATGAAAAGAGTATCGCCCATAATCTTTACTCGGTGCTCAGAGATTTTGACGACGAGGACATAGACTATATAATCGCCGAGGGAGTTGACCCGAGAAAGCTTGGGTACGCCATCATGAACCGCATGCAGAAGGCGGCGGGATGGCATATTATAAGGGTTTAGATATAAAACAGCTTGCCTGCACAGAGAAAATAATATAAAATGAAGACTGTTTATCAAGCCAAAACAAAAGGAGAGGTCGAAATGAAAAGCGGTAAAAAGATGAGTCCTGAAAAGAAGAGAAAGATCTTGTCAACGATCATAATCATAATCTTGATCTTGGCAATGGTGCTTCCCACGGTGGCGTCATTCTTATAAAAAGAGGCAGGGCAGTCTGAAAGGGCTGCCCCCTTGTGTACAGGGAAAAATATGGACATAGCTGTTTTGGGATATGCGGGGCTTTCGGGAAGCCGCAAGATATTTGAAATCAAAAGAGATGAAATAGAAAAGAGATACTGCAAAAGCTTTTTGAGGGTCCTCATGGAGAGAAGTGACAGCGAAAGCTCGGTGTATCCGCTTGTGGAAAAGGCACTCAAAAAAGGCCTCATTCGGGACGCGGAGGCTGCCCGGGAGGGCGGAGTGCTTGCGGCGTTGTGGAGGCTTTTGGACAGGAACCGACTCGGCTGCGAGTACAGTATGAGAAAAATACCTATACTTCAGCAGACTGTGGAGATTTGCGAGATGTACGGACTTGACCCCTACAGGCTTTCCTCGAAGGGCTGCATGATCTGTCTCTGCGAAAACGAGAGGGAGCTTAAGGCCTTTATGGAGAAGGCGGGAGCTGTGGATATTCCCCTTCATTACATAGGAAGGACTGAAAAGGGAAAGGCGAGAAAAAGGACAGACGGCGCGGAAACAGCCTATCTCAGAAGGCCCGAGCCGGATGAGCTTCTTAAAATAAATCTGACTTATTCAGGTGACACGACGAAAGGAGACTGAAAATGAGAGAAAAGATATTGAGACTTTTGGAGGGCAATGCAAAGCTTTCCGCAGGGGAGGTTGCAGTGCTCCTCGGGGAGGATGAAAAGAAGGTCGCAGAGGAGATAAAGGCCATGGAGGATGAAAAGGTCATCTGCGGCTACCACACCATGATAAATTGGAATCTGATGCCCGATGAAAAGGCTGACGCCATAATAGAGGTCAAGGTGGCTCCCCAGAGAGGAGTGGGCTTTGACAGGATAGCCGAGAGGATATGGCAGTATCCCGAGGTGGAGGGTATTTATCTCATGAGCGGTTCCTTCGATTTCGCCATCTTCCTTCAGGGAAGATCCATGAGGGAGGTTGCCATGTTCGTGGCTGAAAAGCTCAGCACCCTCGATTCCATCTTGAGTACCTCCACCCAGTTCGTCTTGAAGAAATATAAGGATAACGGAGTGATAATGGAGAAGCCCGAAAAAGATGAAAGGATGTCCATATCATGAGAAATCCCCTTTCAAAGACCATAGAGAGCATACCGCCCTCAGGCATAAGAAAATTTTTTGACGTGGTAAACGAGATAGAGGGAGCTGTATCTCTGGGCGTTGGAGAGCCGGATTTCGACACCCCTTGGCATGTGAGGGACGAGGGGATATATTCCCTTGAGAAGGGCCGCACCTTTTACACCTCAAATTCGGGCCTTAAGGAGCTCAGGGAGGAGATTTGCCGCTTCACCTTAAGAAAATATAACTGCAGCTACACAGTGCCCGAGACTCTGGTTACAGTGGGGGGATCGGAGGCCATAGATGTGGCTTTGAGAGCCATGCTTGATCCCGGGGACGAGGTGATAATCCCCGAGCCCTGCTACGTCTCCTACAAGCCCTGCGTCATACTTGCGGGAGGGACTCCCGTCATAATAGACCTGAAGGAGGAGAACCGCTTCAGGCTCACACAAGAGGAGCTTCTCTCCGCCATCACAGACAGGACGAAGATACTCCTTCTGTCCTTCCCCAATAACCCCACCGGAGCCATAATGGAGAGGGAGGATCTGGAGAAGATCGCCCGCATATGCATAGAGAAGGATATATTTGTCATCTCAGACGAGATATATTCAGAGCTCACCTACGGGAAAGAGCGTCACGTGAGCATAGCCTCCCTCCCGGGGATGAAGGAGAGGACCATAGTGATAAACGGCTTTTCAAAGGCCTTTGCCATGACCGGATGGAGGCTGGGATACGCCATGGGGCCTGTCGAGATCATAAAGCAGATGACGAAGATCCATCAGTTTGCCATAATGTGCGCCCCCACCACCGGCCAGTTCGCCGCTGTGGAGGCTTTGAGAAACGGAGACGAGGACATAGAGCTTATGAGAGAGTCCTACGATCAGAGGAGGCGCTATCTCCTTGACGCCTTCGGTAAGATGGAGCTTCCGTGCTTTGAGCCTGAGGGGGCCTTCTACATGTTCCCCTCCATAAAGCGCTTTAACATGAGCTCCGATGAGTTTGCGGAGAGGCTTCTCAAGGCGGAAAAGCTTGCTGTGGTTCCGGGCTCGGCCTTCGGAACGAGCGGAGAGGGATTTTTGAGGATCTCCTACGCCTATTCCCTCGACAGCCTGAAGGAGGCCATGGAAAGGCTGGGAAGATTTATAGGCAGCTTGTAATACATATAATATAGGCAGGATACAGGCAGTATTTAATACCGGAAAATCGGTTGAATATAAGGATCCGCGGTACGCGAAAGGATTCGGCAGGGAGCAGTTGTGACCTTCCCCGTCGAGGGCGTACTACGGGTCTTTTTATATTAAAAAATTTGGGTTCCCGAATTTGTAAAAATCTGTTGACAATATTCAAATAAGTGCTAATATAAACATATGAACAATCGTTCAAATATTAAATTCATAAAAGGAGTCTTATATCATGAAGAAGAAATATGAGCTTGAGGATCTGGACTGTGCCAACTGCGCGAGAAAGATGGAGGAGGCTATAAGCAAGATAGAGGGGGTAAGGGAGATAAACATTTCTTTTATGGCTCAGAAGCTCACTATCGACGCGGATGACGACAGGTTTGACGAGATCATGAGGGAAGTGGAGAGGACCATAAAAAAGGTGGAGCCCGACTGTAATATCCTCATGTAGCTGAAGATACGGGAAGATGCGGAAGGGCGCACTTTAAGAGGGCAGATTTATGAAGAAGGAAAAGATGACTATTATAGACGTGACGGAAAACGAGCTCTATGACCTTGCGGAGCTCTTTAAGACCTTCGGGGATTCCACGAGGATAAAGATACTCTACGTGCTCTTTGATATGGAGAGGAGCGTGGGAGACATCGCCGACAAGCTCAACATGACTCAGTCGGCCATATCCCACCAGCTCAAGATATTGAAGCAGGCCCACCTCATTAAGTCGAGGAGGGACGGAAAGACCATGCTATACAGCCTTGACGATGACCATGTAAAAACCATAATAGACATGGGCAAGCAGCATATAGAGGAGAAATAGAGACGGGAAAGTGTGCATGACATGACTAAAAAGCAGAGAAAAGAACTTCAAAGGATAATCATTGCGGCGATCATATTTTTTGTGTTTATGATCGGAGAGAACCTGGGGCTTTTTCCATTCATGGAAAACAGCCTCATAAGATTTATAATATTCCTGGTCCCCTACTATATAGTGGGAAAGGACGTGGTAAAGGGGGCTCTTCACGGAATAAAGGAGAGGGATATCTTTGATGAGGAATTCCTCATGACTATAGCTACTATAGGAGCCTTCGCCGTGGGTGAGTTTCCCGAGGCGGCGGCGGTAATGCTTTTTTACTCCATAGGAGAGTGGTTCCAGAGCTATGCCGTGGGCAAGTCCAGAAGATCCATAAAGGCTCTCATGGATATAGCGCCTGAGTACGCAAATCTCCTTTCCGAGGACGGCAGCACAAGAGAGGTGGACCCTTCCGAGGTAAAGCCGGGGGATGTGATAGTGATAAAGGCCGGGGAGAAGGTGCCTGTTGACGGAGAGATCCTTGAGGGGTCGAGTATGGTGGACACGGCGGCCATCACAGGAGAATCCGTGCCCCGAAGCGCCCGCCCGGGTGACGAGATAATAAGCGGATGTATAAACGGAGAGGGACTTCTCAAGGTAAGAGTGCTCAAAAAATATGAGGACTCTACAGTGGCTAAGATACTTGACCTTGTGGAGAATGCCTCCTCAAAGAAGTCAAGGACCGAGAAATTCATAACACGCTTTGCAAGGGTCTATACCCCCATAGTGGTCATCGGAGCAGTGATACTTGCCTTCGTGCCTCCCATAGTGATATATGCAGCAACTGCGGCAGGGATCATTCCGGAGGGTGCCATAGGAGGAGGCTTCTTGGAGTGGATAAGGAGGGCCTGTACCTTCCTCGTAATATCCTGCCCCTGCGCCCTTGTGATATCCGTTCCCTTGAGCTTCTTCGGAGGCATAGGAGCCGCGTCAAGAGCGGGTGTCCTTGTGAAGGGCTCAAACTACCTTGAAAACCTCGGAGAGCTCTCGGTGCTTGTGAGCGATAAGACAGGGACGCTCACAAAGGGAGAGTTCAGGGTGAGCTCGGTGCTTCCGGAGGACAACAAAGAGGAGATACTCCGCCTGGCGGCCTACGCCGAGAATTTCTCGGACCATCCCATTGCGGCCTCCATAAAGAGCGCCTACGGCGGAGATATAGAAGAAAAGCTCATTAAAGACATGGAGAACGTAAGCGGTCAGGGAATAAAGGCCCTTGTTGACGGGAAAAAGGTCCTGTGCGGAAACGACAAGCTCATGAGAGCGGAGAAAATAGAATTTGTTCCCTGCGAGGCTGCGGGAACTGTGGTCTACATTGCCTGCGACGGGAAATTTGAGGGAACTGTGGTCATCTCCGACACTGTAAAGGAGGAGGCCCGCGAGGCCGTGTCAGCCATAAAAAATGCCGGCGTGAGAGAGGTGGTAATGCTCACGGGAGACAGGAGAGAGGTCGGAGAGGTCGTTGCCTCAGAGCTCGGCCTGACGAAGGCTTATACGGAGCTCCTTCCGGGGGACAAGGTGAACATAGTGGAGGAGCTGGAGGAAAAGCTCTCCAAAAAGGAAAAGCTTGCCTTTGTGGGTGACGGCATAAACGACGCTCCTGTCCTTGCAAGAGCGGACATAGGCATAGCCATGGGATCCATGGGCTCCGATGCTGCAATAGAGGCTGCGGATGTGGTCATAATGGACGACAACCTTATGCGGATACCCCAGGTCATAAGGATAGCGGGAAAGACCCTCTCCATAGCAAAGCAGAACATCGTGTTTGCCATAGGAGTAAAAACAGTCGTGCTCATATTGGGAGCGCTGGGAATAGCCAATATGTGGGCGGCGGTGTTTGCGGATACCGGGGTGAGCTTCATATGCGTGCTGAACTCCATGAGAGCTCTTAGGGAATAGGAAAAGACCGGCGTCAGATGAGATACAGATATTACATAATAAAGGAGGCGGCCGATGAAAAAGTTAAAGGAATTTCTCTTGTCCGATAAGGGAATGAGGCTTGTAAATATAGTTTTTTTGCTGTCGTTTTTGGTGCCTGACGCCTTTTTCAGCATGGCTGCGGCAATGCTTTGGCTTTTGTTTCTCTATTATTCAGGGAGACGCTCCGAGTCAAAGGCTGTGAAGGCCGTGTACGGAGTATTCGGCGCCATAGCGGTGCTTCTGATCGTACTGTCTCTGATAAGTATATTTAATTGATTGCACGGATGATTTATAGGAAACCCTCAAAATAAGGGTAAAAAATGTAATTTTACCCCTTATTTTGAGGGTGTTTTTCTTTTCATAAGCGTAGAGTTTGGTGTATAATATTTCAATCATTGCAATTTACGGAGGAAGCTTTTTATGGAGAGAAGGGATAAAATAAACTATTACCTTGATCTGGCGGAGGTCGTGTCAAAAAGAGGGACCTGCCTCAGGAGGCTTTACGGGGCTGTCATAGTAAAAAATGACGAGGTCATCTCCACCGGTTACGTGGGGGCCCCCAGAGGAAGGAAAAACTGCTCGGACCTCGGGGTTTGCATAAGGGAAAAAATGAAGATACCCAGAGGTGAGAGGTATGAGCTCTGCCGCAGCGTACATGCCGAGGCGAACGCCATCATAAGCGCCGAGAGAAACAAGATGATAGGATCTTCGCTTTTCCTTGTAGGAGTAGACGTGAGGACAGGGGAATATGTAGAGAATGCCTCCTGCTGCTCCATGTGCAAGCGCATGGTGATAAATGCGGGCATAGAGAAGGTGTACGTAAGGGATGACAAGGACAGCTACAGAGTGATAGAGGTGTCCGATTGGATAGAAAACGACGAGTCACTCGAAGGAGTAATGGGATATTAAAAACTCCGTTACAGGGAACGAAAATAATAAAAAAGTATGTATATGAGATAAGGAGAAAACATGCTTAAAGAAGGAATGAAGGCCCCTGAGTTTACTCTCAGGGACCAGAATGACAGGGATATAAGCCTCTCGGATTTTCGGGGAAAGAATGTGGTCATCTTCTTTTATTCAAAGGATATGACAGCGGGGTGAGCGTCTCAGGCTCAGGGCTATGCTGAGCTTTATCCTCGGTTTGAGGAAAAGAACGCGGTGGTAATAGGCATAAGCAAGGACAGTTCTGCATCCCACAAAAAATTTGAACAGAAGTATGAGATTCCGTATATACTGCTCTCGGATCCCGAGAAGGAGGTGCTTGATGCCTACGGGGTTTGGAAGGAAAAGAACATGTACGGGAAAAAGGTCATGGGAGTTGTGAGATCGAGCTTTATAATTGACGAGGAGGGGAATATCGAAAAGATATTCTTAAAGGTAAAAGCAAAGGAAAATCCCGGGGAAACTCTCTCTTTTTTAGAGGCTCTTTCATGAGGATAATAATTTCCCCCGCAAAAAAGATGGTGAGAGATACGGACACCTTCACAGCAACGGGAAAGCCCGCCCTTATGGACAAGGTCCTCATACTGAAGGATTACCTTGAAAAAAGGAGCTATGAGGAACTGAAAAGCATCTGGCAGTGCAATGAAAAGCTTGCCCTCTTAAGCTATGAGAGGCTGAGGGAGGCGGACATTTCCGAGGGCCAAAAGACCCCTGCCGTCATTGCCTATGACGGCATACAGTATCAGTATATGTCTCCCAAAACTCTTGAGAAGGATGCCCTTTTGTATATTGAAAAGAACTTGAGGATATTGTCCGGGCTTTACGGGGTGCTTAGGGCTATGGACGGAGTGGAGCCCTACAGGCTGGAGATGCAGGCGCGCTTGGAGCCGCCGCTTTTTATGGAAAACGGGGGTGAGAGAATAACGCCCTGTGCGAGCCTTTATGACTTCTGGGGCGAAGATATCTGCCGCGAGCTTTTTTCAGGGGAGGACACGGTCTTGAATCTTGCCTCCAAGGAGTATTCAAAGGCTGTGGAGCCTTATATAAAGGAAGGCGACAGATTCATAAGCTGTGCTTTTTGCGAACTGAAGGAAGGAAAGCCGAAGCAGAAGGCCACGCTTTCAAAGATGGCCAGAGGGGAGGCTGTGCGCTTCATGGCTCAAAGTAATACAGAAAAGCCCGAGGATATCAAAAACTTTTCAGGTCTCGGATTTTCTTTTGAGGAAAAGTATTCCGACGAGAACAACTATGTTTTTGTGAGGTAAGAGGACAGGATGATAAAAGTAAGCGAAGCCAAGGCCTTTCTTATAAAGGGGAAGGGCAAAAGCCTTAAATCAGGCGGCATGTGGGTATATGACAATGAGATAGACAGGATCGAGGGAGACTTTGAGGAGGGCGATATAATAGAGATCCATGATTTCGACGGCTATTTCATGGGCTACGGCTACATTAATACCCGCTCAAAGATAAGCATAAGACTTCTCTCCAAATGGAGAGAGGACGTGCCCTCAGAGAACCTTCTCGAGAAACGCCTCAGAAATGCGTGGGAATACAGAAAAAATGTTATAGACACCTCCTCCTGCAGACTGGTTTTCGGGGAGGCGGATTGGCTCCCCGGGATAGTCATAGACAAGTTTTCCGATGTCCTCGTGGTGGAGTCACTTGCCTTGGGCATAGACAGGATGAAGCCCGAGATAGTAGCACTTATGAAAAAGATACTCGAGGAGGACGGTATCCGGATAAGAGGGGTCTATGAGAGGAGCGACGCACGCATAAGGCTGAAGGAGGGCATGAGCCCTGAGAAGGGATTTTTGGGAGAGCCCTTTGACACAAATGTGCTCATAGAGGAAAACGGCGTTAAATATATGGTGGACGTGGCGGAGGGCCAGAAGACAGGATTTTTCTTGGACCAAAAGTGTAACAGAGAGGCGATAAAGAAGCTTTGCAGAGGAAAGAGGGTCCTTGACTGCTTCACCCACACAGGCACCTTTGCCCTCAATGCCGCATATGCGGGAGCGGAGAAGGTCACCGCCGTTGACATATCGGAGGCTGCAATAGGGAGGGCAAGGTATAATGCCGAGCTTAACGGCCTTTCGGACAGGGTGGATTTTCTGTGCGAGGACGTGTTCTCACTGCTTACGAGATATGAGAGGGAGGGGGAGAGCTTCGATGTGGTGATACTTGACCCTCCCGCCTTCACCAAGTCCAAGGACACGGTAAAGCAGGCTATAAAGGGCTACAGGGACATAAATATGAGAGGCATGAGGCTTGTAAAGGACGGAGGCTTCCTCGCCACCTGCTCCTGCTCTCATTTCTTTACGGAGGAGCTCATGGTGAAAACCTTGAGGGAGGCTGCTGCGGGAGCAGGGCACAGGAGGCTCAGGCAGGTGGAATTCAGGCAGCAGGCTCCGGATCACCCGGTGCTTTGGGCGGCGGATGATTCCTATTATCTCAAATTCTATATCTTTCAGGTCTGCAGTGAATTATGATGACAAACAAGCTTGATTCGGACGATATAAAGGGCCTTGTGTTCGGCCTCGCAATACCGAGCATGACGGCCCAATTCGTCAGCGTCCTCTACAGTATAGTGGACAGGATGTATATAGGAAACATAGCGGACATAGGAGAGACCGCCCTTGCGGGGGTCGGTGTCTGCGGCCCCATAGTGACGATGATATCAGCCTTCGCCTCCCTCATAGGGATAGGCGGAGGCCCCTTTGTGAGCATTAAACTCGGAGAAAAGAAGGAGAAGGAGGCGCAGAAGATCCTCTCGGACTGCTTCGTTATCCTGTTTGTGATATCCGTGGCTGTCATGGCGCTTGCATTTGTCTTGAAGGATGAGCTTTTGCTGCGCTTCGGGGCCTCGGAGAGAGTCTTTCCCTATGCCGATGAGTATATGACTTGGTATCTCACGGGCACGGTCTTTGCCCTTCTGTCCACCGGGATGAACCAGTTCATAATATGTCAGGGATACTCCAAGACGGGAATGCTCTCCGTGCTGATAGGCGCGGCCTTAAACATTATTTTGGATCCCATATTCATTTTTACTCTGGGCATGAAGGTGAAAGGAGCGGCTATAGCCACGGTCATATCCCAGCTTGCAAGCTGCATATTCGTCCTGAGCTTCCTCTTCGGGAAAAGGCCCATGCTCAGGATCCGGCCCTCCCTGCCCTCATCCAAAAATATAAGGAGAGTGCTGAAGCTTGGGCTTACGCCCTTTCTTATAATTGCCTTTGACAATGTGATGCTCATCTCCCTCAATGCGATGATAACAAAGTACGGGGAGGGAGGCGGCGGTGACATGCTCCTTGCGGCAAACACCATACTTCAGTCCTTTATGCTCATTATAACCATGCCGCTTGGCGGTATAACAGGGGGTACTCAGACTATACTCGGATATAATTTCGGCGCGGGAAGGCCTGATAAGATTAAGAAAGCTCAGAAGTACATCGCGGGCCTTAGCCTTGTCTTCTGTATGGTAATGTTTGTGATCGCCCGCTTTTTCTCGGAGTATTTCATAATGATATTTACGAGGGACAGAGAATACATAGAACTCACGAAGACGATAACAAGGCTCTACACTTTGGGAGTGCCCTTTTTAGCCTTGCAGTACACTATAGTGGACGGCTTTACGGGAATGGGAATATTCAAATATGCCTTTTTGCTTTCGGCGTGGAGAAAAGTCATATATTTCGCCTGCGTGTTTATTATTCCCGCCATATTCGGCGTGTCTCATATCTTTTATTGCGAGCCCTTGTCTGATATAATGGGAACGGGAGTTTCTGTAGCGGTGTATCTCACCTTGGGAAGGAAGCTCCTGTCTCGGATCGGGTCATAAATTCTTAATAATCTCAATCTTTTCTCAAAAATAATGAAGTCAAAACAGGATATTTTTTCTGCGGCAAGCGGCATTATGCTGCTTGCCCTTTGGGCGGCGCTGCTTCTTTTTTCCGCGCGAAGGGAGAGGGAAGCCTCGGTCTACAAAAAACTCCTTTCAGGGGAGCTTTCAGAGGCGGCGGCAAGCCCGGAAGCGGAAAAGGCGGGGACGGTACCGGAGGCCGAGGGATCCGGGGAGTTTTATAAAAGGCTTTGGGAGCTCCATTCGCTTAACAATGATATGGTGGGATGGCTGGACATTCCCGGAACGGGTATAAGCTATCCGGTGATGGGCGAGGGCTTAGAGGGGGAGGATTTTTATCTCACCCATGATTTCCGAAAGGATCGGTCGGCGCGGGGGGCTCTTTATACTGACGGTGTTTCTTCAAATATAATATACGGCCACAATATGAAGGACGGCAGCATGTTCGGCGACCTTGACTTCTACAAGGATAAAGAGTATATGGAGGAGCACGGCGAGCTGGTCCTTTACAGGCTTCGGACTCCGGACAAAATCACAGTAAGTAAATATGAGTTGGTATCTTCCTTCACAATTTCAGAAAAAAATTTCAAAGCTTCCGCCTTTCTGTCGATGATAAAAGGGGAGAGCCGAGAGGAGAGGGAAAAGCTCGCGGATTACCTGAAAAGGGCAAATGTTGTACCTATAAGTGAAAAAATTAACGATACCGACAAATTGGACTTTTTGTTGCTTGTGACTTGCGATTACTCCGAGGAAAACAGTCGCCTTTTTGTGGTAGCGAATAAAATTTCTCAATGGACAAAATGTACTAAAAAGGGTACAATTATTTAACGAGATTACTTTGAAGAAGGAGGGGCAAAAGGTGGCAAAAGAGATTATCGATGCGATCAAGGACGCCGAGGAAAAGAGCTCTGAAGCGGTGAAGCTTGCACAGACAGCCGCTGAGGAACTCATCTCAACGACCAAGCGTCTTTCATCCGAAGAATTTGCAAAGACGGTCGAAGAGCTGTCCGCAAAGCGTGACGCCGCCGTGAAGGAGGCCGAGAAAAAGGCTGAGGACATGGTTTCAGAGGCCTGCAGCAAGGCAAAAGAGGAAGTCGCATCTCTTAAAAATTCAGTTACCTCTAAGGAAAACGAAGCGATAGACAGTATTCTTTCCGAACTTTTAAGCTGATTT
>CALWLK010000047.1 GCA_944381505.1 uncultured Lachnospiraceae bacterium
TGGTTAGTCCTTCTCGCTCTCTGCTTTTAATTTTCCTAATTTTACCTCAATCCAAAACCAGGACCGATTGTGTCAGGCCGCTTGATTTCGGTCGGAGAGGCCGGTGGGATTGGGTCGGGTGGGAACACGTTTTATTCCATCTCTATCGTTCCCGGGGGCTTGCTGGTGAGGTCGTACATAACCCTGTTGACCCCCTTTACCTCGTTTACGATCCTTGTCATCACCTTCTGCAGCACCTCATAGGGTATGTCTGCTGCTGTGGCCGTCATGAAGTCCGAGGTCACCACAGCTCTAAGTGCAATGGCATAGTCATAGGTCCTGAAATCACCCATAACTCCCACAGAGCGCATGTTTGTGAGCGCCGCAAAGTACTGGCTTATCTGCTTATCGAGGCCCGCCTTGGCTATCTCCTCTCTGTAGATAAAGTCGGCGTCCTGCACCATCTTTACCTTCTCGGGAGTCACCTCTCCGATTATCCTTATGCCGAGGCCCGGTCCGGGGAAGGGCTGTCTGAACACGAGATACTCGGGAATACCCAGCTCAAGGCCCGCCTTTCTCACCTCATCCTTAAAGAGCATCCTCAAGGGCTCTATTATCTCCTTGAAATCCACATGATCGGGAAGGCCTCCCACATTATGATGAGACTTTATGACGGCGCTCTTTCCGAGACCCGACTCTATAACGTCGGGGTAGATGGTTCCCTGAACCAGATAATCCACCGCACCTATCTTTTTGGCCTCCTCCTCAAATACCTCTATGAATTCGGCTCCTATTATCTTTCTCTTTTGCTCCGGCTCCTGCACGCCCTTTAACTTATTGTAGAAGCGCTCCTGAGCATTTACTCTTATAAAGTTAAGGTCATAAGGTCCTTCAGGGCCGAATACGGCCTCCACCTCGTCCCCCTCATTCTTTCTTAGAAGGCCGTGATCTACGAATACACAGGTGAGCTGCTTACCCACTGCTTTTGACAGGAGTACGGCAGCTACCGAGGAATCAACTCCTCCCGAGAGGGCGCAGAGCACCTTTCCCGCTCCTACTCTCTCTCTTATCTCCCTTATGGTGTTTTCCACGAAAGCGTCCATCTTCCAGCTTCCGCTGCACCCGCACACGTCAAGGACAAAAGCCTTCAGCATATCGAAGCCATGGACTGTGTGATTTACCTCCGGGTGGAACTGTGTGGCATATATCTTTCTCTCGGGGCATTCCATAGCCGCGCAGGGGCATACCGGCGTCTTTGCCGTTATCTTGAAGCCCTCCGGAGCCTCTGCTATATAATCTGTGTGGCTCATCCACACCACGTCCTTCTCGGGAACGTCCTTGAAAAGTACCGAGGCCTTGTCAAATTCCGTCTCTGTCATTCCATACTCCGAGGTAGGAGCCGTAGCTACCTTGCCTCCGAGGGTGTAGGCTATGAGCTGTGATCCGTAGCATATGCCCAGTATGGGAATACCCATGTCAAATATTTCCTTGTCGATATGAGGCGATTCCTCCAGATAAACCGAGTTGGGGCCTCCCGTAAAAATAATGCCCTTTGGGTTCATCTCCCTTATCTTGTCAAGCCCTATGCCTGAGGGATGTACTTCGCAGTAGACATTGCACTCTCTGACGCGCCTTGCAATGAGCTGGTTGTACTGTCCGCCGAAATCAAGGACTATTATCATCTCGTCCGTCGTATTCTTACCCATTCTTCCTCCAGATATATTTTTATTCATATCGTAATGTAACTTGCGTATACACGCCGCACTAAATAAATTCTGCTCTCCGCCCTATTCTACCGGCTTTCCCGGCTGTTATCAATCTCAGCGGAAATTATATTTTAATTATTTACTTCGTATGATAGATATAGTATTCCTTCTCTATGCCCTTCCTTTTGCTCCTCGGCACATACTCTATATCCATACTGTAATCCTCCCTCAGATATCTGAGGGCCCTCGTCCACTCTCTGCTCTTTGCTATCACCGAAAGCCTGTCAGTGCATAAAGGCGTATCCCTGTAACGTTCAAAGTAAAGCCTCAGCCTCTCCTTTGCGCTTTTGGCTCTGCTGACCGACTTCATGAGCTCGGGATCCTCGCCCTTCACAAAGTTTTTCTTGCCCTCATTGCACTCGCTGCACAGCACCTGAAGGTTTTCGAGCTCCGTCTTTCCTCCCCAAGAGTGAGGGATAATGTGGTCGATATGGACCCTTATGCCGTCCTCCGATACGCTTCTGCCACACATCCTGCAGGTGCTGTTATCTCTCAAAAGCACCATGGCCCTAAGCTTATTATTTATATGTCTGTTGTCCTTGGGCTCATTTTGAGGCTCCACATAAGGAAAATAATAGCATCTCTCTGAGCTGTCATAGTCAAGGATATATCCGTCGTCCCTCAGAGAGCGCAGGGTTCTCGTCCAATCTCCCACGTCTCCCGCCACAGCTTTCAGCGCATCATAAGGGATACTCTCCCCCGCATGTTCCTTTAAGTATCTCAAAAGCCTCGGCTTTGCACCTTCTTTTCCGGCCATAGAAAATCACCTTTAAATTTTATGAAAATTTCTCCGTGTATTACCAATATCAAATTCTAAACAGGCTGAAGGGCCTTATACTTTAATGCTCCATATCGCCCCCTGCATCGTCAAAGTCGTCCTCGCCGCCTTCTCCGCTCATAAACTCCCTCGTGGAGACTCTGTTTCTCATTCTCTCCTCCTCAACGGCTGCAGAGAGCATCTCCTTTATGTTCTCGCTGTCCAAAATGTTCTTAAGCTCAAAGCATTCAAGATCCTTGTCATTGCTGTCTATATGAACTGTCCCCATTCCGAATATCCTTTGAATGAGGCTCCTTGAAAGGCTTATATTGAGGATCCTGTAAAGCCTGACCTCCTTCTGACGAAGGTTAAAGAGCCCGCTCTCCACAAAGATCCTGTCCTCGCTCATCCCGTACTTGGTAAAGGTCCAAGGCAGTCCGCACCAGAGGCGCTTCCTCGCATACCACTTGAGTTTTGTTTTATCCATTTATATTACCTCCATAATATCAAACCGAATTAATAACACGCTTAAATAAAATATCGTAAAAGGCATTTCTTTAATTGATTGTATAATAAATAACTCTTAATGTCACCGGTTTTATTATTTTACTATAGCTTTTTCAACAGCAAAAGTCCGCTGCAGCAGTTGCAACAGCGGACTACACTTTTGTTTTTAATAATCAGATCTCTTTTTTTATCAATATACTTTTTACTGTGTCAACGCCTTTCCCAATGATAAAAGCATTTACCACTGTTCCTATCCCTATTCCTATCACTTCCCCCTTGAGCAGTACAGCCAATATAAGACTTATTGACACGCAGGAAATGTCAAATCCCGTTTTGAAATACTTAAAGGGTATAGAAAAATGTGAAGATACTTCCCTTGTAAACAGATCCTGCGGCATTATCGGCATATCTGATATCATAAGAAAAGAAACTCCTGTTATCAATATTCCGGTACCTATAGCAAAATAGGACAAGCGCAATATAAACGATTCAGGCAGTAACCCCACGAGAAAACTGCAAAGGTCCAAAGTATATCCGAATACCACTCCTATAAAAAAAGAAAATATATATGGTATTGAGCATTTTCTTATCAATACGCACATAAGCACAAATAACCCAAATTGGAACAGATAGCTCCACACACCTAATGTAAACTTCGGAAACAAGCAGCTCAAAGTATATGCAACTGAAGATACTGCCGATATACCGAAGTCGGATTTTACAGTGAAGGCCACACCCAAAGCATCAAGGATTATTCCGACAGCAAGAACAGATATATTTCTTTTTGTAAGCAATACTTTGCCCATAAAAAAATCATCTCAAGAACTTTCTGTTGACACAATTAAAAGGTTCATTGCCTGACAGGACATTTACCACTTCCTCCGCCACCTTCCTTTGCAAAGTGCTGATGGCTGTCTCACTGTACCAAGCCGAGTGGGGCGTTGCGATCACATTTTCCATATGAAGCAAAGGATGCTCCTTTCCTACAGGCTCATTTTCAAACACATCAACTCCTGCTCCCGCGATCCTTTTTTCTTCGAGAGCCTTTATCAATGCATTCTCATCAACTATCCCGCCCCTTGCAGTATTGATTACAAATGCCTCGGGCTTCATCATAGCAATTTCTTTTTCGCCTATCATGTGCCACGTATCATTAGTCAACGGGCAATGCACTGAAACAAAGTCGGAGTTTTTGCAGATCTCATTCACCTCCGCTTTTTCGGCGCCTTCTTTTCCCATAGCATCAGCATCCACAAACGGGTCATAAGCCATGACCTTCATTCCAAAGGCTTTTGCCTTTTTACATACCATCCTCGGTATCCTTCCGAAGCCGATAAGGCCAAGAGTGCACTCTGTAAATCTTTTGACAGGAACAATACTGTCATACCCCCACTCTCCGGCTTTAAATGAATTTTGAAGGATCTCCAGCTTTTTTCCAAGAGCAAGGATCATAGTTACAGCATGATCTGAAACCTCATCGACTCCGTAATCCGGCACATTACATACATATATCCCCTTTGCCCCCGCAGCTTCACAATCTATATTATTTACACCTATTCCGTATTTTATTATCATTTTGCAATTCTGAAGTGAATCTATAACTTCCTTGTTTATTGTGGAATACTGTGTAACTATAGCGTCCGCGTCCTTCACAAGAGGAATAAGCTTCTCAGGATCCTTCTCCTGATAATCCATAAGCTCAAATCCCGCACCTTCTATTATACTTCTCTCTGTATTGATATCCTTATATTGATAATCTGTAATAACCGCTTTCATGATTTTATCCCCCTTATAAAATTTTACTTCTTTCAGCAATGATATATGCTCCCAATGCCGAAGTGGACATACCTTCCTCCGGAGTGAAGGTTTTTACATCCGCAAAAATTTTTTCAAACTCCAAAATATCTACTATGGCTCTCTTTAAAGGATCCTTTCCGCACACGACCGCAAGAGTCTTTCCGGGATCCGCCTTTATGGCTTTAGAGTTCATAATTGCGGTCACATCTCCTGCAAGAGCGGCTCCGAGTACATAATTTTGAATTTTCTTCTCATCGCTGTCCTTTTTGAAGAGATATAATATCCTTGCGGAAAAGCATGCTCTTCCAAGACCGGTCTTCTTCGAATTATTGTAGCCTTCCAACAGCCATTCCTTATCATAGTCGGCAGGATCAAGGAAGCTTTTTCCCACAGACTTTGCAAGGATAGTATCATTTGTTATTGATGAAAGCAGTTCGCCTGAGATAGATGTGATGCATCCTGTGATCTTTTTGTTTTCATCTACGGCAACAAATTTGTTGTGAGAGCCGGGCAATATCAACACCATGGGATTTCCTGTATGAAATTTCTCTATTATAGGTACGCTCTCTACCTCCTCACCCCTCATAATATCCATCATTTCAAAATTCTCGAATGTAACCTCTTCTGAGAAATTTTTTATTCCCGGAATAAAATATATGGGTATGGGACATATTTCAGGCATATCTATTGCCACTGTCGCTTTAGCCAGATCGTCGACTCCGGCAGGAGCCGTTATATGGGGGACCACCACTATTCCCACATCCGAAGTGATCATCCCACTGGCTATTATCCTATGTATCTGCTCCCAGTTTATGCCTTCTTTTTCCATAAGACCATAAAGGCACTCTCTGACTGCGCTCTTTAACCTTTCATTGTTTCCGTCTATCGAGGTATTCCTCACCCCAACCTCTCTTTTTTCTTCTCTTATGCGCTTCCTGTTGCTGTCCCACAAAATGCACCTTGTATTTGTAGTCCCGCCGTCCACTGTAATAATATAATTTTCCATACTCAGATCACCATCTTCCCATCTTTAAAAACAACATTGCCTTCATCGTCAAATTTAAGCGGCATAGAACCTCCGTCTATAGTGACTCCGGGAATATCACGCACTTCTTCAACCATATTTTTTGATACGTAAATATTCTCCAATTGTAAAGTATTGTCTACATATATTACTCTGACATCACTGTGATCCACATCAGCACACAATTTAATTCCTGCTTGAATGCACAGCCTGTCATTGTCAAATATCATAGGGATCTTCACCACCTGGCTCACAAGACAAGTAAGGGCATTCGGGTAGCTCATTTCCGGATCAAACTTGTCCGCTGCTTTTTTTGTTGATACGTCGGCCATTCCGAAGCCCACTCCATTCCCGTGAGACTCCTCCGTAATGTCAAGAACTGCTACTCTCTGAGACTTCACTCCTCCTGATGCACATTTTGTCGCAAAGGTTCCTGAAATATTGGGATCCATTCCGTCTCCTGAATAGTTCTTGCCTATCCTTCCCACTATCAAAAGATCCGTACATGAAGGCAATATTTTAGGCATATAACTCATAGCTCTCTGCAAAAGCTCAGGCTCTTTCACAGGGATCTCCTCCGATGTAAGAGCTATAAGCTCCCTTGTCTCGTCATAAGCGTTTTCAAGGATTGCCAAGCCAAAAATAACATTTGAGTTTTTAAGTACCGCATTTCCGAATTTAGGTATATTTTCAGCCATATTCTCAAAGCCCGCAGCATGGCAGATCTCGGCTCCCTTTTGTTTTCCAAGCCCTATTGCCATCATCTTCATAAGCCCTGATTCATAAGGTCCTCTGAAGGCTGTATGAGGTTTTATTCTGTTTATTAATACTATACCGTCAGCCTCTGCGGCAAATTTGTCTATATACACAGGCTTACTGTCATCTGTGTAACCGATGAGACTTACCTCTGTTCCTATTTTTACAGGGCATCCGCAGTACTCCTCTGTAATATTATACCCGCCAAGTATGTTTTTCTGTCCCTCGACAGTCGCTCCCCCATGGCTGCCCATTGAAGCCACAATAAAGGGATCGGCCCCAAGCTCTTTCAAAACAGAAACTACCGTTTTGGTAATAAGTCCATGGTGATTTATTCCTCTGCTGCCTACCGCAACAGCAATACTCTGTCCCGGATGTATACGGTTCATGATTTTTTCAGTCTTTATTTCCCTGTACAGAGTGTCTTCTATATCTTCAAGGCTTGTCCTGTCAAAACTTTGTTTTACCTTTACCAGCTCAGGTATAGGAATATCTTTTATAATGTCATTCACAACACTCATCTCGTTCACCTACATCTTCCTGCATCTTGCGATCTCTTTTGTATATCTGCGGGCAATTTCTGTTATTCTGTCAAACTCTCCTTTTTTTATCAGATCCAAAGGAACCAAATTTCCTCCTATTCCGAACCCGTCTGCTCCTGCTTTCATATAGGTCTCTATATCCTCCGGCTTTATCCCTCCCACCACATACATAGGGATATGAACAAGCGGTGCCTTAACAGCTTTTAAATATAATGCCCCTATATTCCCCGCAGGATAAAGCTTGATTATGTCCGCCCCTGCATAATAAGCAGCCGTTATCTCGCTTGGTGTCAGAGCTCCGGGAATAGAGATTTTACCGATTTCCTTTGTTCTCTTTATCACATTGATATTGGTATCAGGAGAGATCATAAACTCAGCTCCCACTTCTGCCGCAAGCTCCGCCTCCTCAGGTGTCAACACAGTTCCCGCCCCCACGAAGACTCTGTCACCCAAGCTGTTTTTAACAGATCTTATCTTTTCCAAAGTCTCATTTATTCCCGACTTACATGAATGGTCAAAAGTGATCTCCACATTGTGAAACCCTCCTTCAACCAGTGCTTTTACGGTATTTATAATATCCTTAAGCTCAACACCTCTTATAATGGCAATGGCTTTTTCCGTTTTTATTTCTTTTAATACCTCTTTTGTGCTCATGGTCTCTCCTTCTCTTGAATTTACCTTCCCAAATATCCGCCATCTATAGGGATTATCGCTCCTGAAACATAATCCGACGCCTTGGAAGCAAGGAACACCACTGTTCCCTTCAAATCATCCGGAGTCCCCCATCTGTGTGCGGGGATCCTCAATGTTATCTCATGATTTCTTTCCGGATCATTGATTATAGCTGTATTCAAGGGTGTGTCCATATACCCCGGAGCAATGGCATTCACATTTATTCCCTTTCCTGCCCATTCATTTGAAAATGCCTTTGTAAGCTGTGCCACAGCCCCCTTCGAGGCTGCATAGGGGCTGCATACATATCCTCCGAAAAAGCTAAGCATTGAAGCTACATTTATTATTTTCCCATATCCCTTGGAAATCATATGTCTTGCAGCGAGCTGGCTCATCTCAAATACAGAAGTCACATTCAATTCAATAAGCTTATCCCACCTTGACAGCTCTATTTCCTCAGCATTACCTCTTACCTGCATCCCTGCATTGTTTACGAGTATATCCAAGCCTCCAAGCTTTGATACAGCGTCATTAAACCCTTTTACCAGATCTTCTCTGTCAAGCAGATTTACAACCACCCCTGAAAATTCTTTTCCGTCCTTTGACATATCCTTTGCAATCTTTTCACATTCGCTGTTAAGATCCATTATGCAGACTTTTGCGCCTGCCTCCGCCAAGCCTTCCGCTATGCTCTTTCCCAATCCCTGGCACGCACCTGTAACTATTGCCTTTTTTCCGCTCAAATCAAACATATTCATAAATGACACCTCTTTCCGGTTTTTAAAACTTACGGCAGATTTTAAAACCTAAAATCTGCCGTAAATACCTTTTATAATTTCTCGAATGCTCCTATCTTCGGAATGCCATATACCGACTTCCAACCTTCACTCATAGGCTCCTTGAGATACGGCTCCATTTCCTTTTCGGTCCTCAGCGTTACTTCCTCTACAGGAGGTACCTTTCCTGCCGGGAACGCCTCCAATATCTCGTCGTGTACAAGCGTCAAATATTTAAGAATGGCAGCTGTTGCTCTCTTAGCCTTTCTTGCAGACGCAAGCTTGGGATTTCCGACCACTCCCTGCGGTGTTCCCGCTATCTCAATCGCCTGATGGCCTTGTCCTTCACTCCACTTGCATGGCCTTCTGTATGCGTCAACCGACACATCAAAATGTCCTCCCGGAAGATAGCTCTTAGGCCAAGCCTCCTCCGCCTTATCCATATCAAGCATCTCAGGGAACAGAAGCAGTCCCATGGATGTCTCTATTTCGTCAGCATGGATAAATGTGGTTTCAAAGCTGTCTCCTCTGTCTACAGGTATAAAGAACTCTCTTATAGCTCTATGCCAGTCAATTACTCTGAATATTCCGGGAAGCTGGAACCTCTTACAGAATTCCTGGATCGCCGCCTCAAGCATCCATAACTGTCCATGGTTATTGACAAGTATGATCTTTCTGAAGCCGTCATTCCAAAGTCCCAACATCATATATATCACGGTCTCCACAACAACTTCATGAGGCATGTTTACAGTGCCCGGCATTGCTATATGATGATAAGGATGTCCCCCATAGTTAAGTGGAGTAAATGCTATACTGCACTCATGGCCCTGCTTCTCCGTATATCTTCTTACTCCCTCAAGTATCTGCGTTACCATAAAGGTGTCAAGTCCGGAGTTTGCATGCTTTCCGTGGTTTTCCGTACAGCCGATAGGGACAAATACTATATCATTTTTTCTTCTTCTCTCAATTACCTTCGTCCTGTTAGTGGTTTGAATATATGTGTTGGGTTTTCCCAACTCCGAAGGAGAGGGTATCCCATAATCCTCAAGTATTTTCTCTATCTCCTCCTCGCTTGCATCCCATATCTGCTTTTTCAATCTGCCTACGGAACTGTCCTCAAAAAACACCGAGGGCTCTTCAGTAGTCAACCACTTTGTCTTTTCCATTTAAAAACACCTCCTGTTTTCGGTTAATTATTTTTATTGAAAATCTTCTAATGTAACTACTGAAATCGGAAGTATCTGCTCGTCATCGACCTCATATCCGTCAAGCGCAAATACAGCGGTCATTATTGCTATGTAAGCTTGGCTCTGCTCGTTCTGATTACCTGATGCATAAAGATCCCCGGCTTCAAGTGCCGCTATAACGTCATCGTCAACATCGAAAGTCATTGATACGATCTCATCTTCTCTTCCGGCTGCCTTTATAGCCTCTATAGCTCCAAGTCCCATATCCTTAGTCAATGTCAATACACCGTCTATATCATCATATGTCTGCAGACAGTTCTCCATAACAGTCATAGCTGAGGCTCTGTCCCAGTCAGCAGGCTGGCTTGAAAGAAGTGTGATTCCCGGATAGTTCTCCATAGCTGCCTTAAAGCCTTCCGCTCTCTCCTCCGATGTTGAATTTCCGGCCTTTCCTTCTATAAGAATCACATTTCCTTCGCCTCCCAATTTATCAAACAAAGCTGTGGCAAGGCTGTATCCTACATCATAGTTTTCAACTCCTACATATGCCGTTATATCTCCGCCGTTTGATTTTGTGTTGGCTGTAACTACCACTATCCCCGCATCGTTTGCCTTTTCTATTGCAGGAACTATGCCCTCCGAATCACAAGGAGCTATGACAATTGCATCCACCTGATTTGTTATGCACTGCTCAACAAGCTGTATCTGCTCCTCAATATTAAACGGTGTCTGCGGCGCCATTATCTCAACATTTATCTTGTCTGCATAATCTTGCCCACACTTCTCGGCTGCGTCTGTCATGTTAATGAAAAACGCCGACTGCATAGACTTGACGATAAAAGCAATGTCGTACTTCTCTCCTGTTGACGCCTGTGCTGATGCCGTTTCACCTGATGCACCTGCATCTGTTGCTGCTGCGGTAGTAGTTGCTGTGTCAACATTTGAACATCCTACGAGAGCCATAGCTCCCATTGTCAAACCGACTGCAATTGCTGTGATTTTTTTAAACATAAGTAACCCCCTTTTTTATTTTAAAATTTTTGTTTCGCTTTATTATCACGCTTTAGCCTCACTTTTAGTCTTGACAGGCTGCGTGTCCCCTACTTTCATTTTTTTCTCTTGGAACCAGTTGTTAAAGAATACGGCAAATATAATAACTACTCCCAGGAAAGCCTTTTGTACCTCTGAAGGTATCTGCATATTATTCATTCCGCTTTGTATAACTGCAATTATCAAAGCTCCACCGGCAACGCCCCAAATGCTTCCTACACCGCCTGACATTACCGCTCCGCCTATAAGTGCTACGGAAATAGCATCAAAATGGTACTGGGTTCCCAAATTGGCATCTGCCGCATTGATCCTTGCAACATACATTATTCCGGCAATACCTGATATAAGCCCGCTCAACACATGGGCTATAACTACTATCCTTTTTGTAGGCACACCCGAAAACTCTGCCGCAGTCGTATTGGAACCTGTAAAATAAAGTCGCCTTCCCAGATTCGTCTTTGATATCACAAACCACATTATAAGTAGGAATATTGTTACCACGACCATAGGCATTGTTACTCTGAATCCGCCAACTTCGAAAAGAACTCCTGTCGCCCAAAATCTTATACTTTCCTTGATTCCGTAATATACTCCCTGACCTATATAAAGCCACGCGGCCCCTCTTGCGACATACATAGTGGCAAATGTCGCCAGAAATGCAGGGATATTAAGTTTTGTAACCATGAAGCCGTTTAAAAGCCCTACAAGAGATCCGAAGACCAACGTCAGTATAATAGGAACAATTACAGGCACTGTAGATTCTCTCAGCATCATAGGCCCGCAAAGGACTGTTGAAAGAGCCATTATCGATCCTATGGAAAGGTTTATTCCTCCTGTAAGTATAACCACCAACTGTGCGACTCCTATAATGGCTAAAAAGGACGCCTGGTTAATTATATTTGATATATTTCCTGCTTTTAAAAAGCTGTTGCCGAATATCGAGAACGCTATTATTATTGCAATCAGGATAAAAAAAGTTGAAAAATCGTAAATCCTACCATTATCTCTCATCATTTTTTCCTCCTGTCACCAAAGCTCAGTCCCCTGACCGCAACCTCATTCATGACCATGCCGAGAACTAAAACGATCCCCAAAACCACCATTATCATATTTGCATTGACTCCGGCCAACGACAGCCCGTTTCTTACTGTGTAAACCACCAAGGCTCCCAATATTGCTCCCGGTATACTTCCTTTTCCTCCTGCCAGATAGTTGCCTCCCAAGACCGCCGCAACCACAGCTTGGAATTCAAGTCCGTCCCCCGAAGTAGGCTGTGCCGAGTTTATTCTCAAAAGCATCAAGAGTGCAGCTACAGAGGCCAAGAGCCCTGTTATCACATAAACCATAATGTTCCACTTATCTGTTCGGATATTAGAGAGTTTTGCCGCCTCCCTGTTTCCCCCTAATGCATAAATGTATGTCCCGAAAACAGTCTTTTTAAAGAACAATATCAACAGCGTCAAACTCACGATTGTTATCAATACCTGAACGCTTATAGTGAGAATATTTCCCGAAGGAAACATCCATTCCAAAAGGTTGGTCTGCAATGCTTTTATGACCGGAACACCCTCGTCCGGCATATATAATGCCCTGCTGTCTGAAAGGGTGTTTGCAAGTCCGTATGCCACTCCCTGCATTCCGAAGGTGGCTATAAAAGGTGCCACTTTAAGCTTTACTACCACGATACCGTTTACCAGTCCGAAAAGACATCCGAATGCCAAGCCGAGCAGGATGGACATTACGTCATTCATTCCATGTCCCACCAGCTGCGCCATAACGACACCTACCAAAGACACTATCCCACCCACCGAAAGGTCTATTCCCCCCGTAATTATCGCAACCGACATAGCCGAACTTAAGATCATAAGTATGGCGGCCTGTCCTATCAAAGACGAGATATTTGTGGCAGAGCCGAAATTCGGAATAAAAACTACAAATGCGATAAATAGTACAACAAATATATAAGTGGAATTCGGAAGCAGTCGGACCAGTTCTCTTAAGGAACGTTTTGAAGCTTTATTCATTTATACCGCCTCCTCCTTCTGATTATATGCATATGTCAAAACAAGATTCTGATCAGCTTCATCATGGTTCAGGCATCCGGTCATTTTTCCCTGAGACATTACATATATCCTGTCGCTCATTCCCAGCACTTCAGGCAGATCTGATGAAATCATGAGTACTGCGGCTCCCTTTGCGACAAGTTCATCCATAAGTCTGTATATCTCACTTTTAGCTCCCACATCTATTCCTCTTGTGGGTTCATCAAATATAAACAGCTTTAAGTTAGCCATCAGCCATTTTGCGATTACGACCTTTTGTTGTGTACCTCCCGACAAAAATCCTGCAAGCTTTTCTATGGTGGGAGTCGCTATTTCCAGTTCATCAACATATTTTTGACAGACCTCTTTCTCCTTCTTGAGGTTGACCACGCCCTTTTTACCTAATGAGGACAGCACTGTGATCACCATATTTTCTCTGATATTTTTCTTAAGAGCCAGTCCCTGTATCTTTCTGTCCTCCGGCAGAAGGCCTATTCCCGCTTTTACCGCCTCTCCGGTGCTGTTTTTATTTATCTTTACCCCATTAACGAATATTTCTCCCGAAGTGTAGTTGTCTATTCCGAATATCGCTCTTGCAAGCTCGGTGCGTCCTGCGCCAACCAAGCCTGAGAGGCCTGCTATCTCCCCGGAATACACCTTAAGGCTTATATTCTCAAAGCCTTTACCTGTGAGGTTCTTTACCTCAAGAACGCAATCCCCATGCTTTATTCGATTTCTCGGATACAGATTCTCTATCTTTCTTCCGGCAATTTTTTCTATCATCTCATCCATTTTTATTTCATTGAGATCATATGTTCCTACCTTAGTGCCGTCTCGCATTATTGTGACCCTGTCTCCGACTTCATAAAGCTCCTCAAGTCTATGCGAGATATAAAACATCCCCACACCTTTTTCCTTGAGCATCTTTATTATGGAAAAGAGTTCTTTAATCTCAGAATCCGTCAGTGAACTGGTAGGTTCATCCAACACCAAAACTTTTGAATTCTTTGAAATAGCCTTTGCTATCTCAACCATTTGCTGAGTTCCAACACCCAAATTCTTTACAAGAGTGTTAGGGTCGATATCCAAGTGCAACATGCTCAAATATTCTTTGGATTTTTGATACATATATTTCTTATCATCAAATATCCCCTTCTTTTTTTCATTCCCCAAGAAGATATTTTTCATGATAGAAAGTTCAGGTATCAAATTCAGCTCTTGATAGATCATCCCTATCCCCAGTGAAGAAGAAATTATAGGCGAATTCTTTTCCACAACTTTTCCGTCTATCAAAAGTTCCCCTTCATCCTGCTTGTAAGCGCCTGACAGCACTTTCATCAAAGTGGATTTTCCCGCGCCGTTTTCACCTATCAACACATGAACCTCTCCAGGTTTAAGTTCAATATTGATATCGTCAAGCGCCAACACCCCGGGAAACCGCTTTGTAATATGCCGAAATTCAACCAAATTCTGCATACTCCTTCTCTAACCTCCTCCCTATTAAAGTTCTTAAGTTTCTATTTACTCTTCCTCCTCTTTAGGCATCAGTAAATACCTGTTGATAACTGTCTGCATATGCTTATGCATCGACTCTCTGGCTTTTTCAGGATCAGCCATTTTTATAGCGTTTACTATATCTCTATGAGCTTTCATGCTTTCATAGTTTCCATATTCCATGATAAAGTCTTCAAGTACATCTTTAAGTATCTCTCTTATCATTTCCAACAGAGAAACAAATATCTTATTTCCTGAAATCTCCGCGATCTTGGAGTGGATCTTTATATCGTTTTCCGAGTAATACTTCAGGTCATCCTTATGCTCCTCCAGATCATTTACAATATCATCCAATTGCCTAATCTCTCTGAAAGTCGCTCTCTGCGCCGCCAAGTAAGCCGACTGTGACTCAATAGCGCTTCTGAGATTCATAAGTGTGAGATAGTCGCTTCCCTCAGATAAAATTACAGGAAGTATCTCCTCAGTTTTTCCTGAAAAATAGTTTTCTTTTACAAAGGTCCCCTTGCCCTGAAAGGATTCCACCATTCCAATCATTACCAGTCTGTTGATGGCGGCTCTCACAGTATTTCTGCTGACCGAATACTCTTCCGCCAGTTCCATTTCTGTAGGCAACTGATCTCCTCCCTTATATTCCCCATTATGGATCTTTTCTCTCAATTTATTAAAAATATATTCTCCTTGAGTTATTCTGTTCTTATTCATATGTTGTACCCTTATTTGTTTGAACAAGTATGAACAACTTGTAATTTTTATATACTACAAGTTGAACATTTTATCAATAGTTTTCATATATTTATTAAAAACTTCAGTAAACTTGTTCAATTTAAATTTCTTTAATTGTTCAATTTGTATATCAACTTGTTCAATAACTCTTATTTAAAACCTATTATTCTATGTTCCTTTAAACAAAATCATGTCTTTTACCCCAATAAAAATTCCCCTTCCTTTGCAACTTAAGTTTTCAAAAGAAGGAGAAAACTTGATTAAACAAATATACTTATTCCCCGCATACCTTGTAGGTCTCCTCCACGATCCTCTCCATGGCATTCAGGATATTTTCATATCCGGTGCAGCGGCATAGATGGCCTGAGATGAGTTTTTTCAGCTCCTCTCTGTTATACTTTTTTCCTGTGCCCACTATCTCCACCGCACTCATTATCAGTCCCGGAGTGCAGAATCCGCACTGCACGGCAGCCTCCTCTATGAAGGCTCTCTGTATAGGGCTCAAGTCCCCGTCAGGCCCCTTAAGGCCCTCCACCGTCATTATTTTCTTTCCGTCGGCCCACATGGAGAGATATATGCAGCTGTCTATGGCTTTGCCCTCCACCAACACAGTACAAGCTCCGCACTCGCCTACCTCGCAGCCCTTTTTCACGCTTGTGAGTCCCAGCCTGTTCCTAAGGGTATCGAGGAGTGATTCTCTCTCATCCACGGCAAGCTCCACGTCCTTTCCGTTTACATTCATATGTATGATCTTAAGCACTTATCTCACCTCCCCCTGTAGCAGCTTTTGCGGGCTCCTCGCATATTCCCGTTGATCCTTCAGGGCCGTAGGGTATGTCCGCCACAGTGCAGGGAGCCGCACCGGATTTGAGCAGAGCCTCTCTCAGGGCCCTCTTTGAAAGCTCCGAGATAAGTTGCAGCCTGAACTCCTTTGAGGCTCTCCATGAGCTTCTCGGATCTACCTCTGTCAGCCCGGCTTCCGCGAACCTCTCATATATCTCGGGATCTGATATGCTCATTCCCCTCAAAGCTTCCTCAGCCTTTCTGCATCTTACAGGCGTGGGGCCTGCAACTCCGAAGGCAAGTCTCGCCTCCTCTATAAACTTTTTATCCTCGGAGAGCTTTACTCTCGCCACACAACCGAGGGTGGCTATCTCCATAGCATTTCTCTTGCCGAATTTTATGTAGTGGCCTGAGAAGTCCTCGTATTCGGACTTTCTTATCCTGAAGCCGGTGCACACCTCATCATGCCTCCTCACAGTCTTTCCCGGGCCTTCGTAAAACTCACATATGGGGACCTCTCTCCTTCCCTCCGAGCCACAGAGCATCACATCCGCGTCCATGGACCAAAGCACAGAGGCCGTGTCGGCGGAGGTGGCGCCGTTACAGACATTACCCCCGACAGTTCCCACATTCCTTATCTGAGGTCCGCCCACAGTATCGGCGGCTTCCCCCAAAATATTTATGTATTTCTTTATTATCTCGTTGTTCGTTACATCTGAAAACGAAGCTCCGGCTCCCACTGTTATATCTCCGCAGGAGTCCATACCTATCTCTTTGAGCTCTCTTATATTGTGTATGGACACAAGGGCTACTCCCGCGCCCTTCCCCTCCCTGAGCTTTATCAATACATCTGTGCCCCCGCTTATGAGTATGGCGTCCTTATCCTCCCGGAGGGCTCTCACCGCGTCATTTACGTCCGCAGCCTCATAAAATGACTTTATATCAAACATCTAATCCCTCCTTTAAATAAGCTTTGCCTCTTTGAAGGCCTTCACAAGTCTCTCGGCTGTCATCGGAGCTTCATTCATGGCGACTCCCGTGGCGTTCAGTATGGCGTTTCTTATTGCCGGGGCCACGGGGATGGCGGGAGGCTCTCCCAAAGCCTTGTTTCCGTAAGGCCCCGAGGGATCATTGAGCTGAATGAACTTCACATGAAGCTTAGGTGTGTCCATGGCCGTGGGGATCTTATAATCAAGGAGATTTCCGTTTAAGGGCCTGCCTGTCTCCTCATCTATGAGAAGCTCCTCCGAAAGGCCGTAGCCGAGGCCCATACTCATGCCTCCGTGCACCTGAGCCTCCGCAAGCTTGGGATTGATAAGAATTCCCGAGTCATGCACGTTTACTATATCTTTCACAGTGACCTTTCCAAGGGGCATGTCCACCTCTATATCCGCAAAGCAGCATCCCGAGGCAAAGGTATTCTCCTTGCAGTGGCTCGTCACTTCGGCAGTGATGTGCTGTGAGCGGTCAAGGGAATGGAAGGCTGTGTCAGCAAGCACAGAGAGAGCAAAAAGCCTTCTGTCCGAAAATGCCGCGCCCTCTTTGGCCATGACTATGCAGTCCTCCTCCAGGTCGATAAGCTCTGTCTTTATATCCTCATCATCGGTTATTCCAAAGCTTTCCTTGAGTCTGTTCTTTGCCTCTCTCACAGTCTCGGCGTAGACTGTCTTTGAAATATCACTCACCTCATTTGCAAGCATATATCGTGCGTACTCGAGTATCCTCGCTTTGAGAAGCTCTCCGCATTTTTTACATGCCTTTCCGGATACGTAGGTCTGTCTCGAAGCGTAAGCTCCCGTGTCAAAGGGAGTCACGTCCGTATCCTGCGTGGAAACTATGTATATGTTCCCGCAGCTTATGCCCGTGGTCTCCGAGGCCATCTGTGTAAATACCGTATCGGCTCCTTGGCCTATCTCCGTCGCCCCCATCACAAGCTGCATGGAGCCGTCCTGATTAAGCACCATCCTGCAGGAGGCTGTTTCCAAAGATATAGGGTAGACGCCTGTCTTGTAGCAGAATATAGCCATTCCGACGCCCCGCCTTATATGTCCCTTTTGATCTTTGTATGCCGCTCTCTTTTCATCCCATTTGATGTATCTTCGGCCCTCCTCTATACACTTCTTAAGTCCGTAGGTAATGAAGGGTATCTTTGTTCCGGGATCGACGAAGCCCTCTCTCATACAGTTTTTCATCCTGAAATCGCAGGGGTCCTCCCCCGTGACGGCGCATATGTCGTCTGTAAGGCACTCTGTGAACCAGACAGACTGGGGGATACCGTAAGCTCTCATGGCTCCCGCAGTGGGAGATGAGGTATACACGGTAATGCAGTCCACCTCCGAACCCATCTCATCTGCGTAGAGATCTTTAAATACCGTCCCGCAGTTTGCACATATAGCATGGCCGTGGGAAGCATATGCCCCGTTGTTGGCGTAGGCCTCAAGCTTCCTCGCAAGGAGCCTGCCGTCCTTTGTGAAAAGAGCCCTGCATCTTCCCTCTATGGCGTGTCGCGTCCTCGTACAGGATATGGTCTCCTCCCGGCTTATCTCAAGGCGCACAGGCCTTCCCCCCACCTGCATGGAGAGAAAAGCGTTTAAGGGCTCATATAGCACGTCCTGCTTATTCCCGAAGCCTCCGCCTATGTAGGGTTTTATTATCCTCACCCTTCCCGCGGGAACTCCCAGCGCCATAGCCGTACACAGCCTCACTATATGGGGTATCTGAGTGGAGCTCGTGATGGTGATCTTCCCGTTTGCATCCACATAAGCCCAAGATACAGGAAGCTCCAAATGACAGTGGGATATCCTTGGCGTGTCGTAAGTTCTGTCTATAACTTCGATATTTTCTTTTCCAAAGCGTGCCTCCGCCTCGGAAACCGCCTTTTCAAAAGTAAAGTCCGGTCCTCCCATGATCATATGGGAATGGGCTATGACATTATCCTTCCTTATGTCCTCATGGAGAGGCGTTGCTCCGGCATCGAGGGCCTTCTCCACCGTCACTATAGGCTCGTACTCCTCGTACTCCACCTTGATAAGCTTCAGGGCCCGTGCCGCGGCAACCTCGTCCTCCGCCACCACGGCGGCTATGTCGTCACTGTAAAACCTGACTCTCTCATTTAATATTTTTCTGTCGCATATATCCTGATGAGCCTTTTCCACACTCCAAGGGTGCCCCGCGGTGGGGAACTGACAGTCGGGCGTGTCGAAGCATGTGACTATCTTCACCACCCCGGGGACCTTCATGGCCTCCGCGATATCAAAGCTTTTAACTTTTCCGTTTGCTATTTCCGAGTGAAGCACCTTGGCATGCAATATACCCTTGGGTTCAAGATCGGCGGTGTAACGGGCTTCACCTGTCACCTTTCCGTATGCGTCAACTCTCGTAAGCTCCCTGCCTACCGATTTCATTCGGTTCTCCTTTCAGTCCGTAAGCCCGCTGTCTTTTGGGGCATACGGACATCCGATTTCCGTAATCTATATAACTTTGCTTTTTTAAAGCGGTATATTTTTCTTTGCCGCCACGTACATTATGGCGCAGAGGGTGCTCCCCCCGAGGCTCCTTGCCTTATCAGATATGGTAAAGCAGTTGTCGTGTTCCTCTTTCCTCGCGTCGATGTCCGCAATCTTAAATCCCTCAGTCACCGGGAAGCTGTCCCTTATAAGGCCTCTCAAAAGCCCCGTAAATGTCGCCTTCACCTCGTGCTCCGCTCCGGAATCCTCCCTTATGACAGCTATAGTCTGACCTTCCTCCACTATATCTCCTATAGAAGACCTGTTATAAAGCACACCCTTTGCGGATGCATGTATCACCCTGTCCGAGGAGTGTCCTGCTATAAGCCCCGGGACCCCTGAGTTCGGTATGGCAAAGCCTGTCTCGTAAAGCCTTCCGAGGTTATGTCCTCGCTTTGTCTCCACCACTATATCCGCATCGACTCCCGCCTCGAATCCGGGGCCGAGAGCCACCACTATGTCTGCCATATCCTTCCGTGTTCCCATATTTTTCTTGGCAATGATGGCGTCCACCAAGGCGAAGGGCCTCATCTTCGAAAGCACGCTGCACTCAGGGTCCTTGAGCATTGCCACATTTACCGAATCTATCTCCTTTAAAGCTGAGGAAAGATCCTCGCAGAGCACGCATTTAATCCCCTCTATCTCCGAGCTTCCCTCATAGCAGGCCTCGCTGAAGGCCACCGAGCGCCTGATTGCGGAGGGCATCTCCGTCTCCAAAGAAAGGACCCCGAAGCCTGCCTTATGCAAGACCGAGATCACTCCCGTAGCCAGATCTCCTCCCCCTCTCACTATTATTATCTTCCTGTTCATTTCAGCATCCTCTATGTATTAAATGAAATATAGCCAAAGCTTTATTTTCCTAATTATTTTATCAGTTTAAACTCCACCGTATCCAAAAGCCCCCTTGGAGTTATCCTTATCTCCGGTATTACGGGGAGCGCAAGGAAGGACAAAGTTATAAAGGGATCCACATCATCAGGTATCCCCATGGCGTGAGCCTTGTTTATCATTCGCTCCAACTTTCCGCTCACGTTTTCGTACCCTGCGTCGGACATCAGTCCCATCACGGGAAGCGGAAGAGTGTCATATACCTCTCCGTTTTCCACAAGGCTGTAGCCTCCCCGGGAAGCTATGACGGCGTTTACCGCCAGAGCCATATCCCTGTCGTTATCTCCCACCACGATAATGTTGTGTGAGTCGTGGGAGACGCTTGATGCAACGGCCCCGTTTTCAATGCCGTAGCGTGAGCATATTCCCACTCCGATCTTTCCCGTTCCTCTGTGTCTCTCTATCGCGGCTATCTTATTGAGGCCGTTTGCAGGTATGTAGTTATCCGTATCTCCAATGGCCTTCTCCCTGTGCTTTGTGGTTATCTGGGAGGCGTCAAGCTCTATGATGTGGGCCTTATTCCCTTTGATCGGCAGCCTGAAGTCCGCCTCCTTAAGCTCGCTTAAATGCACCGTCTCTCCGAGCTCCCTCGGGCAGGGCTTTATCTCAGGTTTTTTCTCGGGGTCTATCCTTTTGCCTTTAAAGAACACGGCTTTTATATCCATCTCCTCAAGGCTTCCCACCACCGCCATGTCAGCCTGATACCCGGGTGCCAAGGCCCCCAAATGTCTCAGGCCGTAACAGCGCGCTGTATTTACAGTGGCCATTTTAATAGCCTTGAAGGGAGAAAGCCCCAGCTCTATGGCCTTTTTCACGTTGTAGCCTATATGTCCGTCCCTCAGTATGTCTTCAATGTGTTTGTCATCGGTGCAGAAGGAGAAGCAGTCTGTGGGGGTATTGTGCTTAACTATACCCTTTACTATGGCCTCAAGGTTGTGGGCGGCACTGCCCTCTCTGATATTCACATGGATGCCGCGCCTTACCTCCTCCATGGCGTACTCATAGGAGGTGCACTCGTGATCCGTGCGTATTCCTGCAAGGGCATAGGCTGAAAGCTCCTCGGAAGGGAGATAGGGAGCGTGTCCGTCCGATATCTTTTCCTCAAAAAGCTCAAGCTTCTCGTGAAGCTTTCTGTCCCCGTACACCACTCCCGGATCGTTCATCACCTCACCCAGCCCCAATATCCTGGGATTTTTAAGGTAGGGAGCCATCTTTTCTGCCGTGAGCTCGCAGCCGTTGTCGTCAAACTCGGTGGCAGGCACACAGGAGGGAAGCATCACGTAAACATTTGCCGGAGAATCCTCCGTCTGGTCCAAGATGTAATCAATGCCCTCAGTGCCGGAGACATTTGCAGCCTCATGGGGGTCAACTATAAACGTTGTGGTGCCGCAGGCCGCCGCCAGACTAACCAGCTCGTTGGGTGTGACCATGGTGGACTCGAGATGCAGATGGGCGTCTATAAGTCCGGGTATAAGGTATTTTCCCTCAAGGTCAATTTCCTCATTTCCCTCGTAAAAGGTGCCTATGCCGGCAATCACACCGTCGCAGACAGCCACATCGGCCCTGTGTACTTCCTCGGTAAAAACGTCCACAACCCTTGCGTTTTTAAGTACAAGGTCAGCCTTCTTCTCTCCGAGAGTGACCTTGGATATTTTCATGAATCTGTCGTATTTCATTCTTATTCTCCTCCGGTTGCTCCATAAAGCTCCTCACGCATGTATCCTTCCTCCGGCAATTCCCCGCAATGTATATGCAAATTAAAATAATTATACAATGCATTATGGCAAAAGTCATCTTGTATTCTTTTTTCTACATATAAAAACTCTAATAGTTTTTTATACTTTTCTCCCTTCTTTTATTGTTACAACTCGTCAGTTCAGGTATAATGAAATCGGGATGATGTTTTTCGCTTGGAGAGCAAAAAATAACATAAGGAGTTTTTTGATCCCATGAACACGAAAAACACATATTCTTCACAAGTCCTTTCTCCATCTGAAAAGTGGAGAAGGGCCGGAATTTCCGACGACTTTATCTTCGGAAAGCTCATGACCGCTTACCCCGGCATCTACCTTGAACTTCTCAGAAGGATACTTCCCGAACTTGATATCGAAAGTATCTCCTACAGTGAACGGCAGAAATCGGTAGACAACTCTTTTGACTCCAAGGGCATAAGGTTGGATGTGTTTGTCCGTGACGAAAGCAAAAGGACCTATACTGTGGAGATGCAGATGACCGATAGTGGAAGTCTGGCAAGAAGAAGCAGATATTATCAAAGTATGACGGATCTTATGCTTTTGGAAAGAGGTGGCCTGTACGAGGAGCTTCCCGAAAGCTATGTCATCTTCATTTGTCCCTTTGATCCCTTCGGATGTGGAAGAAGTATATACTGCTTCCGAAACATCTGTCTGCAGGACAAAGAAACAACCCTTGACGACGGGACGGAGAAAATATTCCTCAACGCTCAAGGAAGAGAAGGTGAGGAAGGTGCCGGGCTTAAAGGCTTTCTCGACCTTGTGGCCGGCAGAGAACCCGAGCCGGCTTTTGAAGACAGCTTCACAGCAGATATAAGGAGAGCTTTGGACGAGGTAAAGAAAAATCGTGAATGGAGGCGAGAATATATGACTCTCGAAATGAAATTCAGGGAGATAGAAAGAGAAGCTACCGAAAAAGGTATTGAACAGGGTAAATCCTACGGGCTTAAGGAAGGGATGGTTTCCGCTTTCAAAGAGATGGGGCTTTCAGATAAAGATATTCTCGAAAAGCTCATGTCCAAGTTTAATATCAACAAAAAGGAAGCTGAGAAATATTTGAAGTAAGCCGGCAGAGGAAAATCGACCTTTTTCGGATGCGGCAGGCTTAGAGCACCGGCTTTCATAAAATAAAAAGCGGAATTTCCACGCACATATCACAAACACGTGCCTGGATATCCCGCTTTTTTATCCTGTTTACTCAAAAAACTCTGTCACAGCCTTCACCATATATTCTGTGTCCTTTATTCCCGCCGTCTCATAGGGGGAATGCATGGCAAGCTGAGGAAGACCTATGTCCACGCTCTTAAGGGCGACCTTCGTATTTGAAATATTGCCGAGGGTGGAGCCTCCGAGCATATCGGAGCGGTTCACAAATATCTGATAGGGCACTCCCGCCTTCATGCACAGTGCTTTGAAGAAGGCGGCGGAAAGTCCGTCCGTACAATACTTCTGCTGTGCATTATATTTTATGACTATGCCATCGTTTATATACACTCTGTTTGTGGGGTCCGTGAGCTCCTTACGGTTGGGATGGACTGCGTGGGCATTGTCCGCCGAGAGCATTATTCCCCCGGAAAGCATCCTCAGGTAGTCCTCATAGTCCGCATTTATACCTCTACATATGCGCATGAGCACGTCATAAAGGAAGGTTGAGCCTGCACCCTGTCTTGTGCCGCTTCCCACCTCTTCATTATCAAAGACGCAGTAAAGGCTTATGTGCTTTTTCTTTTCTCCTTTGACAAATCCTGCGAGAGTGCTGTAAGCGCACTGGAGGTCATCAAGCCTTGGAGCCGAGATAAACTCCTCATCAGCACCCCAAATGCTTCCCTCCGCACGATTGTAGAGGTAGAGGTCATGGCTGAGTATATCCTTCTCCTCCACTCCTGCATTCTCGGCGATGATCCTCATAAATCTGTCCTTTTCCCCGTCCATGGCAAAAAGCGGAAGCATGTCTGTCTGAGGGTCATACTTGTAGCCGTCGTTTACGTTCCTGTTCATGTGGATGGCCACATTAGGGATGATAAGGAGATCTCTGTCTATATTTACCTCTATCTCCTTTATTCCCGTTCCCTCTCCATCCTCAGGCTCTCCTTTTACAAAGATCCTTCCCGCCACGGAAAGGGGTCTGTCAAACCAAGGAGCACAGAGCATACCTCCGTATTTTTCAGTGTTGAGAGTAATGTATTTGTTCTCAACGCAGATCTCCGGGTTCTCCTTTATCTTAAATGTGGGTGAATCCGAGTGGGCCGCTGTGATCCTCACCGACAGATCGTGATTTTCCGGGATGTAGAAGGCTATCACAGAGGAGTTGTTCCTGACTGTAAAATATCCACCCTCCTTAAGCTCCCATCTGTCTGACTCCTTGAGCTCCTTAAAGCCGTTTTCCGAGAGTCTTTTTGTGATCTCTGTCACAGCATGAAAACAGCTCGGGCTGTTTTTTATAAATTTAAGAAGATCCTTACCGGTCTCTTTAAACATATATTTCCTCCTATCCTCTGCAAAATTCCAGACATCTGTCCGCAAGGACATCCATGGGGTCAACATAGAAGCTCTTTGAGAGGGACAGCTCCTTCCTCACCACCGAGAGCTCCGTGCAGGCAAGGACAGCTCCGTCGCAGCCTGAGTCAAGGCAATTTATCTCTATGGAATCCCATATCTTCCAGTCAGCAGGCTTGTTCTGCTTTATGAGCCCGTATATGGTATGCATCACCTTTTTCTGAGTTTCCTCCGAAGGAGCGTAGGGCTCCACACCGTACTTTTCCAGCTCCTTCTGATAGAGCTTTGTCTTTATGGTCCCGTCGGAGGCAAGTATGGCTATCTTCTTTCCCTCGAATCTACTTTGGAGCTCCTTCGCCGTCTCCCTTATCATATGTATAAAGGGGATCCCTGCCTCATCCTCTATCATGTCCACAAAGTAGTGGGCTGTGTTGCAGGTTACGGCCGCTGCGTCGCAGCCTGCTCCCTTCAATATCCTCACATCTCTTAGCATCCTCTCTCTCACCGCCTCTGTATCCCCCGACAGTATGGCTCCCGTCCTGTCAGGCATGGAGGCGTCGCTCAATATGAGCATATCTATATTGTCCTGATCGCACTTTGCGTCTGTCTTTTCGATGATCATCTCATAAAAGAGCTTTGAGGCAAGGGGCCCCATGCCGCCTATCACTCCCAGCATCTTCTTATTGTTTTTTAATCCTTCCATAAGGCTTATCCTCACATTACATGACCCTGAGGAGGGCTCTTTATCAAAGCTTTCCTCAGGATCATTTTTTGATATATTTTACGTTAAGTTAATAGACCATAAATGAATGGGCTGTGACTATATCTTTCCAGTTGTCGCTCACGACTCTGTCAGTGCGCTCGTCCACCCTCTCCGCTCCGGGGAAGAAGGACATCTGATAAGCTTTTTTAAGGTCTTTGTAGTTTACCACATACTCAAACTTCCCGGGAAGCTCTATCCTGCAGGAGGACAGATCTCCTGAGACTGCCGTCTTGGCCCTGTCTCTCAGGAGCCTCAGTCCCTCGCCTATGCTCATATTTATGGTAGAGGCCCCCACGCCTTTTTTTACCGGGGCCGTGATTATCCCGGGGACCAGTTCCTTTGCCAGAGAGCATATGGCTTCATCACCCGAGATGAATATGGCGGGAACTTTAAACAGGGCCGCCGTATAAGTGTTGAGCATAAACTCGCTCATAAGCTTTCCGTTTAAATATATGTGATTGCTGTTTCCCGTGGAGGTGTGGCTTATAGGATTGCCGCCGCAGCCCGCAGGCGAATGATACCCCACGTAAAGCACAGCGTCAAAGCTCTCGTCTATTCCGAACATCATGTTGAAGGGATGTCCGCTCTTTCCTCTTATGAGCTTAACCCTCTCGGGCAGAGCCATAAAGTCTATATTAGTGGCGTCCCCGTGTCCGTCCTTCACTACGATCTCGTCGGCTCCCGCTTCGAGGCAAGCCTCGCAGACTGCGACCACCTCCCTCGTCATCTCCTCGGCAAAAGGCCGGTAGACCGCCTCCTCCTTGTGGGTCTCAACACTGAGGGTAGTGCCTATGCACCCCTCTATATCCGCGCTGATAAACAGCTTCATTTTAATTATGCCTCCTTGGCGTGCTCCGCCTTTTTATTCCCCGTGTACATCTCGCTGATCTTATTTTTCTTTCTCAGCCTCCGGCTCATTTGTGTCCTTTGCAGGTGACTTTGACTCTGTTTTGTTTACCGCGGGGTTATCCTTGTCGTAGAGATGGCAGTAAACGAAATGGTCATCTCCCACCTGATACTTCTTGGGAGCCTCCCTCTTACATATCTCCATGCACTTCGGGCATCTGGTGTGGAACTTGCAGCCCGAGGGAGGATTTATAGCAGACGGAATATTTCCCTCAAGTATTATCCTGTCCTTCTTTACGTTGGGATCAGGAATGGGCACAGCCGACAAAAGGGCTTGGGTGTAGGGGTGCATGGGATTTTTGTAGAGGTTTTCCTTGTTTGCCTCCTCCACGAAATTCCCGAGATACATTACCCCTATCCTGTCGCTGATATGCTCCACGACACTTAAGTCATGGGCTATGAAAATATAAGTGAAATTATATTCCTTCTTGAGCTTTGACATAAGGTTCAGCACCTGTGACTGTATAGAAACGTCAAGGGCCGACACCGGCTCGTCCGCCACTATGAGCTGAGGTCTTACCGCCAAGGCTCTCGCTATTCCTATCCTCTGCCTCTGACCTCCCGAGAACTCGTGGGGATAGCGCCTTGCGTGGTAGTCGTCCATACCTACAGCTCTCAAAAGCTCCACGACCTTATCGTCTATCTCCTTTTTGCCCTTTGCCAAGCCATGGACGATGAGGGGCTCGGCCAGAATATCCCTTACGGACATTCTGGGATTCAGGGAAGCATAGGGATCCTGAAATACCATCTGTACCTTTTTCCTTACGCTTCTCATCTGATTGCTGTTATAGTCCTGTATCTCCTCGCCGTCAAGTATGATCTTTCCGTCAGTGGGCTCTATGAGCTTACAGATAGCCTTTCCGAGAGTGGACTTTCCGCAGCCCGACTCTCCCACTATTCCGAAGACCTCTCCCCTCTTCACTTCAAAATCCACTCCGTCCACGGCCTTTACAAAGGTCTTTTTCCCCGGAAGGCCGCCTGACACAGGATAGTATTGTTTCAAACCTTCAACTTTTAATAAATCTTCTGCCATACTGACCTCCCTATTTTTCACTGCGCCAACATCTGCTCAGATGGCCGTCGCCCACATCGAAAAATCCGGGCTCCTCTTCTCTGCAGCGGTCCGTCGCGTAAGGACATCTGGGCGCGAACTTACATCCCTTGGGCATATATTTGGGATTCGGAACATTGCCCGGGATGGAAGCCAGCTCCTCCACATGCTGCCCGAGCTTGGGTATCGAATTGAGAAGTCCCTCTGTGTAAGGATGGGCTGTCCTGTCAAATATATCGTAGACATTTCCCTTCTCAACGACGCGGCCGCAGTACATTACCACAACATCGTCGCAGGTCTCCGCCACAACGCCCAAGTCATGGGTTATGAATATGATGGAGGTTCCTATCTCCTCCTTAAGATGGTTCATCAGATCAATTATCTGAGCCTGAATAGTCACGTCGAGAGCCGTTGTGGGCTCGTCGGCAATAAGTATCTTGGGATTGCAGACAAGGGCCATAGCTATCATTACTCTCTGACGCTGTCCTCCCGAAAGCTGGAAGGGATACTCGTTCACCATGCGCTCGGCTCTGGGAAGCCCTGTCTTCTTGAGCATCTCCACAGCCATAGCCTTGGCCTCGGCCTTGGACTTGTCCTGATGCATGCGGATGGCCTCCACTATCTGGTCGCCTATCTTCATTACAGGATTGAGGCTGGTCATGGGCTCCTGAAATATCATGGAGATCTGATTTCCCCTTATCTTTCTTCTCTCCTCGTCGCTGAGGTGAGTGATGTCCTTTCCGTCAAGCAGGATCTCTCCCTCCACCACCTTTCCCGTGGTGCCCATGAGAAGGCCCATCACAGAGAGAGCGGTGACTGACTTTCCGCTTCCCGACTCTCCCACTATTCCCAGGGTGGAGCCCTCCTTAAGCTCTATGTCTACACCGTCTACAGACTTTACCACTCCGTTGTCCGTATAGAAATAGGTGTGCATGTTTTTTATTTCAAGTATATTTTTTCTCGTATCCATATCTCACCCTCCATCAATCGCTGAGCTTCGGATCAAGAGCGTCTCTCAGTCCGTCTCCCAGAAGGTTGAAGCAAAGCACAGTGAAGAATATAGCAAGTCCCGGGAAAAGCGTAATGTGCCAGCTCGTCATCATGTAAGTCCTTCCGTTACTTAAGAGAAGGCCCCACTCGGGTGTGGGAGGCTGAGCTCCCATTCCCAGAAAGCTCAAGCTTGAAGCCGTAAGTATGGAAGTACCTATGGACATGGTATACTGAACTATGATATTGGGTATAGCGCTTGGAAGGATATGTCGGAAAAGTATCCTGGCATCGCTGTCTCCGATATTCTTGGCAGCCTGCACGAAGACATTTCCCTTGGTGGCAAGGGTCGTGCTTCGAACCAGCCTTGCGAAGGTAGGGGTGCTGAATACCGCCACTGCGATGACAACGTTTGTCATTCCGCTTCCCAGTATAGCTATTATGGCTATTGCAAGGATGATGCCGGGGAAGGCGAAAAGCACGTCACAGATACGCATGATACATGAGTCCAAAAAGCCTCCGTAGTATCCTCCCAGAAGTCCCAGAACAGTTCCACATATAGCGGCTATACTGACAGAGAAAAGTCCCACGCTGAGGGATATCCTGGTCCCGCATATGATCCTTGAAAAGAGATCTCTTCCGAACTCGTCGGTCCCGAACCAGTGAGCGGCGCTGGGGCCCTGCATTATCGCATTGTAATCATACTCGTTTATGCCGTAAGGAGCTATCTGATAGCTGATGAAGGAGAGTATGACAAGCATAAATATGAAAACCAAAGCCACTATCGCGGTCTTCTGCTTTTTGAATTTCCTGAGGAAATCCTTAAACGGTGTATTCACATCCGTCTTTTCGGTTAAAACCTTTTCTTTTGCCATGACAGACCTCCTTTCTTTAACTCAGCTTTATCTCAGGGTTCAAGAGGGCATACAAGATGTCCACAACCAAGTTGATGACAATAAAGTGCAGCGAGAATATAAGTATCAGCGACTGGATAGCATTGTAGTCTCTGTAATTTACGGATTCAACAAGGAGTGACCCCAGTCCCGGGAAGGCAAACACCGATTCTGTAACAACTGAGCCTCCCAGAAGGAAACCGAACTGCAGTCCCACAACAGTCACCACCGAGATCATAGCGTTTCTGAAAGCGTGCTTCCAGATGACAGTCTTCTCGCGAAGTCCTTTTGCTCTCGCTGTCCTTATATAATCCTCCTTCATGACTTCGATTATGGAGGATCTGGTAAATCTCGCTATTATGGCCGCTATACTCGTGCCCAGAGCTATACCGGGAAGCACGAAGCTCTTCCATGAGTCGGCTCCCGTGGTGGGGAACCAGTTTAGATTTACGGCAAACACCATTATCAACAGAAAGCCTATCCAGAAGGATGGCATGGATATACCTGAAATAGCCAAGGTCATTCCGGTGTAGTCCTGCCACTTGGATCGGTGCTTTCCGGACCACACTCCCAACAGCACTCCGACTATGACGCTCCACACAAGGCTGAATACCGTCAGCTTTACTGTGTTCATATAGCGAAGGCTTACCTCCAAAGCAACAGGACGCTTTGTCCTCAAAGAGTCCCCCAGATCTCCGTGGAGCAGTCCTGTGACATATTCAATGTACTGCTTCGGTATGGGTTCATTAAGGCCCAATTCCTCCCTGATGACCTCCACGTCCTCCAGGGTAGCCTGAGGCCCCGCCACAAGTCTTGCGGGATCTCCGGGTATCATGCGGACGAAGAAGAATACGAAAGTGACTACTATTATCAGGGTGGGGATAACGCCTATTATTCTCTTAACAATATATCTGAGCATTATTTATTCTCCCATCTCTTATATAAATTGGCTTGGCAGCCTTCTTACGCCGCCAAGCCAATAGTGCCAAAATCCTGTTCCGATTTTACATTACTGAAGCATTCTTGCGTTTCTGACATTCAAGCAGTTGTCAGGGAACACCTTAACATTGGCGATCTTGTTTGAGGTAGCCCATGTGTTGTAGTCGTTTGCAAGGCATACAAGAGGGCAGTCCTCCCAAACAATGTCCTGAGCCTCAGCGTATTTCTCGGCTCTGACGTCCTCGTCTGCTGTGGAAAGAGCCTCATAGAGGAGATTGTCGAATTCCTCGTTCTCGTAGTAGCAGATGTTGTAGCTCATAGGAGGCTCCGACTCTATTGCAAGGAGAGGCCTTATAGCCCAGTCGGCATCACCTGTGGAAGATGACCATCCGATGATGTAGAGCTCTACCTCTGCCTCCGAGCCGGGTCCGCTTACATTCTCAACCGTATCGTTGACTACCGCGCTCTCGAGAGAGTTGATGTTCACGGTTATTCCCACCTGAGCAAGCTGCTGCTGCAAGAACTCCGCCTGCTTTAAGTTTGCGGTGGTGCTTGAGCAGATAAGGGTTGTCTCAAATCCGTCGGGATATCCCGCCTCGGCAAGGAGCTCCTTGGCCTTCTCGGGGTTGTACTCATAGGGATCATTTGCCTTGTAGTGCTGTGTGGCGGGTCCCATTATTGAAGTCGCAGGCGATGCAAGTCCGTTCTTTACGACTGCAACGTATGCGTCCTTGTTGATGGCGTAGTTCATTGCCTGACGCACTCTCACGTCGTTGAAGGGAGCCTTCTGATTGTTCATGAAGAGGTAACGAACAACGATTCCCTCCTCTGCTCCTACATATACGCTTGTATCCTGTGCCAAGGTAGCCATGCTCTCTGTGGGAACGGGCCAGATGAAATCCGCATCCCCTGCCTGAAGCATAGCCACACGTGTGGCATTCTCCGCAACGGGTCTGAAGGTAATGCTCTTAAATCCCGCATCGGGCTCCGCGAGAGCCTCTCCTCCGCAGATCTCGGGATCATATCCCCACCAATCCTTGTTGAGCTCTACTGTGGCATGGTCTCCTGCCACCCACTCCACGAAGGTATACTGACCTGTACCTACAGGGTTCTCCGCGCAGGCCTCATTTCCCTGAGCAATGATCTGAGGGCTCATGAGAACACATGCGGGATGAGCAAGGGTCGCGATGAACGCTCCGAAGGGCTCCTGAAGATGAATCTTTACAGTGTAGTCGTCGATTATCTCTGTGTTGTCGATAACGTTGCAGAGAAGCGTTGTCCTCTTAAGTCCCAGGTTCTCGTCTCCCCAACGGTCAAGGTTCGCCTTTGCGGCCTCGGCGTCAAAGTTTGTTCCGTCCGAGAAGGATATGCCCTGTCTCAAATGAAGCGTGTACTCTGTGGCGTCCTCATTCGCCTCATAGCTCTCGGCGAGCATGGGGATGATCTCCATCTCATCGTTAAATCCGAAGAAGCCGTCCATTATAAGTCTCTGGATACCTCCTGAGAGGGTATCCGAGGTGTCCATGGGATCCATGGTGGTGAAATCCACAAGCATAGCCCCCACTACATCGGTCTCCTGAGATACAGACTCTCCCTCCGGCACAGTTATCTCCGTAGCCGATACGGGGAGGGCTGTTGCAGCTGCGTCGCCTGCCGCCTCACCTGCTGCTTCTCCCGCAGCGGCAGTAGTCTCTGTCGCAGAGTTTCCGCCTCCCCCGCAGGCTGCAAGTGAAAGAGCCATTGCTCCGACCATCATAAGGGCCGTGAGTCTCTTTAATGTCTTTTTCATGTTTTGCTGTCCTCCTTTAATTTTCAATACACCACATCGTTAAAGTCGGCATTTAAAAAAAATAATCCTGTTTTGGTATATTGTTTAGAATTATCCTCTATTCTTAAGGTTATGTCAATATTTTTATCGTTTCAAATAAAGAGTACAAAAAGCCGCCTGCCGCAAAACCCTCATGTTTTCGCGGCGGCAGCTTATATGTTTTTTTTTTATGTTAGCTATAACCAAGCCTTATTTTGTAAAAAATCGTAATATTTAAACCATTTCCTCGGGCTTGAATACCTCATCAAACCTCTCTGCGTCGAGAAAGCCAAGAGACACACAGGCCTCCTTCAGGCTCGTGTTCTCGGCGTAGGCCTTCTTTGCCACCTTTGCGGCGTTCTCGTAGCCTATATAGGGATTCAAGCAGGTGACAAGCATCAACGAGTTGTGAAGATTGTGATGCATCTTCTCCCTGTCCGCCTTTATTCCTACCGCACAGTTTTTGTTGAAGGAATTTATGCTGTCGGCAAGGAGCCTTACGGACTGGAGGTAGTTGTATATTATCACAGGCATGAATACATTGAGCTCGAAATTTCCCTGTGAAGCTCCGAAGCCTACAGCGGCGTCATTTCCCATTACCTGAACCGCCACCATGGTCACAGCCTCGCACTGGGTGGGATTTACCTTCCCGGGCATGATGGAGGATCCGGGCTCGTTGGCGGGGATAGTTATCTCTCCTATCCCAAGCCTGGGGCCGCTTGCAAGCCATCTTACGTCGTTTGCTATCTTCATCATATTGGCCGCCAGAGCCTTCAGGGCTCCGTGTCCGAAGCAGAGAGCGTCCTTTGAGGTGAGGGCATGGAATTTGTTCTCATCGCTTGAGAAGCTGTATCCCGTAAGCTCTGACACCTGCCTTGCCACCTCCTCGGCAAATCCCTCGGGGCAGTTGAGCCCTGTTCCCACGGCTGTGCCTCCAAGGGCCAGCTTCGAAGTCCACTTCAATGACTCCTCTATCTGCTCGAGATTGTTGAGGAGCATATATCTCCACCCGCTTATCTCCTGGGAAAATGCAATGGGCGTGGCGTCCTGAAGATGGGTCCTTCCGCTCTTTATCACACCTCTGTTTTCCTCCTCAAGCCTCTCAAAGGTCTCAATGAGGCCTTTTACGGCGGGAATGAGCTTCTCCCTCGTCTCCGTCACAGCCGCTATGTGCATGGCTGTGGGGAAGGTGTCGTTTGAGGACTGAGACATATTTACGTCGTCGTTGGGGTGAAGGAGCTTTTTTCCCGCTATCTCGTTGCCCCTGTTGGCGATGACCTCATTTACATTCATGTTTGACTGGGTTCCTGAGCCCGTCTGCCAAACCACCAGAGGAAAATGCTCGGAGAGCTTTCCCTCGTATATCTCATCGCAGGCCTTCTTTATTATCTCGCACTTTTCATCCGAAAGCCTCGACAGCTTATTGTTTGTTATGGCCGCCGCCTTCTTTAATATGGAGAAAGCCCTTATTACCTCCTCGGGCATCCTCTCCTTTCCTATGACAAAATTCTCGTGAGAGCGCTCTGTCTGAGCTCCCCAGTAGGCGTCCTCGGGGACCTGCATCTCTCCCATGGAATCATGTTCTGTCCTGTATTTCATAGCTTACCTTATCCCTCCTCGAGAAAATCAAATGTTCTTGCAGACGCCCTGCTCCTTAGCCACCTTCATTACGCTCTCGGATACAGCCTTTGCCACTCTGTTGTCAAAGGCGTCGGGGATGATGAAGTCGGGGCAGAGCTCCTTCTCGTCCACAAGGGAGGCTATTGCCTTTGCCGCAGCCATCTTCATCTCCTCTGTTATCTTCGTGGCATGAGCGTCGAGGGCTCCTCTGAATATTCCGGGGAATACAAGTACGTTATTTATCTGGTTGGGGAAGTCGCTCCTTCCTGTAGCTATGACCTTGGCTCCTCCGGCCTTTGCCTCGTCGGGCATTATCTCAGGCACAGGGTTTGCCATGGCAAATATTATGGCGTCCTTTGCCATGGAGCTTACCATCTCCTTTGTCACGGTGTTTGGAGCTGAAACTCCGAGGAATATATCCTTGCCCTTAAGGACCTCGGCAAGACTTCCGTGCTCGTTATTCTTGTTGGTTATCTCGGCGATCTTCTCCTTCACAGGGTTCATATGGTCTCTGCCCTTTGCAATGGCTCCGGACCTGTCGCAGAGTATAACGTTTCCTATACCGTAGTTAATGAGAAGCTTTGAGATGGCAACGCCTGCCGCTCCCGCTCCGTTTATTACCACCTGACAATCCTCAGCCTTCTTTCCGACTATCTTGAGAGCGTTTATTATGCCGGCAAGGCAAACCACTGCGGTTCCGTGCTGGTCATCGTGGAATACGGGTATATCAAGCTCCTCCTTAAGTCTCTCCTCTATCTCAAAGCATCTGGGGGCGGAGATGTCCTCAAGGTTTATTCCTCCGAAGGTGGGGGCTATCCTCTTTACAGTCTCAACTATCTCGTCCACATCCTTTGTGGCAAGGCAGATGGGAAAGGCATCCACATTTCCGAACTCCTTAAAGAGTATGGCCTTTCCCTCCATGACGGGCATTCCCGCCTCAGGGCCTATATCTCCGAGTCCGAGGACCGCTGTTCCGTCTGTGACTACCGCCACGAGATTTCCCTTTGCAGTGTACTTGTAAGCATCGTTTACATTGTCGTGTATCTTTTTGCAGGGCTCTGCAACTCCGGGAGTGTAGGCGGTGCTAAGGTCCTCCTTGGTCTTTACAGGCACCTTTGAATGTACCTCTATCTTTCCTCTGTGCTCCTCATGCATGGCAAGGCTTGCTTTATTGTAATCCATTTCTTCCACCTCTCGATCTTCATATTTTTGTCCGATAACATTTTACAACATTATCGGACATTTATCTCTGTTTAAAATATACTTTTTTCGCACTGAGCCATACCGTTTTTCTATAGTAAGGCTCTCGAATCGGCCCTTATTATAACAGGCCCTTGATTCCCTTCTTGTCAAGGAGCTCCTCGCCTGAGATACCGGGCTCCGTCATTGAATAGGGATCGAGTATTATGTCGAGCTCCTCCTCTGTGAGAAGCTTGTCTCTGAGTATAAGCTCTCTCACGGAAGCCCCCGTCTTTATAGCCTCCTTTGCGACCACTGCCGCTCTCTCATATCCCACATGAGGACAGATGGCTGTGATTATTCCTACGCTGTTTATGACCTCGTCTCTGCACTTCTTCTCGTTGGCGGTGATACCTGTGATACAGTTGTCCACAAGGGTCCTTACCGCAAATGTGAGGGTCTCCACCGACTGGAACAGGTTGTAGAAGATGATGGGCTCAAAAGCGTTCAATTCAAGCTGTCCCGCCTCTGTGGCCATGGCTATCGTCATGTCATTTCCGATTATGTTGAAGGCAACCTGGTTTACCACCTCGGGGATAACGGGGTTGACCTTTCCGGGCATTATGGAAGATCCGTTCTGCTTGGGAGGGAGATTTATCTCTCCGATTCCCGTCCTGGGTCCCGAGGACATGAGACGAAGGTCGTTTGACATCTTGGAAAGATTTATGGCGCAGGTCTTCACGGTCCCTGATACCGAGGCATAGCCGTCAAGGTTCTGTGTTGCGTCGATAAGGTCAAAGGACTGTATAAGGTCAAGTCCCGACACCAAAGCTATGTTCTGAACGACCTTTCTGAAATACTGCACGTCAGCGTTGAGTCCGGTACCCACCGCAGTCCCTCCGATATTGAGGGCTCCCATCTCATGCATGGCATTGTCGAAACGCCTTATATCTCTCTGAATGGCCGTGCCGTAGGCATGGAACTCCTGTCCGAGACGGATGGGCACCGCATCCTGAAGCTGAGTCCTTCCCATCTTTATTACAGAGTCGAACTCCTCGCTCTTTTTCATGAGAGCATCGTAGAGGCGCTCAAGCTGCTGCCTTGCCCTCTGAAGGAGCTTCATTGCCGTCATCCTTCCGCAGGAGGGGAACACGTCGTTTGTGGACTGTCCGTAGTTTACGTGGTCGTTAGGGTTTACTATGGAGTAATCTCCCTTCTTGCCGCCAAGTATCTCTATAGCCCTGTTGGCGATGACCTCGTTGGCGTTCATGTTAAGGGAGGTTCCCGCTCCGCCCTGGATGGGGTCCACTATAAACTGGTCGTGGAACTTTCCCTCTATTATCTCCTCGCAGGCCTTTACTATGGCCTCCGCCTTCTTCTTCTCAAGTCTGCCCACCTCAAAGTTCGTTATGGCCGCAGCCTTCTTTATCTGAGCAATGCTGACTATCATCTCGGGATGCATGGTAAGCCCTGTGATATAAAAGTTCTCCGCAGCCCTGAGAGTCTGCACGCCATAGTAAGCGTCTATGGGAACCTGCTTCTCCCCTATAGAGTCATGCTCTATCCTGTATTCCTTCTTTTCCTCGCTCATCTCTCCCTCTATGGCGCTTCCCTAAGGCGCCATATTCCTTTCATTTTTTTCTTGCTTTAATTATAGTTTCGGTCTAATATTGTTTCAAATATATATATATGTATATTAGTTATAGATAAATATCTATAGGCCGTTAAAAACAGGCCTTATTCAGGGAGGACGTCATGTTTGAGGGCAAGGATTACGTATATGAGGTATATAAGACCAGGAGCTTTTCCCGGGCTGCGGAGAACCTTTACATCACCCAGCCGTCTCTGAGCGCGGTCATTAAAAAAATAGAAAAGAGGATAGGGGCTCCAATATTCGACAGGAGCACCAATCCCCTTCAGCTCACCGAGTGCGGAGAAAAATATATACACTGCATAGAAAAGCTCATGGACATGGAGAATGAGTTCGGAAACTACTTGAACGACCTCGAGGGACTCAACACCGGGCACTTGTCCATAGGAGGCACCAACCTTTTTGCCTCCTACATACTGCCTCCCCTCATAGCCGACTTCGTAAAGAGCTACCCCAAGGTGGAGATAAATCTGGTGGAGTCCAATACCAAGGCGCTGGAGAGACTCCTATTTACGGGAAATTTGGATCTTGTAATAGACAATTATCCCTTCCCGAAATCCGTTTACGAAAAGAGGCTTTTCCGCACCGAGCATCTTCTCATCGCAGTGCCCTCCTCCCTGATCGCGGAAAGAAGCGAGAGCCTTAAAGATTTTATGCTGAGCGCCGATGATATAAGGAGGGACAGACATCTCTCGGACTCTCAGGGAAGCGTAGACCTCTCTGTCTTCAAGGAGGATCCTTTTCTCCTTCAGAGGACCGGAAACGACACCGGGGAGCGCTCTGACAAACTCCTGTTTGAGGCGGGCATCCACCGCCCGAGAGTGGTCCTCAAGCTTGACCAACAGATAACCGCCTACCACATAGCCTGCTACGGCATGGGGATAGCCTTTGTGACTGACACCCTCATAAAAAATGTTCCCTCGGACAAAAGAATAGTATTCTTTAAGCCCAAGGGTTCCGACACAGAGAGAAATATTTACTTTTATTATAAGAGGAGCCGCTACCTCACAAGAGCAATGGAGGAATTCTTAAACAGGCTTTAGAGCCCCCACAGCATTCCCGCCACAGCCGCTATAAAGGGCATGGAGGCGATGGAAAAAAGTGTGGAGAGACATATGCTCTTTACGGATCTGGGATAATCCTTTCCATGTATCTGAGCGAATATAGCCACGTTCATCCCTACGGGGGCCGAGGCCCCTATGAGCACAGCAAGCTTTGCGTTCATGTCGGCGGGAAAGGGAGTCATCAAAAAAACAGTGAGGAGCGGTATGACCAATAGCCTCATAAGGCTGCTCTCATAGGCCTTTTTATCAGTGAATATAGATCTTATATCGGTCTTTGCAAGATAGGTCCCCAGGCAGAGCATCGCAAGGGGGGCATTCGCCGCAGAGATCATATCCAAAGTTCCCGTCACCACCTGTGGAAGTTCCACCGGAAGCACAAAAAGTACAAGGCCCGCAATAATGGCCACAAGCACAGGATTTGTCAATACGGCCTTTGCGGATATCATCTTTTTATCCTTTGTTATGACGAATACCCCGTAGGTCCACTGCAAAAGATTCATGAGTCCAACAAGAGGCGCAGCGTAAAATACCGCCTCTTCTCCGAGTACTTCCTGTATCAGAGGCACCGACATAAAGCCTGCGTTTGAAAATGCCGAGGCAAAGTTTTCTATGGGGTCTTTCTTAAATACGACGGCACACACCGCCATGGAAAGCGCCAGTGAAAGAGCTGCCAAAATAAAGGACAGAAAGTACATTTCCAGTCTCTCCCGGCTGTATTCCACAAGGGAGGACCTTATGACTACAGCGGGTATCACCACATAGATGAGTATATTTCCCATCTCCTTGCTTCCCTTATCGCTTATCTTACCTGTCTTTGCCATTATCATACCGATCATCATCAGTATGAACATCATTCCTATCCTCTGAAAAAGCACAGATGCTATCAGCATTTTTATCTCCTTTAAAAGTCAGTCTTTATTATAGTTCTTTCGCGGTGATCTCCTCCGGTATCCTTGCCGGATGGCAGCAGAAATAAATTATTTGTCTCTCCTGTGAAATCTTCCTGACAAAGTCAAGAGCCCTTTGAAGCTTATCCCTGTCGAGGTTCACAAATGGATCGTCAAGTATTATGAAGGGCTTCTCATCCTTATACATGACGTCTATGAGAGCAAATCTCGTGCATATGTTCACCAGATCCCTGTAGCCTCTGCTCAGATACTCGCTTCGGCGGTTCTTTCCACCGCCCTCCACCTCCACCTTGAGATCATTGTCCAGCATGAATCTCAGCTCCCCGTCATCCGTTATGGCGAGATACTTGTAGAAAGCCTCCCTCATATCATGCATATATGAGGTGGAGAGCCTGTCCTTTGCCTCTTTGAGAAACTCCATGGTCTTTGTTATGAGCTCGTATTTTTTGTTGAGGTGTTCGGACTTTTCCGAAAGCTCCGCTATCTCCCTCTCAAGCTCCGGCCTCATATCCGCAAGCTCCGATAGCTCCCTGAGATCTTTTCTCCCGTCTCTCAGTTGCTGCGATATCCTTTCACGCTCGGCCGATAAAGCCTCATATTCCTTTGCGGGATCCTCCTCCCCGGGGGACTGTAGCTCACTCTCCTTAAGCCCCTCAAGAAAGGAAATGTCGTTTTCTTCGGAGAACTCCATAAGTTCTCTGCGGCTCTCTTCCTCATCCTTCATTTTTCTCTCCAGGACAGCCGCATCCTTCTTCATCCCCGATATGACCGCAAAGACGTCGTCGCCCTCCGCCCTTCTCCCATGTTCATTGAAAAAGCGGACGGTCTTCTCAAGAAGCTCTTTTCCGGCCCTCTCCAGACTTTTTGTCTCCGCCTTCGCCTCCTTGAGCTCTTCGAATCTTTCTCTGCACTTTAGTATGCTCTCTGAAAGCCTCTCATCCTCCGCTTTCCCAAGGCCTCCCGCATATCTTTCTCTGAAATCCGAAAGTATTTTACGCGAGCCTTCGATGAGAGACGCATTTTTCCTCATATACTCCTCGTAGGCTTCTCTTTTTTGGAGGAGGGCTTCATATTTTACCTCAAGGTCCCGCAGCTTGTGGAGGCGCTCTCTTCTCATATTGCGGAGAGCCCTTTTGCTGCCTCTGAGACTTATACCCCAAAAAAGGCAAAGGAGCCCCACGCAAAAAAATGAGGCCACGTAAACAGGTAATCCCCTCCCGAAAGGATCGGAGCTCCGGGAAAAGATGACAAAGGCCCCTGCCGCAGCCGCGGCGACAGCTGTTATCAAGGCCAGCGTGACCTTTAACCTCAGAGACGACTCGGCCCTTCTCTCCTGCTCAGGGATCGTACTGTCCCTTTTTTCGTACTCCTTAAGAAAATCCATCTCAGACTCCGAAGGTCTCATTGCCTCGGCTCTTATATTGAACTCTCGAAGATCCTTAGACGCCTTTTCAAACTCATGTATGGCTTCATCGTCCGGGAATCCCTTGTCAAATTCGGCTTTTATTGACGTAAGCCTCGCATCTATATCCTCTCTGCTCCCGTATATGTCATAGATCTCATTGATCTTCCGCTTTATGTCGGCATAGCTGTCTGCCGTTTTTTCGCACTCTCCAAGTCCCTTTTCGTCAGGCACGTTTCCGTCAAAGGTCTCTCTCAGCCTTTTTACCTCTTTTTCATCCTCTGAAAGGTTTTTCTTAAGAGATCTATACCTGAGAAGCTTTTCCCTGAGGGCCGCCTCCCTCATGCGCCTATTGCTTTCCTCAAGCCTCACGGAGAGCTCCTCCCTGCGTTTTGAAAGCTCGTCTATTCTCTCCGAAAGCTTTGCGCATCTTACCTCGGCTTCCGCGCACCTTCTCAGCTCGCTCTCCGCCTCGGAGAGCTCTCTCCCTATCTTCCTTATGAGCTTTTCCTCGCCCCCCTCTCTCAGGGGCTTCAGACTCTTTGAGAGCTCCGAAAGTCTCTCATATGCGCTCTCAAAATTGTTTATGTCGTCGGTATTGTCTATGAGATTTCCCAGCTTTGCGTTTATACTGTCCCTCATTGCAGGTGTCTTGTCCGACAGATTTATAAAAATGCTTCTCTCGAAGGAATCCTCATCTATACCGAAGATCTCCTCGCCGATATTTTCCGGATAGTCGTGGGAGAGCTTTCCTGTGGACAGATCTCTCAGCTCAAACTCGTCCTCATCCTTTTTCTTCCCGAAAAACCGTGTTATCTCATAGTCCTTTCCGGATATGGAAAACACAAGCTTTCCTCCACAGTTTCCGCCCTGCCAAGGGAGAAACCGCTCTCTCTCGGTGAGCTCCTTCCGCTTTTTGGAATACTCCATCCCATAGAACATGGACTTGATAAAGACAGAGAGAGTGGTCTTTCCTCTGCCGTTTTTTTCTTCTATCACGTTCAGCCCCTTGGAAAAATCAAAACGCTTCCCCTTAAGGACTCCGAAATTCTCCACCTGACAGCTTTTTATTTCCATATGTCTATCTCCCTGTGGGAAAGCGCCCTGAGTCCCATCATTATTATCTCCTGCTTATCCTCACGCTTCAGCTTTTTCTCTGATACGAGCCTTATGAACTCTCCCTTTAAAGAAATGTCGTTCATGAAATCCTCGGGCCTTATGAGGAGCCTTGTCTCATCCTTAAACTTCAGATAATAAAAAGTGTCCCCGAATCTCTTTTCCAAATACTCAGTGTCAATGTCCGTATTTTCGTCCACTTCCCCGCAAAGCACCACTCTGACAAGGTCACTTTCAGGAATATCCGACAGCGCTTTTGACACGAGGCCTTCAAGCTCCTCGTCCCCGGCGCTTCCGGAAAGCTCGATCTTTACCTCTCGTATGCACCTGTAGGAGAAGGGAACAAACTCAGCTTTTATCCTCCTTTTTGAAAATGGGTCGTCCTCGGGAATATCAAGAAGCACAAAACCCTTCTCCCCGCACTCGTCAAAGCCTCTTCCCTCAAGGCAGCCGCTGTAGCAGTATATCCCCCTGTCGTCAAGCTTCCCCCGGCTGTAGGAATGAAGATGTCCGAGAGCCAGATAATCTATGTTTTTATCCTTTAGGAGGGAGAGGCTGATACTCCCCTCTCCTCCATTTCCTGAATATCTTGAAGCCGTTTGGTGGAGAGCGACGATGTTTATCTTGTCCCCGTCAAGGTCAAGGCTCCGGTAGAAATCCGAGTCCTCTCCGGCACAGGCCTCATAATCTCTCCCCGTTATCACCACGCTCCCATAGGAATAAGAGGTCCATGAATCTGAAAAGAGCTTTAGATTCTCGGGCTTCTCCTCATTCTCCAAAAAGAGCTTTCCGTCATGGTTTCCCTTTATATACAGGAAATCCACATCGTGAGCTTCTCTCATCACCGAGAGCACTCTGCGCTTTATCCTGAGCTGCATGTTTTCCGCAGTGTCAAACATGTCACCCGCTATTATAACGGCTCTCACCCCGTTGTCGTCGGCATAGGAGACCATCCGCCGGAAAGTATCAAAAAGCTCTGACTTTCTCTCGGCGGCCTTCTCTCTGTCAAGATTCGTCTCCATCTTTGAATCAAGGTGGAGATCTGCGCAGTGTATAAACTTCATATTCGGAAATGCTCCTTATATTTTTTAACCGTTGATCGCTCCGGGGCCTCCCGTCTCCGCGCCCTGTTCGGGCGTAAAGCTTCCGGGACCTCCCGGAACCACGACCCCCGTGCCTCCCTGAGAGGGCTCCTCAGGGCTTTCCGGAAGGATAGGAGATACAGTCTCTGCAGGACGGGTCTCGGACTCGGAGGGAGCCTCGGTCGGCTCATCACTCTCATCATCTTCGCCGGAAGCTGAGTCCTCCCCGTCTTCAGTCTCGCTCTCCTCCTCCGAGGTCATGGTTTCGTTCTCTTTTTCTCCCTCCGAGGTCTCAGACTCGGAGCTTTCTGAATCAGAATTCTCTGATTCCCCGGTCTCAGATTCAGCAGTCTCGGATTCCTCGGTCTCCGGCTCAGAGCCCTCCGTCTCGGGCGGCACAGTCTCCGTGGGCGCTGCTGTCTCAGGGGTCTCCTCCCTGTGGGAGCTTCCCCCTCCTGTGCCCGCCTCAGGAGCATTCTCCCCCGCCTCCGTAAGTCCTGTCACCTCTCCTATATGTCGACTTATGCTCTCCACGGTCTCCGAGGGACTGTAATCCTCCTCTCCGTAGAGTATCTGATGCAGGGTCGTCACGTTGCTTGAAAGGGTGGTGGCCACAACACAGTCCAAGCGGCCTATATCCATAGTCTGCCTCGAAAACGGAAATCCCGTTGAATCTCCTATAGTGTACTTGTCTATATCTCTCAAAAGCGGAAGTAGATCGTCGATCCCCACGCTTGTGGACACCTCCGGCAAAACAGCAAGAGCGGTATTTTTGAGTGTATCAAAATCCGCAGCCTTGGCCTTATCCACAGCAAGTCCTATCACCTTTCTCTGTCTTGCCGTCCTGTTGAAGTCGGTATCCATGAGCCTCAATCGCCCGTAAGCCACCGCCTGCACCCCGTCCAGATGGTTCATTCCCGCTGATTTAAGCTGAGTCGAGCCTATGCCGGTGGAGTTTACAGTCTCCGTAATGAAGGCATTTATGTAGGAAAACTCCGCGTCACTGATCTCAAGGTCTATGCCTCCGAGAGCGTTTATACCCTTTGCCACGGCCGCCCAGCTGAAGGTGATGTAATCGTCTATCTTTATATCGAGATTTTCCTCAAGGGCTTCTACGGCCTGCTCATGACCTCCTCTCTCATAGGCGGCGTTTATCTTATTGTAATTTCCCTCGTCGTCGATCTTCAGATAGGTATCTCTGAACACCGACACCAGCTTCACCTCGCCGGAGCGCTTGTTTACGTTCACTATCATTATGACGTCTGAGCGCGTCCCCTCCTCGAGATTTCCGTCTCTTGCGTCCACTCCGAACACAGCCACGGTCCAGTTGTTTCCTTGGAGGATGTTCTTTACCGCAAAAAAGCCCACAAAAAAGAGAAGGATAACAAGGAGTGCCTTCAGTATGCGCCTCTTTTTCTTCTTTTTGCCCCTTGAATGCCTTTTTCCCCGCTCCTTCAAGGGCTCCTCGTAGTCTTCATCGACGTAATTTCCGTAGTCTTCATCGTCATCAAATGCCGAGCCTGCCTGAGCCTGCCTTGCGTGTCTTACCGCCTCGTAGGGGAAAGCCTCCGGGGAGGACCTTCTTACATGTCTCCTTTGTCCCTCGGTCCCGATCCTTCTTCTTACCGTCCCGTTTTCAACAGGCCCTTTATCTCTTATGTATCTGTCATGTCTTTCCGAATTCATCTCTACCTCTTCGTCATTAAAAGTCTTTTTAAAGCTTTTTTATTTCAGCTAATCCATTATAACGCCGAGGCTTTAAAAGTCCACCATTCAGAGGTTATTTAATGCAACCGTAAGGTTTTGTTAAAATTACTTAAGCCTCAAGCCTCCTTATGACCCTGCAGGGGTTCCCCACCGCCACGCAGTTTTCAGGGATATCCTTTGTCACCACCGAGCCCGAGCCTATGACAGCGTTCCTTCCTATTTTGACCCCGGGGTTTATAACGCTATTTCCGCCTATCCATATGTTGTCCCCTATCTCCACAGGCCTTCCGTATTCAAGGCCTGAGCGTCTCGTCTCAGGGTCCAAGGGGTGGCAGGCCGTAAAAATGCTCACCCTCGGCCCGAGCAGCACGTCCGAGCCTATCTTCACCTCGCAGACGTCAAGGATGATACACTCGTAGTTTGCAAAGAAATTGTCCCCAACCTTTATATTGTACCCGTAATCGCAGAAAAAATTCGGCTCTATATATGCATTCTCCCCGACGCTCCCCAAAAGCTCGCCGAGGAGCTCCTTCCTTCTCTCTGTATCCTTCACGAAGGTGGCGTTGTAGAGCTTTAATATCCTGTCTGCTCTTGCCCTCTCCCCCATGAGTTCCTCTCCCTTGCTGCAGTAGAGCTCACCTGCGAGCATCTTTTCCTTTTCCGTCCTTATCCCGGTCTTTGTGTCCATATATCCTCCGCTTCTTATCTGTAATATCCGGCTTTATTGATCATCAGCCCATATCTTCGCCTGCAGCCTGTAGAAGGCTATTAAGCCTTTACATGAATCCCGCAAACATAGGAGCTCCGGCAGCCGTAAGTATCCCTGCCACAGCTATGGCAAGACTGCTCATGGCACCCTCGGCCTCCCCCATCTCCATGGCTCTCGCCGTGCCTATGGCGTGAGAGCAGGTCCCCAGAGCTATGCCCTTTGCCACAGGCTCCTTTACCTTACAAGCTGAAAAAATCAGATCCGCAAATATATTTCCGAATATGCCGGTAATAATTATCACCGCCACCGTTATGGTCGCAACACCTCCCAGCTCCTCGGAGATACCCATACCTATGGCTGTTGTGACGGATTTCGGAAGCAGGGTAACGTACTGAATATGGTCAAGCCTAAAAGTCTGTGACAGCACAAGCACGCCGCCCATTCCGGCTATGACTCCCGCCACTATCCCACATACAACCGCACTCAGGTTTTTTTTCAAAAGCTCCAGTTCCTCATACAGAGGGAGGGCCAAACATACTGTAGCCGGAGTAAGAAGATAGGATATATACTTTGCGCTCTCATTGTATGAGTCGTAGTCGATATCAAGGATCGTGAGAACAGCTATGACACATATGACCGCTATGAGTATAGGGTTGAATATGGCGGAGCGAAATCTCCTTTTTAGTATCAGCCCAAGCTCATAGGCAATTAGGCTCAAAGCCGCGCCGCCGAAAAAGGCCTCCTTGAAGAAATCATTTATCATCTCTTTTCCCCCTTCTTATGACAGTCTGAGTTACAAGGCCTGTTACTGCTATGCCAAAGGCCGTCGTCACAGGTATCATCACCACAAGGGCGAGAAGCATATCCTCCAACTCTTCTCCCATATCCATGAGTCCCACGGCGGCAGGTACGAACATCACAGGCATTATCTCCACAAGGAACTTCGCGCACTCCCTGATATCCGCCGTCTTCAGCGCTCCTGTGGAAAGGCAGGCAAGAAGTATCAAAAGCCCGTATATGCCTGCCGGAACAGGCAGCGGTAAAAGCTCGTTCAATATCTCTCCCGCAAAGGATATCACAAGTATTATCATCAGCTGCTTAAGGTATTTCATACTTTGCACCTCGCACAAATCATATATTTAAAAATTATAAAAAGCGCAAAAGTCCATGTCAATAAATATGTAAGCAAAAAGGCCCCGCATTTTCTCCGGCGGATACCGAAGTCGCCGTGTGCGGAGCCATCTGTACTATATGTCTTTATTAAATTATTCCGCGTCGCTCTCCTCGGCGGTCTCATCGGCTACGTCGCTCTCCCCGGCTGCCTCGGTCTCCTCCGCCGCCTGCGTATCCTGATCCTCCTCGGTCTCCTCGGCGTCTGATGCTGTGGCTGTTGAAGGGCTTGCCAAAAGCTCAGCATAGTCGTTCATAAGGCTCTCGTATATATCCGCATCCGATCTCCCGTAGTTGGTAGTGGCCATGATGGCTATTGGGGATATGAATATCACCGCCATAACTATTATCGCGGCTATTGTATCTCTCTTATAGGTTTTGTCCTCACCGTATCTTCCCCTGTTTGCGGAGCCTTGAGGCTTCCTGTTATTCAAACCGAAACTCATAGTACCTTATATCCTCTCGTCCAATTTCGTTAGTGTTGGAGCTGTAAAGCAACCTTAAAAATTTATATAATGAAAATGTGAACATTTTATGAATAAACTATACGTTTAAATATCTCAGCCTGCCCAAGCCCTCCGAATTTCTCCGAAAACTCGTCAAAGGAGCAGTCCTCTCCCAAGCCCAAAAGTCCGAAGATCTCATTTTTTATATCTCTGTTTACAACGTCCAAGAGATCTCCCTCCCTGTCCATGATGTCTACATGCTCCCTTCCGTCTGCCTCATCCTTCCTTATACAGGGCTTCATAATGAGTCTCACAGACTTATATCGACAGCCGTACTTGCTCAGATAAGCGGAAAGGCTCTCTGAAATCTTCACGGCTCCTTATAGCCTTTATCCTATCCTCCTCACCTATCGGAACAGCCCTTGCATTAAGCGGATTTACGCAGGATATGGAGGTATATCCCCGGTCCTTTCCCTTGGGATCAAAAGAAAACACGCTGAATACCAAGCCCGCAGCATGGCAGTCCCGTATATTTCCGGTATTCAGCCTTTTCTTTGCGCTTCCTTCCCTTTGCGGTACTATATACTCCCTATTTTCTGTCGCTATATTGCAGTCCCACTCCGACAGACTTCGGTAAACGAAGCTGTCCGGGGCGGTAGCTTTGTTTTCCTCGCAGATCACTTTTTTTATCACGTCGCCATCAAAAAATGCCGTGAGGCGTCTGTAACAGATAAATCTTGGTCCATCTGTGCGCTCCCATTTATCATCTCTGTCTATGATACGGCATTTGATGATTCAGCTTATATATCTCACTCTGTCAGGGTCAAAATAGCCTCTGGCCGCAGGCTCCTCGTCAGGTACTCCCAGAGCAACCACAGCCACCGGAATACTCTTGATATCGAAAGCCTCCTGTAGCCCCTTAACTCTGTCTTCAGCAGGATAGAACCCGCACCAGCAAGTACCATAGCCCAATTCAAGGGCCTGCAAAAGGATATTCTCTATGGCGGCTCCGCAGTCCTCAGGCCAGTATGGAGCTCCGCATTTTCCCTCTTGGGCCTCCGGGAGCCCGCATACTATTATGGCAATGGAGGCTGTCTTTAACATACCTGTGTAGGGCTGTACCTCCATTATTTTCTCCTTGGCCTCTTTGCTCTCCACCACCACGAATTCCCAAGGCCTGGTGTTTTTTGCGCTGGGCCCCATCATGGCAGCCTCAAGGATGGTCTCTATGTCCTTCTTCGGGATCTCGACTCCCTCCTTGTATTTTCTTATGCTTCTTCTCTTCCTTATAGCTTCTGTAACGTTCATTATATGTTCTCCTTTCCGGTTTTTATTGACATTTCATATGATAAATATTATCTTTTAAATATCTCGAAGCTTTCGATTCGAAAATTCAACTTATGTTCTTCATTTCATTTGAATTTTATCATTTTCTATTTAACCGTGATCTGTAATTTAATCTTTTAATTTCAATTCAGCAGTTCCATGTAAATACTCTTATTTATCGCATTTCTGTTATTTTCAAACATTCAAACCCTGTTTACACATATTTTTATATTTGTTATACTTATAAAGGAGATAAAGTATGAAGTCCTATTCTTCACGTGAGATCATCTCTATCCTGAAAGCTGACGGTTGGTACGAGGTAAATGTAGTCGGAAGCCACCATCAATTCAAACACCCTGTGAAACCCGGGCGCACCACGATCAAGCATCCCGACAAAAGTATACCACTAAAAACTCTTCGAAGTATCGAAAGGCAATCAGGAATAAAGTTCCAATAAAAATCCGGGAGGTATCCTATGAAATCTGTTGACCGTTATTTTTATCCTGCAATATTCTCTTACGAGCCCGGAGAAGAAATATCTGTATTTTTCCCGGATCTTGATGTAGCCACATCCGGGAAAAACGAAGATGACGCTCTTCTCTGTGCCAGAGAGCTTTTGGGGTGCGTGCTCTGCGGACTGGAGGAGGATAAAGCTCCTATTCCGAATCCCACTCCTTTATCTGAAATCATCACTTCCGAAAACGAGCGCTCTGTTTTAATTGATGTATATATGCCCTCCGTAAGGATGGCTCGCATAAATCGTTCCGTCAGCCGTACAGTCACTTTGCCTGCATGGCTGAACTACGCCGCATTAGAGAAAAATTTCAATTTTTCTCAGGTACTTCAAGATGCTCTCAAGAAAAAACTTGGTTTACAGTAATGTCCCCAAGTCTCTTGAATGCAGGCAGGGAGCGCTCTATCATGTCGTGGGATACACAGTAGGCTATCCTCACATATCCGGGGCAGGCAAAGGAGCTTCCCGGAACCACAAGTATGTTTTCCTTTTTGGCCTCCTCACAGAAGGCCTTGTCGTCTCCTCCGGGGACCTTCATAAATATATAGAAAGCTCCCTCAGGCTTTACGCACTCAAAGCCCGCCTCCCTAAGTCCGCCATACAGGAGCCTTCTGTTTCTGTCATAGGCCTCCACATCGGTCTTTTCATCCACACATCGCATGACCACTCTCTGCATCAGCGAGGGGGCATTGACGCAGCCCAAAACTCTGTTTGCTATAGTCGCCGCGGAAAACACAGTCTCATGCTCCTCCATCTCGTCGGGTATGACAAGATACCCTATCCTCTCTCCCGGGAGGGATAAGGATTTGCTGTAAGAATAGCAGACCACTGTGTTGTGATAATACTTTGTGACATAGGGGACTGTAGCTCCGTCGTAGGCAAGCTCTCTGTAGGGCTCGTCTGAAATGAGGACTATTGGCTTTTTGTACTCCTTCTCTTTTTTAAGGAGTATCTCTCCTATCCTCTTTAGGGTCTCCTCGGAATATATGACACCTGTGGGATTATTAGGAGTGTTTATGATGACAGCCTTTGTCCTTTCCGATATCCTCTCCTCAAACTCCGAGAGCTTGGGCTGAAAGGTCTCTGTATCGGGAGATATAGCCACCACCTTTCCGTCGTAATTATTGATGTAGGCATTATATTCAAGGAAATAAGGGGCAAATACTATGACCTCGTCCCCGGGATCAAGGATGGCCTTCAGGATAACATTCATTCCGCTCGCCGCCCCCACGGTCATAAGTATATTTTCCTCGTCAAACCCGGTGCCGAATCTGCGGTTTAAGGAATCCGCAATGGCGGCCCGCACGTCCTCATAACCCGCGTTACTCATATATCCGTGCAAAAAAACGGGATCCTCCGAGGAGGCTATATCGCATATGGCCTTTTTTACCGCTTCAGGGGCGGGCACCGAGGGGTTCCCCAGGCTGAAATCATATACGTTTTCCCTGCCGTACTTCTCGGCAAGCCGCTTTCCCTCCTCGAACATCGTCCTTATAGCGGAATTATTGTTTACCAAAGGTATCATTCTCTCCGATATCATATCCAAACACTCCTTTTTTCGGTCTTCATCCTGCAAATTTCTTTAAATATTTATATATCAATACCTCACAAGTCCTCAGATCACATACTCCCTGTATTTTCCGAGAAGCCTCGGGCTAAGAGCGCATTTTACACTTATTCCGTCCCTTCCGTACTCCACGGATCCCATGACAGCCGACCCGCGGAGCTCGTGCTCGGCGCCCGAGTCACTGTAGGGTATCAAAAGCTCCACGTCTATATAATCCTCATAGAGCTTCCCGTCGATCATCTCTGCAAGCTCCGCTATGCCCTCCCCTGTCTTTGCAGACATATATATGCGGTCTCCCCTTATAAGGGGAAGCCTGCCGGAGATTTTATCTTCGCCCGGGGTACCTTCCTTTGCGGCCTCGAAATTCTCGGCCTCTCTCAAAAATTCATCTGTATCAAGGGCCCTGTCAGACTTGTTCATGACATGTATGACAGGTATCGAGGAAGCCCCCAATTCCCTGAGGGTCTCCTCCGTCACCCTCATCTGCATATCCCTGCTCGGATCCGAGTAGTCCACAACGTTTAGGATCAGGTCCGCTCTCTTCGCCTCCTCGAGGGTGGAGCGAAAAGCCTTTATCAATTCATGTGGCAGGTCCTTTATAAAACCTACTGTATCGGACAACAAAAATTCTCTCCCCGAGTCCGTCCTTATGCGCCTCACAGTAGTGTCCAGGGTGGCAAAGAGCATGTCCCTTGCAAACACCGTCTTTTTTTCCGAGGGCGCCGATGCAGGGAAGGTCTCCATGAGCTTGTTCATAAGGGTGGATTTTCCGGCATTGGTATATCCCACCATAGCCACAAGGGGTATACCCTCTCTCTTTCTCTTTTGTCTCTGAGTCTCCCTTTCGCCCTCTACCGCCTCAAGGGATCTTCTAAGCTGCGCCAGCCTCTTTTCTATATGTCTCCTGTCAAGCTCAAGCTGCTTCTCTCCCGAACCCTTGTTGGACATGGATCCACCTGTCCCGCCCTGTCTGGACAGATTTTTTCTCATGCCTGAAAGTCTGGGGAGCATGTATTTGAGCCTCGCAGACTCCACCTGCAGCTTTGCTTCCTTCGTCCTTGCCCTGTCGCTGAAGATATTCAGTATCAGAGCTGTCTTATCCATCACCTCACAGTCAAGCTCGCTGCACAGATTTGAGAGCTGCGAAGGAGTCAGATCATTTAAAAATACCGCGCATTGAGCCTCCGTCTCCTCCATAAAACACTTGAGCTCGGCTATCTTTCCCTTCCCTATATAGGTGGAGTTTTCGGGCCTCAAAAGGTTCTGTGTGCTCGTCCCCACAGGTTCATATCCGCAGGCCTCGCAAAGGCCCCAAAGCTCCTTCATGGAAAGGTCAAATTCATTTGAGCTCCCGGTCCTTACCCCCACCAGAACAGCTTTCTTTGACTCTGATTCCGTATTTTCCGTCATAAGTATATCCCTTCATAAGAAATGTCTGTATATATATTACCACAATATGGTTTTTTTCATCTATATTTTACCGGAGAAAAATCTTCCTCTATGTTAAAATACAGGTGTAGGCAGCTCCGAACCGGAGACAGCCGCAAACACAGGTTTAAGGAGGTATTTATGAATTACGTTGAACTCACAATAAAGGAACAGAAAAACATAGCCCTCATAGCCCACGATGCAAAGAAACAGGATCTCATAGACTGGTGTCTGAAAAATAAAGAAATTTTGGCAAAGCACAACCTCTTCGGAACGGGAACCACCTCAAGGATGATAGCTGACGCCACAGGCCTGAGAATAAAGGGCTACAACTCAGGCCCTCTCGGAGGAGACCTGCAGATAGGGGCAAAAATAGTTGACGGGGTAATAAACATGATGATATTTTTGAGTGATCCTCTGACAGCTGCGCCCCACGACCCCGACGTCAAGGCTCTTACAAGGATAGCTCAGGTCTATGACATACCCATGGCAAACAACCTTGCCACAGCGGATTTCCTGATAAACTCCACGCTCATGTCAAAGCCCTACTCCCACAGGATAGAGGATTTCGATCTGAACGTAAAAGAGAGAGCGGAAAAGCTGAAAAAGAACGATTAATCTGACGGCTCTGATGTATCTTCAAAGTATTGCGACATATCAATGCTTTGAAAGTATATATCAGGGCGTTTTTCAATATTTCACAGCTTCTTGCAGCAGTCTGTATATTGACACAGTGTCAGAACAGTGATATATTCCAATTAATGACACAGTGTCAGAATAAAGTTCACTGTTTATAGGAGGCGGTATCATCTATGAAATCTAAAGTTTATTTCACCCGCGAGATCACGCCGGAAGCGGTGGTGAAACTCTATAATGCCCTCGGGATCTGGCTTCCCGGAAAGGTTGCCGTGAAGGTCCACTCAGGAGAGAAGGGCAATCAAAACTTCCTTAAGTCTGAATTCTGGAGACCCATGGTGGAGGAGGTTCAAGGCACTATCGTGGAATGCAACACGGCCTACGGCGACGCGTCAGGCGGAGTCAGAGACCATACAGAGTCACATTTAAAACTTCTTGAGGAACACGGATGGACAAAATATTTTGACGTTGATCTCATGGATGCCGAGGGCCCTGACCTCATATGGCCTATCCCCAACGGCAAGATATTAAAGGAGAATCATGTCGGTAAAAACATTGAGAATTATGATTCAATGCTCGTTCTCGCCCATTTTAAGGGGCATCCTGCAGGAGGCTACGGAGGAGCCTTAAAACAGCTTGCCATAGGCTGCGCGTCAAGAGCCGGCAAGGCTCTCATACACTCGGCCGGAAAGACTGCGGACCGCTTTGAAACTTGGAAGGTGCATGCGGATCACACTGTATTCCCCGAGGCCATGGCGGACGCAGCCGAGAGCGTAGTCGAGCATTTCAAAGGAAAGATAGCGTTTATAAACGTAATGAAGAATCTTTCCGTAGACTGTGACTGCTGCGTTGTCGCCGAGGACCCCTGCATGAAGGATATTGGCATACTATCCTCTCTCGACCCGGTAGCCATAGATCAGGCTTGCATAGACCTTGTTGTGGGCTCGGATGATCCCGGAAAGGATCACTTTATGGAACGCGTCAACTCCAGAAACGGCATCCACACAATAGAGGCCGCTGCAGAGCTTGGCACAGGGACCCGAGAGTATGAACTGATAGAGCTTTAATATTTCTGAAGGAGGATATGATAATTATGAACAAAGTATTGACCGCATACTTTTCCGCAAGCGGCGTTACCGCCCGCGTTGCAAGGGAGATCTCAGAGGCTGTTGGATCCGATCTCTATGAGATAGCTCCGAAGGAACCCTATACCGAATCCGATCTCGATTGGAGAGATGAAAACAGCCGCAGCTCCGTTGAGATGAAGGATCCCGCCTGCCGTCCCGAGATCGCCGTACCTGTAAAAGACATGGATACATATGACACGGTATTTTTAGGTTTTCCCATATGGTGGTATGTGGAGCCCCGAATAGTGGACACCTTCCTTGAAAGCTATGACTTTTCGGGAAAGAAGGTGATACCCTTTGCCACCTCAGGGGGCAGCGGAATTGAAAACGTCGAAAAACATTTGAGAGACGAATACCCCTCAATATCATTTCTCAAGGGAAGGCTTTTGAACGGAAAGGGAGCCGGAGAATGGGCAAAAGGGCTCCTGTAAGCCTTGCCCCAAACTTTTATTCTGAAAGGAAAGAAATATGCCAAGAGCTTCTGAAGAATTGACCAATCAAAGAAGAGAAGAGATCATAAATGCCTGCGCCTCTTTATATGAGACTGTGAGCTTTAAGGACATAACAATAAGAGACATAGGCGAGAGGACAAGCTTTACAAGGACTTCAATATATAATTATTTTCAGACCAAAGAGGAGATCTTTTTGGCGCTCTTGGAGAGAGAATATGAATCATGGGGGCGAGACCTTGAGGATATGGCTCGCTCCCATGAACATATGTCCGCAGATGAGTTTGCAGACCTGCTTTCAGCCACTCTTGAAAACAGAGGAACCATGCTGAAGCTTCTGTCAATGAATCTGTATGATATGGAGGGAAACAGTCGCATGGAATGTCTGGTGGCTTTCAAGAAGGCCTACGCAAACGCCTTGGGACGGGTTTCATACTGTCTTGAAAAATTCTTTCCATATATGACCGAGGAAGACAAAAGAAAGTTCCTGTACGCCTTTTTCCCTTTCCTTTTCGGGATATATCCCTATACCACAGCCACAGAAAAGCAAAGGGAGGCTATGGAAGAGGCTCGCATCGAATACCCCCGCTACTCCATATATGAGATCTCGAAGAGCTTTATAGCAATGCTTTTAAAGAGCTTTGGAAAATAATGTTAATGTAAAGTAAAATATTTTTTTAAGAAAAAGGCACTAATCACTTTTGCAGAGCGATTTTCTCCTTGTATTCTGAAAATACTCAGATTACATGGAGGGTCAACATCTTATCCAAATTTGTAGTCTCAATAATGTTACATGGTATGCCTCCACGTAATGTAGCCTCCAGATGATAAAATGTCATACAATAATTTATATGCTGTTTTATAAGTAGCTGTGACTGCTGTTTGCGTTTTTTTCTAAACAGAACAAATCCTTTATCGTCTTCTGTCAAGCTGTCATAATTAGTAACCAATGTACGTAATTTGATTTTCACGTATTTATCTTCGCAATAGAGAATACGAATCCTCACTCTTTTAAAAAACAAATCCAAATTGGAAAAATCAGTTATATATCTGTCTGCTTCTATGGCATGGTTACCATTTTCGCAGTCATTCTGTACTGCCTGAAACTCCTTATCAAAAATAGGTTTTTCATACAGATAAGTCAACCAATACATTATATCCGAAATAAGTCGTCGCTTATTGTTTCGATACTTCTCAGGAAGGAACGGTTTTTCCCCATCCCATATTAAGTCGATGAGGTGACTTTCTTCCTGACATCCGAGCTGCATTTTGTCAATAATAATTGCCAGATCAAGTGCCGAATACAAAAGTTCTTTCATTACTTATCTCCCTTTTTTCCATTACACTGACGACACAATATTTGAAGATTTTCAGCTACGGTTTTTCCTCCGCGATTCATAGGAATTATGTGATCGACTTGAAAATATACTCGTGATTTTGATGTTTTCCCACAGCAGGCACATTGATATTCTCCATTTTCGTTCCTTGACTTTTCAAAAGCCTGATCTCTTAATCTTTTTTCCAACTCAGGGGCTATCTTGCCGATCTCATATAACGGCAGATCTTCTAAATCTTTTTTCCCGAAGTTTATGTTATTTCCTTGATCTTCATAAATATCAGGGTGCGAAATCTTCGTTAATTCAATTCCGATTTGCTTGATAAAATACATTTTTCTTCCAAAAAACAACCTAAGAATATTATCATCTCCGGAATCCCAAATATTATCGATATATTCTTTTTTTCTTCTTTCTCCCATATCTTCATCCCAAATATGGCGTGCGATTGCTGTTACATCCAGCTTATTTCTATCTATTTCATCAAATGTATAGAACTGCGGGGCCATCTCATATTGTGCATAATATTTTAGTATATTTATAATATCTTTACGCTCATAAGGCGGAATCATATCACCACAAAAAAATGAATCCCTGCATTGTTGTTCCATTTCATTCAACTTTTCATCTGACAAGTATTCTTCTGCCTCCCCAAAGCTTTCAAAAAGAGAAGGCAGTGAATCCATAAGCTGTTGATAAGCATTCTTCGAGCTATTATAGACCATAACTTGGTATGAGTGATCCATACCGTTCTTCTCAAGGTAAGAAAAGGCATACATACCTATCGGAATTCTTTGTTCAAAAGGTACTCTTTCCAATGCCGAAGTGTCTACAGAGTCGTCTAATATAGATGCAAATTCTTCTATCTTAGAAATAGCTATCAGACGCAAATCACTCTTTGCCCGTTCAATATCAGAGTCATGAAAATCATTATTTCCTTCAAAAAGTGTTTCAGGATTTACCCATGCAATATTTTCATTCCAATGATCCACAAAGGATACAATATATGCGCTTTCAGTACCTCCTGCGGCAGTACCTCTCAAAGCTCTTCCTACCATTTGAGTCATCAAAATAGATGAAACTGTAGGTCTTGCCAAAAATACTGTCTTTGTTTGCGGGAGATCAACACCTTCTGTTAAAATATTTACATTTATCAGAACTTGAAGCCTTCCTTCGCGATATTCATCTATCTTTTTCTCATTATCTTCACGGCTTATTGTCACTCCTGTGACAGCATCTTTCACAGAAGAAACTACATAATCTGCAGAAATACCGGCTTTATTAAATAACTCTTTGAGCTGAATGGCATGGATTACATTGACAGCAAAGAGTATAGTCTGCCCATACTCCTTCTCTTTCGTCTTATAAGTTTCCACAATCAATTTGTTTCTGGCTGCGCTATCTGCCATCTGTTGAGCAATATCTTCCGGCAAAATATCTAAATGTTGAATACTTTCCAAAGCATCTACCCCAAGTGCTTCTCCATATTTCTCATCAGTATAAAAACTTTCGAAAATAGGTTTTGCAAGTATACGACGATTTATTAACTCCTTCAAACCAATTTGATAGGTAATTCCAACATCGCCATGAACAGGCCTTCCTAACTTAATTCCGTCACCGTAAATACGTGCTAATAGCCCCTGTTCATTTTCCGCTGTGCGAAATGGGGTAGCTGTCAATCCAATAAGCTTCAAATTTGGAACTTTGGATTTTACGTAATCTATAATTCTTCTGTAAGTCTTTGCTGTTGAATGATGTGCCTCATCTATAATGAGATAAACTTCCGATTCTCCATCAAGCCATTTATCTAATCTGTCAATACTTCTCCCTATGCTATCCTTGCTCACTATCAGAAGATTATCCTCCGGAGAAATATCTCCGGTGCGATCATGACATGAAGCTCCGGAAACGATCCTGAAACAAAATGAAGATATATGAGGAATAACCTCCGTATATGCAAATCTTTGAAAAGATTCTGCAGCCTGATCCAACAACATTTGTCTGTGTGCTACCCAGAGTATCTTTTTTCTTTTATCTATAGCATTTTTTAAAAGCCACATTGATGCCGTATAAGTCTTTCCTCCCCCGGTAGGCAACACGACCAATGTGCTGTATGAGAGTTCCTGATTAATTGTATCAAGACATCTCATCGCCTCTTTCTGGTGTTCATATGGAGTTCTTGGATTCATTCCTTTCTTCGGATATACTTCACCAAATGATTTTACTTCAATTGTTTCAGAAACGTTTTTCATTTTTTCCCTCTTATTTATTTATCAATTTTATTCCTTACCAAAAGTACAATCGTCTCAATGTGAGTATAAAATTAGAGCATACCCACCCACACACAAAAAAACTACGGAAATATCGCTAATATTTATACAGTACTAATACTGCTCATGCATCCCTTTTCCCACAAAATAATTATTTCATCAATTTTACACTACCCTGATGCAAATTCTATTCTTCTTTCATATCATTGCTATTCTCTTCTCCCGTCTTGCCGGCTTCTAACGCTTGATATTCCTGATTTAATTCTCTTAGCAATTCTTCCTCACTTGGTAAATACAATTTGTATTTTGAGGCAAAAATCTGTGTTTCATTTTCCGGCAACGTATATTTGACCACGGATTCGCTTTTGTCCGCACATAACACAATACCAATCGGTGGATTATCTCCCTCATTCATAAGCTCTCGTTCATAATAATGAACATACATCTGCATCTGTCCTAAATCCTGATGTGTTAAGTCTCCAACCTTTAAATCAATCAAGACAAAACATTTTA
>CALWLK010000048.1 GCA_944381505.1 uncultured Lachnospiraceae bacterium
CTTCAGTAAAACCTATATGCGAAAAGTGTAAGGTTATCAAGAGAAAGGGCGTTATCAGAATAATCTGTGAAAACCCTAAGCACAAACAGAGACAAGGTTAATTAGGAGGTAGAACATGGCTCGTATTGCAGGTGTTGATTTGCCCAGAGAGAAGCGTGTCGAGATCGGTCTTACCTATATCTACGGTATAGGACTTCCCTCATCAAAGCGCATCTTAAAGGAAGCAGGCGTCAATCCGGACACACGTGTGAAGGATCTCACCGACGACGAAGTTAAGAAGCTTGCCGAGGTCATTGCAGAGTCTCAGGTAGTTGAAGGAGATCTCAGAAGAGAGATCGCTATGAACATCAAGAGACTTCAGGAGATCGGTTGCTACAGAGGAATTCGTCACAGAAAGGGACTTCCTGTGCGCGGTCAGAAGACAAAGACCAACGCAAGAACACGTAAGGGACCCAAGAAGACGGTAGCAAACAAGAAGAAATAATTGAGAGACAGTAAACGAATCGGGTTTTGCATGTTTTAAAAACAGGAAACGGCGATTTAGGAAGAAGAAAGTAGGTTAGTTTGGTATGGCAAAAAAAGTGTCAGCAGGCGCTAAAAAGGTAACAAAAAAGCGCGTAAAGAAAAACGTTGAACGCGGACAGGCACATATCCAGTCATCATTCAACAACACAATAGTTACATTGACTGATGCACAGGGTAACGCATTATCGTGGGCAAGTGCCGGTGGTCTGGGATTTAGAGGTTCAAGGAAATCTACTCCGTATGCGGCTCAGATGGCAGCAGAAACTGCTACTAAGGCGGCTTTAGCGCATGGTTTGAAGTATGTGGATGTTATGGTTAAGGGTCCCGGATCGGGACGTGAGGCGGCTATCCGTGCCCTTCAGGCGGCAGGATTGCAGGTTACCAGCATTAAGGACGTTACACCCGTTCCTCATAACGGATGCCGTCCGCCCAAGCGTAGAAGAGTCTAATTAGGAGGTAATAGAAGTGGCAGTAGATAGAGTTCCGGTTCTTAAAGGATGCAGATCCCTTGGACTGGGCCCTGTATTCTTAGGAAGTGATAAAAAGTCTAAAAGACAGTCGGCTAGAGCCGGAAAGAAGGTTTCCGAGTACGGACTTCAGCTCAGAGAGAAGCAGAAGGCAAAATTCATCTATGGCGTTCTTGAGAAGCCCTTCCGCAACTACTATGAGAAGGCTGTACGTATGAGCGGACAGAGCGGTGAGAACCTTATGGTCCTTTTGGAGTCAAGGCTCGACAACGTTATCTTCCGTCTCGGCTTTGCCAGAACAAGAAAAGAGGCAAGGCAGATCGTAGATCACAAGCACGTTACGGTAAACGGCAAGCAGGTCAATATCCCTTCATACCTTGTAAAGGCGGGAGACGAGATAGAGATCAAGGAGAAATACAAATCAGCACAGAGATACAAGGATGTTCTTGAGGTGACAGCCGGACGTCTCATCCCCGAGTGGCTTGAGTCCGATCAGGAGAACCTCAAGGGAACAGTGAAGATGCTTCCCAAGAGAAGCGACATAGACGTTCCCGTCGACGAGATGCTTATAGTCGAGTTGTACTCAAAATAACAGTATAGCGGCATCTTTGCCCGAATGTAAAAAGAGGAGGGCTTTACGTGTTTGATTTTGAAAAACCTAATATAGAGATAGTAGAGATCTCTGATGACAAGAAATACGGCAAATTCGTATGCGAACCTCTTGAGAGAGGATATGGCATTACCCTGGGAAATTCACTCCGCAGGATAATGCTTTCCTCGCTTCCGGGATGCGCGGTCAGCAGGATAAAGATCGACGGAGTGCTCCACGAGTTTTCGTCGATACCCGGAGTAAAAGAGGACGTCACCGAAATTGTTATGAATATCAAGGAGCTCGCTTTAAAGAACCGTTCATCGAGCGGTGAGGTAAAGACGGCTTACATTGATTTTGAGGGTGCCGGGGTCGTTAAGGCCTCCGACATTCAGGTGGACAGCGATATCGAGATAATGAACCCGGATCTCACCATAGCTACTTTGAGCGGACCCGGGGCAAAGCTCAATATGGAGCTCACCATAACCACAGGACGCGGATACGCGGGAGCCGACAAGAACAAGTCGGAGGATTTTCCCATAGGCTGTATAGCCATAGACTCCATCTATACACCGGTGGAGAGAGTCAACATGACTGTGGAGGATACCCGTGTAGGCCAGCAGACAGACTATGACAAGCTTACTCTCGACGTTTACACAAACGGGACCCTTGAGCCGGACGAGGCTGTCAGCCTTGCGGCGAAGGTCTTGAGTGAGCATTTGAGCCTTTTCATCGATCTTTCCGAGAACGCAAAGACCGCAGAGGTCATGATAGAGAAGGAAGATGACGAGAAGGGCAAGGTACTTGAGATGAATATCGACGAGCTGGAGCTCTCCGTTCGTTCATATAACTGTCTCAAGAGAGCAGGCATCAACACAGTTGAGGAGCTCTGCTCAAAGACTCCCGATGATATGATGAAGGTCAGGAACCTTGGACGCAAGTCCTTGGAGGAAGTCCTTGCAAAGCTTAAGGAGCTGGGACTTGGCCTCAACATGGGAGAAGAGGCATAATCGTATAACAATACAGATTAGCCCATCGATAAGACCACAGGCACGATAGGAGGATAATAAAATGCCGGGATACAGAAAATTAGGAAAGACAACACCCCAGAGAAAGGCTCTTCTCAGAAACCAGGTCACAGCTCTTTTGTATCATGGAAAGATCAGGACCACAGAGACAAGGGCTAAGGAGATCCGCAAGCAGGCCGAGAAGCTTATAGCTCTCGCTGTGAAGGAGAAGGACAACTTTGAGACTGTTACCGTGAAGGCAAAGGTCGCAAGGAAGGACAGCGACGGAAAGCGCGTAAAGGAAGTCAAGGAGATAAACGGCAAGCAGAAGAAGGTTACCGTTTACGACGAGGTGGAGAAGCAGATCAAGAAGGATCTTCCCTCAAGACTTCACGCAAGACGTCAGATACTCAGCGTTCTCTACGATGTGACCGAGGTCCCCACAAAGAATGCGGGACGCAAGGCCAACACAAAGAAGGCTGACATAGTAGGAAAGCTCTTTGACGAGTACGCTCCCAAGTATGCGGGAAGAAACGGCGGATACACAAGGATAGTAAAGATCGGTCCTCGTAAGGGCGACGCCGCTATGGAAGTTCTCATAGAGCTGGTTTAATTTAAAAATAAAAATTAATTAAAGAGAGATCTCTTCGCTGTGATACGGCTGAAAGCCATATATGCGGAGGGATCTTTTTTTATCTATCTATGGGCTTTAATTATATATATGTAAGATTTCGTCACAAAAATGTAAATTGACTGTACAATAAGCTCCGACTATAATAGAATTAAATAAATGTCTTTTCTACAGGGAGATTGCTATGAAAAAGATCATAAGTTTAATATTGACCGCCGCTGTAGCCTTCTCGGCAATACCGGGGACAGCCCTCGGAGCTGTTTACTATGACGACAAGTACAAGGCTATACCGAGCGTCAGGATAAAGATAGAGACAGGAGAGCTGGATATAGGAGATGAGCTCAGCGACAACGCCTCCTCCTACGTCACCGTGCCCGAGAACGATTATTACACCCTTGACGACGCGGAGTGGCTGGATTCCGTATATCAGCTCAAGGTGGGAGATTCCCCCAGGATGCGGGTCTGGATCTCCAACGCCGGAAGGACCGTTGACAACAGCAATTATTCCACCTACTACGAGTTCAGGGGCAGCTACAGCTCCTCCAATGTGCATATTACAAACGGTGAATTCATAAGCGCCACAAAGAGGGATTCGGGAGATACCTTGGAGGTCATACTCAGGATAAATCCCATAAAGGGAAGCTACGACTCCCCCATATCCGCAGACTGGGGTTCTCAGAGAGGCATGGCGAGCTGGGAGGAGCCTACAAACGGCTCCGGCTACTATGACCTTATATGTTACAGAGGCGGATCTGTGGTAAAGAGGCTTAACGCATACCATGGCACGAGCTACAACTTCTATCCCTACATGACCAGGGAGGGAGACTACAGCTTCAGGGTAAGGACTGTTCCCGCCCCCGGAAGCTCTGTCGGAAAGAACTCCGACTGGATGGAGTCAGGGACACTGACTATTGATTCAAGTCAGGTCTCAGACGGCTCGGGACAGACTACAGCCGATGAAAACGGTTCAAACCAGACCATAGACGGAAACAGCTACCCCAACGGTACCGGAAACGCAAATGTTGCGGGATGGATACAGCAGGGAGACAACTATTATTTCAGATATCCCAACGGAGACTATGTCAGGGACGGCTGGCTCAATTTAAACGGAGTCTACTACATGTTCGACGCCACAGGCCGCATGCTCACAGGCTGGCATCAGAACAAGAACGGCATATGGTTCTACATGGATGCTGACGGAAAGATGCGTACAGGCTGGCTTGAGGACGGCGGCAACTGGTACTTCTTAAACACTACGAAGGACGACTTTGAGGGCTGCATGGTGAGAGGCTGGTGGACCTGGGAGGGAAGGAAGTATTACTTCAACGATTCCGGAGTTATGGTCACAGGCTGGTATCAGGTGGATGGAAACTGGTATTATTTCTACCCCTCGGGAAGCACTAACGGGGGCCCCTACGGCTACATGGCCTCCAACACGGATATAGGAGTGTTCCACGTGGACGCCGACGGTATCTGGAGAGGATAAAATATACGTGACACAAACATAAAAGCCAATACATACAAGGAGCGGACAAACCTGCTGTTTGTCCCGAAACCCGTGTGTATTGGCTTTTGTTCAGCTTTTTGGCTTTACTTTTTCCCCTTGCATAGTTATACTCTATAGATATGAAAATCATAGATGCCGTGCATGTGTTTTTCGACTACATGCGTAAAGATGAAAATGACAAGATAGAGGAAATAAGCCCTGCTCTTTCAGATATGAATCTGGAAATAGAGAAGGGCAGTTTTGTGTGTGTGCTGGGGCACAACGGCTCCGGGAAATCCACCTTTGCAAAGATGGTAAACGGGCTGCTGCTCCCGAGGGAGGGCTCGGTCTACGTGGCTGATATGGACACGGCGGACGACGAGCTTCTCATAAAGATAAGGGAGACGGCGGGGATGGTATTTCAGAACCCGGACAACCAGATAATAGGAAACATAGTGGAGGAGGACGTGGCCTTCGGCCCTGAAAACATAGGCGTCCCCACTGCGGAGATAAGAGACCGAGTCGATGAGGCCCTGGAGGCAGTCAATATGACTAAGTACAAGGACCGCTCTCCGGGAAAGCTCTCCGGAGGACAGAAGCAGAGAGTGGCAATAGCCGGAGTGATGGCTATGAAGCCGGAGTGCATAATCCTTGACGAGCCCACCGCCATGCTTGACCCCAAGGGAAGAAAAGACGTGATACGCACGGTGAGAGAGCTCAACAAAAGAGACGGCATCACCATAGTCCTCATCACCCACTATATGGAGGAGGCCGTGGACGCAGACCGCGTGGTGGTCATGGACGGAGGCCGGGTGGTTATGGACGGCACGCCGAGGGAGATATTCAGCAGAGTGGAGGAGCTTAAGGCCCTGAGGCTGGATGTGCCTCAGATAACAGAGCTCGCCTATGAGTTAAGGAAGGCGGGAATGCCTGTCCCCTGCGGGATACTCAGGAAGGAAGAGCTGGAGGAGGTCATCATGGAGCTCCTCTTTGAAGGGGACAAGGGCTCCTGTGATTCTACCGATACAGACGGAACAGAGCCGGATCTCGGTACAGACGGAACGGAGCCAGACCTCGGCACAGACAGACCGGAGCAGGATCTTGATACAGACAGAGAGGATAAATCGGAGGGAGCATGTCAATAAAAGCAGAAGGCCTCACATACATATATCAGGCAGGGACCGCCATGGAATCCTATGCGGTGAGAGATATTTCCTTTGAGACGAAAGACGGGGAGTTCATAGGCCTCATAGGGCATACGGGCTCGGGAAAATCCACCCTTATACAGCAGCTGAACGGCCTTATAAAGCCGACCTCGGGAAAGATATATTATAACGGCGAGGACATACATTCCGAGGGCTACGACATGAAGAGGCTGAGGCAGAGAGTGGGACTGGTGTTCCAATATCCCGAGTATCAGCTTTTTGAGACTGACGTACTCACTGACGTGAAGTTCGGCCCTAAAAATATGGGAATGTCCGATATCGAGGCCGAGGAGGCCGCAAAGAGAGCCTTGAAGCTGGTGGGCATCGGAGAGGATTTTTATAAGCGCTCGCCCTTTGAGCTTTCAGGAGGGCAGAAGAGGAGGGCCGCCATAGCGGGAGTGCTCGCCATGGATCCTGAGGTCCTCATTTTGGACGAGCCTGCCGCGGGCCTCGACCCCTTGGGTAAGACGGAGATCCTTGAGACCATAGCAAGGCTCCACAGAGAGAGGAACAATACCATAATCATGGTCTCCCACAGTATGGAGGACGTGGCGGAGTATGCCGACAGGATAATGGTCCTTGACGACGGGAAGCTCGTTTATTTCGACAGCCCGAAGGAGGTGTTTCGGCACTACGAGGAGCTTGAGAAGATGGGGCTTTCCGCTCCTCAGATAACCTATCTCATGGGTGACCTGAAAAAGAGAGGCCTTCAGGTGGACGACTCTGTGGGGACAGTCGCAGAGGCCTGCAGAGAGATATTGAGGCTTTGGAAGGAAAAAGAGGAAAAGAGCGCTGAATGATAAGAGATATAACTATAGGACAATATTATCCGACGGACTCCGTTATCCACAGGCTTGACCCCAGGGTGAAGCTCGCTTCCACCATGCTTTTTCTCATCTCTCTTTTTTTGACTGAGAGCATAGTCGGATATGTGTTTGCGGGGGCGGCCCTCCTTGCGGTGATAAGGATAAGCAGGATACCCTTTAAATATATAGTTAGAGGCTTAAAGGCGGTAGTGATACTGCTTTTCATAAGCGTGTCCTTCAATTTGTTTCTGACCCCGGGAGAGGAGATATTCCGCCTGGGCTTTTTGAAGGTGACAAGAGAGGGACTCAGGACAGCCCTCTACATGGCGGTGAGGCTCATATACCTTATTATAGGCTCCTCCCTCATGACACTTACGACTACGCCCAATCAGCTGACGGACGGACTTGAAAAGAGCTTGGGATTTTTGAACAAGGTACACGTCCCCGTTCACGAGATAGCCATGATGATGTCCATCGCCCTGAGATTCATACCTATACTCATAGAGGAGACGGACAAGATAATGAAGGCTCAGATGGCAAGGGGCGCGGATTTTGACACGGGAAACCTCATGCAGAGGGCAAGGGCCATGGTGCCCATCTTGGTTCCTCTTTTCATCTCCGCCTTCAGGAGGGCGGCGGATCTGGCTCAGGCCATGGAGGCAAGGTGCTATCACGGAGGCGCGGGAAGGACTAAGCTCAAGCCCCTGAGATATGAAAGGAGAGATTATATCGCCTATCTTTTGGTGGCTCTGTATCTTGTTGTGATGGTGGTGACGAGATGGCTGTGAGAAGGATAATGCTTACCATAGCCTACGACGGCACAGCCTACTGCGGATGGCAGCTCCAGCCCGGAGCAAGAAGCATAGAGGGAGAGCTAAACCGTGCGGTATCGTCGCTTACAGGGCGGGAGACCCGAGTGACAGGCGCATCGAGGACGGATTCGGGAGTGCACGCCATGGGAAACGTGGCTGTGTTTGATACGGAATCAATGATACCCGGGGAGAAATTCGCCTTTGCCCTGAATCAAAGACTGCCTGAGGATATAAGGATAGTCTCCTCGAGGGAGACGGCCCTCGACTTTCATCCCAGAAAGGCGGACTGCATAAAGACCTACAGATACAGCATAATGAGCGCGAGGATAGAGGATCCTCTAAGGAGGCTCTATACCCATTTCTGCTATTACCCCCTGAACGCGGAGGATATGCGGGAGGCGGCAAAGCTTTTGGTGGGAGTACATGATTTCACCAGCTATGCAAATCCGGATTCTCAGGTCCTCCTTGAGGGAGGCAGCGCCGTAAGGGAGATATATTCCATAGACATAGAGTGGGAGCACGACAGGGAGAGCCCTAAGAAAAGAGGCTATTATGGCCTCATAACCGTGACGATAAGGGGAAGCGGATTTCTTTACAACATGGTCCGCATAATAGTGGGCACGCTCTTGAGGGTCGGCACCGGGCTGTATCCTCCCTCACACGTAAGTGAGATAACCGAGGCAAAGGACAGGCAGGCTGCAGGGCCCACGGCCCCTGCAAGAGGACTCTGCCTTATGAGCCTTGACTATGACGATACAAAAGGAGGAAATGCGTCATGATAAAGGGACTGATATTCGACATGGACGGGACTATATTCGACACAGAGCGCCTTTACCACAGAAGCTGGAAAAAGGTCTCAAAGGAGCTTGGATATGAGCTCCCTGATGAGCTCCTCAACAATATGCGCGGAGGCTGTATGGATGCCTGCGCTGAAAAGTACAATAAATACTACGGCGGAAAAAGGGACTTTTGGAAGGATAGAGAGAGGAGACAAAAGTTCGTATTCGAGGAGATAAGAAAAAACGGCGTCCCCTACAAGGCGGGACTTACGGAGCTTTTCCGCTATCTGGACGAAAATGGGTATAAGAAGGCTCTTGCCACCTCCACCTACAGGGATATGGTGGATTTCTATTTTGAAAACTGCGACATAGGAGAGCGTGATTTCGACTGCATAATGACCGGGGATCTGGTGAAAAACGGAAAGCCCGCCCCTGATATCTTTCTGATGGCCGCCGAGGGCCTGAAGCTCTCTCCCGGTGAGTGCGCTGTGGTGGAGGACTCCCAAAACGGCATAAAAGCCGGCCACGCCTCCGGTGCCTCGGTCATATATATCCCTGACCTTGAGGGAGTCACGGAGGACGAGGAGAACCTTGTGACGGCAAAGCTTGAAACCCTAGGGGACATTATAGCTTGGCTTGAGGGAGGGAAAGGTGATACATCCTGCATGTAAAAATTCCTTTTGTACCCGGGTGTAGAATTGCTTTTATCCGTGACAAAATGCCGCGTGACAAAATGACAAGACACCTTGACAAAATATTTTTTACTGCTTGACATAGCCCGCTGAGTACAATATAATAAATAGGCTGTTTGAGAAAAATAGCGTTTTTTTAAGTATGATAAATGCCAATCCACAGCCCCGGATGAAGCATTTGAATGAAAATTTAATCAGGAGGTTTACCATGAGTACATTTATGGCAACACCGTCAACTATCGAGAGAAAATGGTATGTTGTTGACGCGGAAGGTCAGACACTGGGACGCCTTGCTTCAGAAGTGGCTAAGGTGTTGAGAGGAAAGCATAAACCCACATACACTCCCCATATGGATTGCGGAGACTATGTGATCGTAGTTAATGCCGAGAAGTTTAAGGTTACAGGAAAGAAGCTGGATCAGAAGACTTACTTCAGCCACTCTGAGTACGTAGGCGGCGTTAAGGAGCCCACTCTTCGCGAGATGCTTCAGAAGAAGCCTGAGAGAGTTATAGAGTTAGCTGTCAAGGGTATGCTTCCCAAGGGAGCTCTCGGAAACGCAATGTACAGAAAGCTTTTCGTATATGCGGGACCTAACCACAATCATCAGGCACAGAAGCCCGAAGAATTGAAGTTCTAATGGAGGGGAGGAGAGAAAATGGCTAACGCGGCAAGATATTACGGAACCGGCAGAAGAAAGAAATCTGTTGCAAGAGTATATGTTACACCCGGAACAGGTGTCATAACCATCAATAAGAAAAATATAGACGAGTATTTCGGTCTTGAGACCCTCAAGGTCATTGTTCGTCAGCCCTTCGCGGCTACAGGCACAGAGGGAAAGTTTGACGTGCTTGTAAACGTTCACGGCGGCGGATTCACAGGCCAGGCAGGAGCTATAAGACACGGAATCTCAAGAGCACTCCTTCAGGCTGACAGCGAGTACAGACCCGCTCTCAAGAAGGAAGGCTACCTCACAAGAGATCCTCGTATGAAGGAGCGTAAGAAATACGGACTCAAGAAGGCTCGTAAGGCTCCTCAGTTCTCAAAGAGATAATCAGAGCGGATCGACCGGCTTCGAGAAAGACCGGCACATCAAAGTCAATTCAATCCCGGCGGCTTCGGCCACCGGGATTTTTCAAAAGGCGACATATCTGTAAATTCATAATAATCAAATCCCGCAGAAACTTAAAAAATTAATTGTCACAGGAATTCATAATAATCGAATGTTACAGAAAGCCATAAAACCCAAATGTCACAGAAACTTATAATATTCTAAAGCTATAGAAACTCGTAATAAGCTGATTTCACAGTAATCTGATATCACAATTCTATATCTCGATTCAGCCAATTTCACAATATTCACAATAAATGTTCCAAAATAATAATCCAAACAAATATATAAGTAAAGCCCGGCAGGCTTGGAGTAAAATACCACTCAAATAATAGAACTCTCAGTTTGGACGGTATGATTTGACCGGAAAATACCGCTTAAATAACAAAATTTGAAGTTGGGAGGTACGATTATTAAGCAAAATACCATCTGTAAAATCGGAATATCAAATTGAGCGGTATAAGATACCGGAAAACTACCGTTAAAAACACAAAAATAGAATTTAAGCGGTAGCATTGAACTTGTTTATGCCTTGTTTGTACAGCTTAAATTAATAAAGGCATGTTACAGGCGGTATTATATCGCTCATATATACGGCCGAGAAAAGGATTAACAGATTCAGGGGGTAGTAGAGATATTTTTTCTACCGCTATATCCTGTAAAGGAGAATTCAGGCCGTAATCAGATACACCCAAATATAGGAGTGAAATAAAAATGTAGAGATGCGACAAAATACAGAGGCGCAATAAAAGCGCAGAGATATGAAAAAACATGGATGCAATAAAAATACAAAAAAGCAGTAAAAATACAGAGGTAAAATAAATACAAATGCGGAGGTGCAATAAAATATGTACGGCTTGAGAGACCGGCTGTTGGAAGAACAGCGCAGGATGGAGACTATATTGAAAAAGGTACAGGAGAGGCTGAAGAACGCCCCTGATGGGAAGCTGCGTATATCCAAGTGCAAGAAATGGGTACAGTACTATTACAATACAACCTCAGGAAAGAAAGGTGGAAGTTATATCTCTAAAGACAAGGGGGATATGATAAGCAGGCTTGCGCAGAAGGACTACGACGAAAAAGTAATGAAACTGGCTCAAAGGCGGCTGTCTCAGCTTAGAAGGTTGACCGGAGACTATGATGACAAGGAGGTTGAAAACATATTTTTAAACGAGCATATTGAGAGACAAAAGCTTATCTGTCCCGTTGAACCCACATGGGATATGAGACTGAAAGAATGGCTGTCCTGCGATTACAAAGGCAAAGAGTTTCGTGATGATACAGTTGTGATCCTGACTGACAGAGGGGAAAGGGTTAGATCGAAATCAGAAAAGATACTTGCGGATTGGTTCTATAGACACGGTATCCTATATAAATATGAATGTCCGTTGAATTTGAAAGGATTCGGGCGGGTCTATCCGGATTTCACATTTCTTTCTCCGAAAACAAAAGAAGAAGTATATTGGGAGCACGACGGCAGAATGGATGATCCCATATACGTGCAAAGCGCGGTTAAGAAAATACAAGCCTATATGGAAAACGATATATATCCCGGAGAGAGGCTGATACTTACTTTTGAGACGGAGAAGACTCTTTTGGATACGAGAATAATAGAAAAACTCGCGACAAAATATTTGCTGTGATTTTTGCCGGCAGGTAAGGAGAGAAAATATATGCTTTTATGATGATCATCTTTGCTTTCAGCTTGTATCACGGTGTGGTATAATGTTTTTTAACTATTTGGATTTAAAGGTTAATAATAAAATTATCAATGATTAGTTTTATATAAATATTGATATAACAAACGGAGGTAGTTGTATGTCTGGCGCGTCACAGAGAGCGGAATTGTTTGGTTGTTCTACAGATAATATATCTTTGTATTAAAAAAATATTTCTTCCGAAGGAGAACCGGATAAAAATTCAGTTACCGAGAAAATCTCGTCAACTGCTTCAGATGGAAAAATTTATTTGATGCAATTTTACAATCCGGACGCAATTATTTCAGTCGGCTGTCGAGTGAATTCTCGGAAAGCTACCAAATTCAGAATATGGGCAACAGGTGTTTTAAAGGAATATATGGCAAAAGCTGAGGACTGAAGGCAAAAGAGAAGATTGGAGTAAAAATATGGAAGAATACATCATAAACCGGAAAAATCGAGAAAAAACAGCTTTCCTAACACCCGACAAAAATTATGCAGGGGAGCTCGCCGAGCTTGAAGCCCTATGCTTCCCGCCTAACGAGGCCTGCAGCCCCGGGATGGTGGAAAAAAGGCTTTGCGCCATGCCTGAGCTTTGGCTTTGCGCAGGAGTCGCCGAAAAAGGAAAAACAAAACCGATAGGTTTTATCTGCGGATATGCAAGCTCAAAAGAGCGCATATCAGACGAGATGTTTGAGGACACGGCGCTTTATGAGCCCTCGGGAGAGAATATAATGATACTCGGAGTTGAGGTCCATCCGGATTACAGGGGAAGAGGAATCGCAGGGGAACTCATAAAGGAGTACAAGGCAAGGATGAAGAAAATGGGAAAAAAGAAGCTTGTGCTCACCTGCCATGACAGGCTTATAGGCTTTTATGAGCGCTTCGGATTTAAGGATATGGGACTTTCGGAATCAAAGTGGGGCGGAGAAGTCTGGTATGATATGGAATGTATATTATAACCGGATACTATCGGATCATAAAATTCTCGGTTTCATGAGGTGCCGGGTGACTGTTTCTGTTGACACTTTGAAGGCTTGAGGGCAAAATAGTATTTGCAGGTGTAACAGGCATTGCAGATATTGCAGGCATTGCAGATATTGCAAGCATTGCAGATATTGCAGGCATTATAGATATTGCAGGCATTATAGGTATTATACAGGTATTACAGGTGTTATAGTAGGCATTGCAGGCATTACAGCGTGAAAGGAGAAGATCCATATGAAAAAGGTCATAATGTTTTACATGGAGGGCTGCCCTCACTGTGCGAGAGCGCGGAAGATGGTTGAGGCTCTTAAACAGAAGCATCCTGAATATAGGGACGTGGAGATAGAGGAGACAGACGAGAACAAAAACTCCGATATGGCGTCTGAATATGATTATTACTATGTGCCCGCATACTTTGTGGATGGCAAGAAGCTCCATGAGGGAGTGCCGTCCTTCGAGGCCATCGAGTCGGTGCTCAAAGCAGCGATCGAATAAAGGCTTTGCCGGATGATGATATTCATAAGAGACAAATATTTGAGATGAAATTTAATGAAAATATGCAGGAAAAATATAACAGATAAAATATAAGGGACAAAAATACAGTGAGAGGAAAAAATAATGTCGGTAGAATCAGTCAGAAGATATCTTGATAAATTCGGATGGGGAGACAGGGTCATAGAGTTCGAAAAATCAAGCGCCACAGTCGCTGAAGCGGCAGTAGCCGCGGGAACCGAGCCGTGCAGGATAGCCAAGACCATGTCCTTCATCATATCAGGGGAGCCTGTGCTCATACTTCTTGCCGGGGACGTGAAGGTGGACAACCATAGGTTCAAGGAGACCTTTCACGAGAAGGCGAGGATGCCCAAGCCCGAGGAGCTTCCGGAGCTCATAGGACATCCCCAGGGAGGGGTGTGCCCCTTTGACATAAAGGAGGGGGTAAAGGTGTATCTGGATGAGTCCCTCAGGAGATTTGAGACGGTATTTCCTGCGGCAGGAAGCGGCAATTCCGCCATAGAGCTGACGATACCCGAGCTTGAGAAGGCCTCCCGGGCGGAGGGCTGGGTCGAGGTATCAAAGCCCGTAGAGCAGTAAATGAGCAGTAGAGGAACTTTTCCGAAAGCGCCTTAGCTTTCGGAATCGATCGGAATAAAAGGGTAAGCAAAGGAGAGGGTGATAAAAATGACTTTTCAGGAAATTTTGGATAGCGCGAGGACCTGTCTCGGTCCCTACTGCAAGGGATGTCCCGTATGTAACGGAAGGGCGTGCAAAAATCAGATGCCCGGGCCCGGGGCCAAGGGAGTGGGAGACACAGCCATAAGAAACTATGACAAGTGGCTTGAGGTGAGGGTAAACATGGATACCCTATGTCCAAACGGTGAGCCGGACACGAGCCTTGAGATCTTCGGCAGAAGCTTTAAATACCCCATATTTGCGGGACCTGTTGGGGCAGTAAACCTTCATTACGGGGACAAGTACAACGATATGGAGTACAATGACATCCTCGTTCCCGCCTGTGCAAAGGCGGGAATAGCCGCATTCACAGGGGACGGCACCGATCCGAAGGTCATGGAGGCCGCAACCGCCGCCATAAAAAAGGCGGGAGGTTTGGGTATACCCACTGTAAAGCCTTGGAATAAAGAGACCGTCGAGGAGAAGCTAAGGCTCGTTGAGGAGAGCGGAGCCTTTGCGGTGGCTATGGACGTGGACGCGGCAGGGCTTCCCTTCCTCAAAAATCTTACCCCGCCCGCGGGAAGAAAATCCACGGAGGAGCTTGCGGAGATAGTTGAGGGCTTCAGGAAAAAGAACATACAATTTATAGTAAAGGGAATAATGACGGTGAAGGGGGCTCTCAAGGCGAAGGAGGCCGGAGCCGCGGCAATAATAGTCTCAAACCATGGAGGCAGGGTCCTTGACCAGTGCCCCGCCACAGCGGAGGTCCTCTGCGAGATAGCGAAGGCGGTAAAGGGAGACAAGGCCTCAAGTGACGGCATGAAGATCCTTGTGGACGGAGGCATACGCTCGGGCGTTGAGGTGTTCAAGGCTCTGGCAATGGGAGCGGACGCCGTTCTCATTGCAAGGCCCTATGTGACCGCTGTTTACGGCGGAGCCGAGGAGGGAGTCATCAGCTACACCGAGAAGCTGGGCGCGGAGCTCTCGGACACCATGGCAATGTGCGGGGCTTTAAGGCTTGACGAAATAAGCCGGGATATGGTAAGACTATAGAGGTGATTCGGGGCTCGGGCTCTGTCAGCGCTGAAAATGTGAGGGCCCGGATCAAAACCGGCTTTGCCTCATACAAAGTCTGGTTTACACAAATTAACACAAAAACAGACTTAAGGATCTGAATACCTGATGAGAATCGGTAAAAAGCTGCGAAAGCCCGAGACACACGGGACACAAACAGACGAAATTACAAAAATCACAGCGAAATACATGGAAATTGCAGACAGAGGAAGCCTTTAAAACGGCTTCCTTTTTCTTTACAAAAAATTACAAATCATAGGCTGAGAAAGCTTAAAAATAAATATAGAAACAACGGAGGATAAAAAAGATGCAGAAATTGCCCGATAATTTTGAGACCTACGACGAGAAGAGGAAGCAGGGCTTTATAACCATGAAAAACCTTAAGGACAAGGGGCAGAGAGTGATAGGGACCTTCTGTTCCTTCGTCCCCCTTGAGATAATATACGCTGCAGACGCCATTCCCTGCGGGCTCTGCGCCTCAAGCGAGGAGCCCATACCTGCCGCCGAGGCAGTGCTTCCCGCTAATCTCTGTCCGCTCATAAAGGCAAGCTACGGCTTCGCCTATACGGAGAAATGTCCTTACTTTTACTTTTCGGATCTGATAGTGGGAGAGACCACCTGCGATGGCAAGAAAAAAATGTTCGAGCTCTTAAATGACATAAAGGAGACCTACGTCCTGCAGCTTCCCAACGGAAGGGATTTTCCCGATGCGTTATCAATGTGGAGGGACGAGATAATAAGGTTCAAGGAGAAGCTTGAGGATCTCTACAAGATAACCATCACCGAGGAGGACATAAAAAAGGCCATAAAGCTTAAAAACAGGGAGAGGGACATACTGAGAGAATATCTCGAGCTGGGAAAGCTTGACCCCGTACCCTTGAGCGGGTATGAGATGGGCACACTCATAGACGCCTCCTCCTTCTCCTTTGACATAGAGGAGAGGTGCGAGACCACAGCAAAGCGCACTGCCGAGGTGAAGGAGCTCTGGGAGAGGGAGTTCAAGGGCAAAAAGAGCACAAGGCCGAGAATAATGGTGACAGGCTGCCCCAACATGGGCGTAAGAGACAAGATAATAAAAAATCTTGAGGAGCTGGGGGCCGACTGCGTGGTCATAGACACCTGCAACGGCATAAGGACTCAGCTTGACAAGGTGAGGGAGGATATAGACGTATATACGGCTTTGGCGCAAAAGTACTTGAACGTCACCTGCTCTGTAATGAGCCCCAACCGTCCCAGATTCGAGGAGATGGGAGTCCTGATAGATGAGTTCAAGGTAGACGCCGTGGTGGAGATAGTCCTTCAGGCCTGCCACACCTTTAACATTGAGACCTACAACGTAAAGAAGTACGTCACAGAGGAGAAGAAGCTCCCCTACATGTCGCTTGAGACAGACTATTCTCAGTCGGACAAGGGCCAGATAACCACGAGGCTGGAGGCCTTTTTGGAGATGCTTATGTAGGATCGTCCGGGACGCTCCGGGACTGTACGGATACTTGAAAATAAAGGCACAAGGAAGATGACATGAATGACGGTGGAATAGATATAGGCTCCACCGCCGCCAAGGTGGTCTGCAGGGGCGACAAGGACATAAGCTTCGTCATCCCCACGGGATGGAGCTGCAAGATGGCCGCGGGGGCCATCAAAAACATACTCTTAAAGGACGGGGTGGACGTCTCCAAGGAGGACACAAGGGTGGTCTCCACCGGCTACGGCAGAGAGGCTGTGGACTACGCAGCAAAGACCGTCACCGAGATAACCTGCCATGCCAAGGGAGCGGCGGAGATATTCGGCGGGGAGAAGGCCGTCACTGTCATTGACGTGGGAGGCCAGGACACCAAGGTCATAAACCTTGAAAACGGCATAGTCACAGATTTCATAATGAACGATAAGTGCGCCGCAGGCACCGGAAAATTCATAGAGATAATGGCAAACAGGCTCAACGTGGAGCTTGCGGAGATGTTTGAGCTTGCCGAAAAAGGGGACCCTGTGCCCATATCCTCACTGTGCACGGTCTTTGCCGAGTCGGAGGTCATAAGCCACATTGCGGAAGGGCGGAGCCGGGAGGACATAGCCGCAGGGATCATATCCTCCGTGGCCTTAAAGGTATCCTCTCTCTGCTCGAAGCAGAGGCTTGCGGACAAGATAGTGCTTACGGGAGGGCTCTCGGAGAACGAATACTTTGCAAGGCTCCTCTCCGACAGGCTTAAAAAGCCCGTGGACATTTCGCCGGAGGGACGCTACGCAGGCGCTCTTGGGGCCGCCGCTGTGGCATCACGACTGTAAAAGTGAAATTATTATTAATTTAAAAGGCGGAGTATTCATACTCCGTTTTTTTTATGTTAAAATGAGCCATGAAAGGCTTTCTCGGCGAAGCCTATACAATAAAAATCACCTTAGACATATAAAACGCGAAAACGCGCAAAAAGAAAGGCTGAGATCATGAAGATAAAAGTGGCAAAATATATAGCAAAGACCTTGGAGGAAAACGGCATAACCCAAGTCTTTTCCGTCACAGGGGGAGGCGCCATGCACTTAAACGACGCCCTGGGACATCAGGTGGGGTTAAACACACTCTATATGCACCACGAGCAGGCTTGCGCCATCGCGGCGGAGAGCTACGCCCGCATATACAATAAGCCTGCCTGCCTCTGCGTTACCACGGGCCCGGGAGGCACCAACGCCATCACGGGGGTGGTGGGAGCCTGGCTCGACTCCATTCCCATGATAGTGATATCCGGACAGGTGAGATACGATACCACGGCAAGATGGTCAGGGACAGGCATAAGGGCCATGGGAGACCAGGAGTATGATATAACCCGCTCCATCGACAGCATGACCAAATATTCGGAGATGATAACGGACCCGATGAAGATAAGGTATGCTCTGGAAAAATGTATATGGCTCTCCCAGACAGGGCGCCCCGGCCCCTGCTGGCTTGATATCCCTTTGGATATTCAGGGCGCATACGTGGAGGAGGAAGAGCTCTACGGCTTTTCTCCCGAGGATTATCTTAGGGACGTAAAGGAGAGGACGACAATACTTAAGGGGAGCAAGGGAAAGCTCAGCCCTCAGTTCATACAGAAGAACGAGATACCGCCCGAAGAGCCCTCGGCGGATCTGATAACCCGCATCATAGACAAGATAAAAGCCTCAAAAAGGCCGGTATTTTATACCGGGAACGGAATAAGGATAGCGGGAGCCCACAGTATTTTCAAAAAAGTCTGCGGGCAGCTCGGCATACCCGTAGTCACAGGCTGGAACAATCAGGACTGCATAGAGGATGAGGATCCTCTCTACGTGGGCAGGGCGGGTAATATGGGAGACAGGCCCGGGAATTTTGCCGTGCAGAACGCCGACCTGATATTTGCGGTGGGCTCAAGGCTCAGCATCCGGCAGGTGGGTTACAATTACAATACCTGGGCAAGAGAGGCCTACGTCATAGTCTGCGACATAGACGCGGAGGAGCTCAAGAAGCCCTCGGTGCACTGTGATCTCCCCGTCCACGCCAATGCAAAGGACCTCCTTATGAAGATGTCGGAGATACTTGAGAAGGAGGGCTATGGACTCCTTCATCCTGAGGGACAACGAAATGAGGGGATAGTAAAGACACTCTTTGACGGAGGAGAGGGTCTTCCCGGCAAAAACTGGCTTGAGACCTGCGCTTATTGGAAGCGGAGATACCCTGTATATCAGGAAAAATTTGCCGCCTGCGGCGAGGATGAGCCCGCAAACGTATATGAGTTTTTCAGAGTGCTGTCGGAGAGCCTGTCGGAGGATCAGGTGACTGTTGTTGGCAACGGCTCCCCCTGCGTGGTGGGCGGCCACAGCTATATCATAAAGAAGGGCACAAGATTTATCTCCAACTCGGCCATTGCCTCCATGGGCTACGATCTGCCTGCTGCCATAGGCGCCTGCGTGGCCTGCCATGATGTGAAAAAGGTGTACCCTGTTGACTTCGACGAGTACGACAGGGAATTTGAAAAGGGAGAATTCAAGACCTGTGTGTGCAACGGCCGGAAGGGCGTATGCGACATGGAACACTTGGTGGAGGATAAGGCCTACGCCTTGGGAGAGCTTGAGACCGCAAGGAAGGACAGATACTGGGTGGGGCTCCATGAAAACTATCCCCCCTATTACGAGCATGACATCATCTGCCCTACCGGGGACGGAAGCATACAGATGAACCTGCAGGAGCTGCAGACCATAATAAGCCACAGGATGCCCATAAAGATATTTGTGATCAACAATAACGGCTACCACAGCATCAGGCAGACTCAGACCAACCTCTTCTCGGAAAATCCCTTGGTGGGCGTGGGAGGAGACAGTATGGATCTGAGCTTTCCCGATTTCGAGAGGCTTGCGAGGGCCTACGGCTTCCCCTATGTGAGGGCCGAGCACAACAGCGAGCTTAAGTATGCGGTGGACAGGGCGCTGAATATAGAGGGACCTGTTATCTGTGAGATAGTTGTGGACACAGCACAAAATTTTGAGCCCAAATCCAGCGCCAAAAAGCTCCCCGACGGAAGCCTGGTGAGCCCTCCTTTGGAGGACCTGAGCCCCTTCCTTTCCGATGAGGAGATGGACAAAAATATGATAATAGAGAGGATCAGAGAATGATCGTCGTCCTCACGGGAGCCTCAAGCTTCATAGGAAGGGCCGCAAGCCGCCGCTTGACAGAGGAGGGACACGAGCTCATATGCCTAAGGCACAGCTTCGAGGGAGAAGAAGAGAGACTTCCCGAAAGAGCCGACTGCTGGATCCACTTTGCTTGGGCGGGAGTGGGGAGTGCGGGACGCTCCGATCCTTCCATACAGGATTTTAATATTGACATGTCCCTTCGAGCCCTTGAGAAAGCCTGCGAGCTCTCCTGCAAAAGCTTCGTCTTTGCGGGATCTCAGGCTGAGTACGGGCCTTCCCCGGAATGCCTTCAAAGAGAGGACACGGCTTGCTTTCCGGTGAGCGAATACGGAAGGGCAAAGCTTCGGTTTAAGGAGGAAGCGGAGAGATATCTCCTAAAACGCAGGGAGCAGGGAGAATCATGCCCCGAATATGTCCACCTTCGCATCTTTTCCGTGTACGGTCCGGGAGACCATGAGAGCTCCCTTATAAGCACAGCTATAAGGAGGCTCTCGGAGGGAAGAACTTTGGAGCTTGGACCCTGCACGCAGGATTGGAATTATCTCTACATAGAGGATGCGGCTAAGGCCATAGCCCGCATCTGCGAGAAAAGCACTTTGAGGGAGCAGGGCCCTTTGGAGATATATAATGTGGCCGGGAGAGACACGAGGCCCCTTCGAAGCTATCTGGAGGAGCTTTCCCGGATATGCCTCGGAGAGGACTTTGACAGAGGGCTCCTTAAGTTCGGACAGAGGGGAAACAATGCGGAGGGAGCGGCCTCCCTTCGGCCTGACATAACAAAGCTTGTGAGAGACACCGGTTGGGAGCCGCTTACGACCTTTAAGGAGGGAGCGGAAAAGACCTTGAGATATTGGAGGGAAAGGACAGATTGAAAGCCTTTGTGTTTGAAAAAAAAGGTGAGCTCATAATGAAGGAGCTTCCGGCTCCGAAGCTTTCCGGAAGCGAAGCCGACAGCAGGGCCGCAATATTAAAGCCCCGCTTCGTAAGCCCCTGCTCCTCGGACGTGCACACCGTCTACGGAGGCCCGGGGCCGAGAAGGAAAGACCTTGTCTTGGGCCATGAGGGCATCGGAGAGATAGTCGAGTGCGGAAGCGGGGTGAAAGACTTCAAGAAGGGTGAGCTTGTGGCTGTGTCCGCCGTGATGCCCGACGTTGAGGACGGCACGGGCCATGAGGGCTTTCCCTTTTCAGGAGGGAAGCTCGGGAGAAATACAGACGGTCTTTTTGCAGAGCTTTTCAAGGTCCCGGAGGCGGACATGAACCTTGCGCATATTCCCGAGGGCGTGGGTCCCGAGGCGGCCCTAATGAGCACAGACGTTATGGCCACGGGATTTTATGCGGCCCAATGCGCAGATATAGGCTCGGAGGACACTGTGGTCGTTATGGGCACGGGAGCCATAGGGCTTATGGCTGTCGCGGCGGCAAAAAGCCTCTCTGCCGGAAGAATAATCGCTCTGGGATCTGAGGACAGGAGAGAGTGCGTGAAACTCTGCGAGGATTACGGCGCGGATATGTATATATCCTACAGGAGCGGCGAGGTGATCTTTGACAACGGGCGGACAGAGAGCTTTTACGGCCCCATGGGAAAGGCCTACGACATGGCGGCGGCTGCAAATTCCACCTCGCAGAGGGCTGTCTCTAAGGTGCTGGAACTCACGGGAAGCAGAGGCGCAGAGAAGATACTCGTCTGCGGAGGCGGGCGGAAGGCCATAATGGAGGCCTGCGACATGGCCTCCTACGGAGTCGGCACAGTGGTGAACGCGGCCTACATAGAAGGAACGGAGAATATAGAGCTTCCCCTCTTCTCTATGGGAAAGGGCATGGCCGGAAAGATACTTAAGTTTATCTACTGTAAGGGCGGAAGAAGGCAGCTTGAGAGCATGCTCTCAATGATAAAAGAGGGCGCTGTAGATCCCTCCCCCTTGGTAACTCACAGGCTCAAAGGCTTTGAGAACATTCCCCGGGCCCTGGAGATGATGAGGGACAAGAGGGACGGCCTGATAAAGGTCATGGTCGAGATCTGACAGTTGAGATCTGAGATCTGATATCAGCGATTCAAGAATAGAAACAGAGTTTTAAGGTAAAGGCATTTCGTTTCAAAGGAGGTATGATCCCCGGAAGCGAGATGCCTTTTTTGGAGCGGATAAAACTTATTGTTCCAAGCACATATACAAAATATACAAAAAGCGTTTAAAAAAGTCCGGAACATTGTGGACATACAATAAAAAAAGGAAAGATTGGGTTTCCGAATCTCCATTGCTATAATGCAGATATGGAAACTCCTTAATGAAATGCAAAGGAGGAGAAATGAACAGGAGGCAGATATTATTTCTCAAAGAGCTGTTGGACAGAGAGGATTTCGTACCTCTCTCCGAGTACTCGGAGAAGCTTCAGGTATCCGACAAGACCCTTAGAAGGGATATGGCGGAGGTGAGCGACTGGCTGTTGCAGGCAGGAGGCTTCATAGAGAAGAAAAGCGGGGTTGGAGTCAGGCTTAACGTAAATGACGAGGACAGAGAAAAGCTGATAAACAAGCTCTCATTTATGAATTTCTTTGACAAAAAAGCCGGGAATACGGCAGTCGAGAGAGACTCAAGGAAGACGGACATAGCCTTCAACCTCCTGCTCTATTCCGACGAGTACACCTCCCTTTCAGGGCTCTCCTACAAATACTATACCAGCAAGAGCAGTATATCGGGAGACTTAAAGTCGGTGGAGAAGCTTCTGAAAAGACACGGCTTGGGGCTTCTGAGAGACAGCAGAGGCACAAAGGTCGTTGGAGACGAGGCCTTCATAAGAAACGCTCTGGCGGAGATACTCTCCTACATACTCGACTTCAATATCAACAGGGCTGTTACAAATGAGGACCCGAGGATAATCGACAGCTTTGTTCCCGAGACACTGAGCACCATCTTGGATATCTTCAAGGAGAGGGATATCACCTTTGTGGAGAGGCTTATGAGGTGGACGGAGAAGGAGTCCGGGCAGAGCTTTGATGAACAGGAATTCATGGATATCTCCCTGTTCCTTCTGATAGCGATCTACAGGATGAAAAGCGGGATGTTCATATCAGAGAGCTCTCCCGCCCTCAATCCCACCGGAGACGGCTTAAAAGCCGACCAAAACGTGAGGCTTCACGACACGGTGACTAAGGTCAGAAGGAGGATAGAGGAGGAGTATCAGATGGAGATACCCGGCTCCGAATCCAAAAACATCTACCTGAGGCTTGCATCCACAAGGCTTGCCCACCTTATGCTTGAGGAGGAAAAGAGGGAGGAAAGAGGAAGTCTTTTGGAGGAGGAGAAGGAGGACCTTTTCAGCGAGGACTTCATCGACGCATTTGCCACCATCACAGGCATAGGCTTAAGGAGCAAGGAGGATTTCTGCAGAAACATAAGGCTTCACATAAGGCTCATGCTGGAGAGGGCAAAGGCCAACAATCCCGCGGTAAATCCCATTCTGGAGATGATAGGGAACGACTACACGGGGACCCTCAACGTGTGCAGGATCATATGCACCATACTAAGCCAAAAATTGAAGCTCCCCCATATGACCTTGGACGAGATATGTTTTCTTATGTTCTACATCCAAGGCGAGATAATAAGCATGGAGGAGAAGGCAAACGTACTCTTGATATCGGACGTCTCGAGGAGCATAACCATCCTCATAAAGAGGAGGCTCATACAGAGATTCCCCGGTTGGCAGATAACGGAGACCTACGCAGAGGGCTTTAAAGATATCAAGAAGGAAAGCTTCGACTTTGCCGTGTCGACGGTGTTCGACGAGAGCATAGCTGATGAGCTTCCATACGTTTTCATCTCCCCGGTGCTTGAGGACAGTGATCTTAAAAACGTCCAAGAGCTGTTTTGGAGAGTGAGGACCGACGCGGATATATTCCTTAGGGAGCTTATAAGGACAGTCAGGGACTTAAATGACGTGGGCTGCGATATAAAGGTGAGCGCCGAGTCCACAGGGGAGCATACCGACAGGATAGCGTCCATAGAAGCCCTTAAGGGCATAGAGTATATCTACATAAAAAACGACGAGGTAAACGAATGCATAGTGGAGACCTCGGAGGACGGAAAAAGCATATTCAGAATAATTTTTAATATGTCGGACTGGGATTTTATGCTTTTTGCAACGAAGCTTTTGTATCTCACGGACAACTGTCCCACAGAGGTGATAGAGGGCTTCGCCCAGTATCTGATCACAGAAGGAGGAGGCAATGTTTAAGATAATCTTATTCACTCATGGCGGGCTGGCAGCCGGAATGCTGGACACCTCCAGGCTCATCATGGGGGAGCAGGAGGAGCTGGAGAGCTACTCCGTGGAGGAAGGCTGCAATACAGATGAACTCAAGGAGAGAGTAAAGAACTCCATAAAAGAGTCCTGCGAAAGGGGTGAGGAGGTGTTGGTGCTCACGGATCTTATGTTCGGCACACCCTTCAACATTACCGTACAGCTTCAGGACGAGTGTCATTTCAGCCACATTACCGGGGCAAACCTCCCCATACTTCTGGAGGCCCTCAACAGGAGAGCCGATTCTGACCTCAAGTCGGCCATGGAGGGGCTGGTGGACACCGCAAGAGAGTGCATGAAGGACTGCAGTATGCTTTTGGAGCTTTCATAAAGGATATCAGGGCAGGGAAGGAGAATAAAATGAAAAATATAGTTCTTACGAGGATAGATGACAGACTGATTCACGGACAGGTGGTGACGGCTTGGATAAAACAATACCCCATAAACAAGATACTTATAATAGACGACGAGCTTTCAAAGAACAAGCTCATGGAGAGGATATATAAGGCGGCGGCCCCCATAGGCATAGAGGTGATAATAAAGACCCTTGAGGACGCCAAGGCATTCCTCATGGAGGCACCCGAGGCCGGGGAGAATGTGATGATACTTGTAAAAGTGCCCGAGATAATAGAGGACCTTCTCAATTCGGACATACCCATAGACAAGGTCATACTTGGAGGAATGGGAGCAAAGAAGGGCAGAAAGACCTTCAACAGGAACATCTCCGCAAGCGATGAGGAGATAGAGAGCTTCAGAAGGATCATGGAGAAGGGGACCGAGATGATTTATCAGCTTGTCCCGGGAGACAAGGCTGTAAATGTTAAAAGTCTGCTTTAATAAGCAAACCATAATGAAAAAAAGGAGGGGTAAATATGAGTTTATTAACAGCAATCTTACTGTCACTGTTGTACTATCTCGGAAATAGTACCTGGGGCTTGGGAGTCGGATGGTGGACTCTCATGAGACCTATGGTATCGGGATTTCTGGCAGGCGTGGTACTTGGAGATCCCGTTATGGGAGCTATGGTTGGAGCACAGATAAATGTGCTTTACCTTGGATTCATAGGCGCGGGAGGCGCTGTACCTTCGGACATCTGCCTCGCGGGAGTTGTTGGAACAACTATCGCCATAACAGGTAATCTTTCAGCCGAGACAGCTATGGCTCTTGCCGTACCCGTGGGACTTTTGGGAACCATCATAAACGTTGCAAAGATGACCATAAACACATTCTGGGTAAGGATAGCCGAGAAGATGGCTGCAAAGGGAGATACGAGCAAATACTACATTCCTGACGTAATACTTCCTCAGCTTTCACTTTTCATCATGTCCTTTATCCCCTGCTTCCTGATAGTTTATTTCGGAGCCGAGTACGTTCAGCCCGTTATAGATTTCTTGGGAGAAAACATTGTAGGAGCACTCACAACAGTCGGTGGCATGCTTCCCGCAGTAGGTATCGCCCTTACCTTCAAGGCTCTCTTTAAGGGTGAGTCCATAGTATTCTTCTTCCTGGGCTTCCTCATGGTGCAGTACTTCGGCTTGGGAATGATAGGCCTTGGCTTCATGGCTTTCGTCATCACAATAATCTACATGCAGCTCAAGGGACATGGACTTGAGAACATCAAGGCCGGATTTATCCAGCCCGAGGGAAATGAGGAGACAAAGTATGTCCTTTTGGACAAGAAGACCATAAAGAAGTCTTGGTTCAGATGGATAATGTTCAACCAGGCAAACTACAACTATGAGAGAATGCAGGGCACAGGCTTCTGCCATGCCATGCTTCCCATAATCAACAAGCTCTATCCGAACAATAAGGAGAAGAGAGAGGAGCTCATGCAGACCCATATGCAGTTCTTTAACACAGAGCCTCAGTGGGGAGCCTGCATAATAGGACTTACGGCAGCTCTTGAGGAGAAGAGAGCTCAGGGTAATGAGGAGATCTCCGAGGACATGATAACTTCCATAAAGTCAGGACTTATGGGACCTCTTGCAGGTATAGGAGACACCATAGACGGTGGCGTTGTTACCCCGCTGCTTTTGACCTTCTTCATCGGAATCGCTCAGACCGGAAATATCTTCGGAGTTATCGGTTACGTTATATGCGCAGCGCTTTTCATGTGGACTGTTTACTGGAACTCATACAAGCTGGGATATGAGAAGGGCAGCGACGCTATAGTGGGAATAATGGAGAGCGGACTCATCAATCGTCTCATCCTTGGCGCATCTGTTTTAGGATGTCTGGTTTTAGGCGGCTTGGTAGGAAACTACGTAACTCTCAGCCTCGCTATAAACATCCCTGTGGGTGGAGAGGAGCTTTTCAGCATTCAGGAACAGCTCTGCGACGTTATACTTCCGGGCATGCTTCCCTTGCTTCTCACTCTCGGAACATATAAGCTCATGAAAAAGGGAGTTTCAGCAGTCAAGGTTATGGCTATCATAGCAGTTGTTGGATTTGTCGGAGGCCTTGTGGGAATATTCGCTTAAGCATTCCGGACCAATACATCAAGGAGGATAATGGATTATGACACATGAGTACAGAAGCTTTTCCTACGAGGAGTACAAGCTTCACAACGATAAGCTGCATGCGGAAATGGAGAAGGAAGGCATAGATATGCTGCTTCTCTCCACTCCGGAGAACATTTACTATTCAACAGGCTACAGATCATGGTACACCTCAAGCCTTTTCAGGCCTGTGTACGTGCTGGTCCCCAGAGAGGGCGATCCGGCTATCATCCTCAGGATAAATGAGAAAACCACTGTGGAATATACAAGCCATACGCCTCGTGTATATGTATGGGGCACTGTCACAAGGAATTTGGGAAAGCTCGACGGAAAAGATCCCATTGAACTTGTAGACAAGGTCATAAAGGACATTCAGCCGGACACAAAGACGATCGGCTTGGAGGCGGGAGATGGAATGCAGTATTTCTGGTCCGTAAAGCTCCTTGACGAGATAATAAAGTCACAGCCCGCAATAGAATTTACTGACGGCAGCAAGGCAATACAGAAGGCGAGAATGGTAAAGACAGACTGGGAGATATCGAGGATCAGGGAGGTCTGCCGTGTCACCGAGGAGGCCATACTTGAGACCGGAAAGACCATAGTTGCCGGAAAGACCACTGAAAAGGATGTGGCGAGAGGCATAGCAACTCGCATGGCTGAAAAGGGTGTTGACAAGATATCATACCTCACGGTCACAAGCGGTACAGATAAATACTGCACCTTCAACACCTACGCCACAGACAGAGTGATTCAGAAGGGCGAGTACGTGCTTGTGGACATCAGCGGACATATAGACGGATACGCCTCGGATATGACGAGAGTATTCTACTTGGGAAAGGCTCCTGATGTGGAGAGAAGGATGGCTCAGACAGCAAGCGACTGCGTAGTCATCGCAAAGGAGGCCATGAAGCCCGGAGTTCCCGTATCGGAGATCAACAAGATATGCGAGGGAGTTATAAAGAGCTCGGAGTTCGGAGATTTCGTCATCCACTCCAGCGGGCACGCCATAGGTCTCAACGTGGTCGAGTACCCCACCATAGATGACGGAGCTGTGGAAAAGCTTCAGAAAAACATGGTGTTTGCCGTGGAGAACGGAGTTTATCCCTTTGATTTGGAGAAGGGTGTGGAGTCGATATATCTCTCCTTCAGAATGGAGGACGAGGTGCTCATAACAGAGGACGGAGCCGAGTGGATAACCGGCCCCGGAGAGCCCCTGATAGAGATAGACTGCTAAAGGGAGAAGTGCGAAATTTATAAAATCAAAGAAGAGGCGTCATGTAGAGAGGGAGGAATAAAACTCCCTCCTCTTCTTTTAAGTACGTTTTACTTTTTAAGATTTCTGAAACTTGTAAAAATCCACACATACAGTTATAATGCTATGAGTAAATAAAATCAGAGCTATCCACGCCTTTTTCAGGGCGTAGATCAAAGGCGGACAGACAGATGTCAGAGACAAGTGAGAGAAAAAAAATAAGCATAGTCGTGCCCTGCTATAACGAGGAGGCAAACGTCAGGCTCATGAGAGACGCCATAGAGGGGCGCTTCAATGAGGATGAGACCTTAAAAAAGTACGACTATGATATAGTTTTTATAGACAACGATTCCACGGACAACACCAGGTCGGAGCTCAGGAGGCTCTGCGCCGAGGACAGGGCTCACGTTAAAGCCATCTTTAACGCCAAGAACTTCGGCCAGTTCAATTCACCCTACTATGCCATGCTTCAGACCGACGGGGACGCCACTATGCTCATGGCGGCGGACTTTCAGGATCCCCCGGAGCTTATATCGGAGTTTGTCAGAAGCTGGGAGGAGGGCTACAGGATAGTCATAGGAGTGAAGGCCCACAGCACCGACGGAAAGCTAGTCTACGCCTTCCGCTGTATGTACTACAAGCTCATAAAGAAATTTTCCCAGGTGGATCAGATAGAGCACTTCACAGGCTTCGGCCTTTATGACAGGAGCTTTATAGACGTGATGAGGGAGCTTGACGATCCCACGCCCTTTTTGAGGGGGATAGTGGCGGAGCTGGGCTTCCACAGGAAGGAGATACCCTACGACCAGCCCAAGAGGCGGGCGGGAAAGACCTCCAACAACTTTTACACACTCTACGACGCGGCGATGCTGGGATTTACCTCATACACAAAGGTGGGCTTGAGGATAGCCACCTTCGCGGGAGCCATATGCTCCGGGCTCTGTCTTCTGGTGGCCTTCATCTACCTTATAATGAAGCTCATCTGGTGGGACCGTTTCCCCGCAGGAATGACGCCCCTTCTCATAGGGATGCTCTTTTTGGGAAGCGTGCAGATATTTTTTATAGGAGTTGTGGGGGAGTACATACTCAGCATCAATCAGAGAGTAATGCACAGGCCCCTTGTGGTGGAGGAGGAGAGGATAAATTTCCCTGAAAAGCGGGAAGACGACTCGACAAACAAGAAAAATGAAGGATAGAAACATCCCGAAAACAGAATACAACAGGAAAACCTGCCTTATGTGTGGCTCAGAACTCGGCTCTGAGCCATTGATGATATTGGAAAACATGCCGGCCTCGGCCCAGGATATACCTCTAAAGGAGGAGCTTCCCTCGGACAGAGGAATAGAGCTCAGGCTTTTTAAGTGCCCTCGCTGCGGGCTTTATCAGTTCGACTGCGAGCCTGTGTCCTACTACAGAGACGTGATAAGGGCCGTGGGGCTGTCGGAGACCATGAGAGAGCTGAGGCGCACAGACTACGCCCACATGACGGAAAGCTACGGCCTTTCAGGGGGCAGATTTCTGGAGTGCGGCTGCGGAAGGGGAGAGTTCCTTGAGGTGTTGAGGGAGTTTCCTGTACAGGCCTACGGAATTGAAAACAACAGGGAGGCTGCGGAGTGCGCCGCAGAAAAGCTCGGGGCGGATCACATCCTTCAAGCCTTCCCCGATACAGGGACAGAGATCTTTTTCGGGGGAGAGTTCGACTGCTTCTTCTCCTTCAACTTCCTTGAGCACCAGCCCTATCCCAAGGCCATGCTCGGTTCCATGTACAAAAATCTGAGAGCCGGGGGCTACGGTCTCATCACTGTTCCCTCCTTTGAATATATCCTTAAGGAGGGGAGATACTACGAGCTCATCAGGGACCACATAGCAAACTATTCCATGGATACCCTCAAGCTTCTTTGCATAAGCTGCGGCTTCGAGATCCTCGAGGAGGGCTATATAGGGATAGGGGACACCTTGAGAGTGGTGGTTCGAAAGTTCGAAAAGGAAAGGCTTCAGGGGGAAATACAAATACCCGAGCGGGAAGGAACCGACGGCATAGAAAAGCTTGGAGAAAACTATACTCTCATAAGAGAGACTGTGAGAGCTTTCACGGAAAGCCTTGAGAAAAGGGGTGAAAAGCTTGCCCTCTGGGGAGCGGGACATCAGGGCTTTACCATAGCCTCAACCACCTCCCTTAAGGATACGGTGCTCTATATAATAGACTCGGCTCCCTTTAAGCAGGGACGCTTCGCCCCCTCAAGCCATATCCCCATAGTGGCTCCCGAGCATTTCAAGGCGGAGCCTGCGGACGCCATACTCATAGTGGCTCCGGGATACGCGAGGGAGATAAGGGAGACCATAGAAAAATTATATTCCGGGGCAAAGGATTCTCATGGGAGAGACATAAAAATGCCCGAGGTGTATAAGCTCAGCTCGGACAGGATAGAGCTGATGCCGTAATCAGGTCGGCCTGCCGCAAATCGGCGGGAAGGCGCCACAAAGAAAGGCGCGCATAATCAGATAAAAGGAAGAGGAACATGAAATACAGACTTGACGTCACAAGGCTCAGGGAGGGGGTCATGACCCTCAACGGATGGGCCATCCCCAAGGACGCGAAGAACAGCATAGGCTATGAGGTGAGGGACGACAGGGGAGAGAGACTCCCCGCAAGATTCGTGCCCATGCAGAGGGAGGACGTGGCCGCCATCTACAAGCTTAAAAGCTCGGAGCTCGGCTTCGATATAGAATTTCCATATGAGAGGGGAAGAGACTATTTCCTCATTATAAAGGAGACCGAGGGACAGGCGGAGGGCGTAAGGACCGTCTCCACGGCAAAGGTAAAGATAAATGAGGAGATTATAGCAAAGAGAAATTCCGTCTCCCACAGAAAGAGGGAGAAGCTCCTTGCTCTGGCAAATACCGAGACCCTGAAGGTGGCCTGGGATTTCTTTAAGGAGAACGGGGCGAGGGCCCTGTGGAAGAAGTCTGTCCACAAGCTTAAGGGCATATCCGAGGACTATGACTACAGCGAGTGGTATGAAAAGACAAGGATAAGCGAGGAGGAGCTCGAGGCACAGCGGCAGGAGATGAAGGCCCTTTCGGAAAGCGGGGCAGAACTCCCGCTGATAAGCATAGTCATTCCCGCCTATAATACCCCTGAAAAATATCTGAGGATGCTCTATGACTCCCTGAAGGCTCAGACCTATACAAGGTTTGAGGTCTGCGTGGGAGACGGCTCCGAGGGAGCAGGGGAGCAGGCGATGAGCGTGGAGGCAGTCACAAGGGAGTACGCCGCCTCGGACAGCAGATTCAAATACAAAAAGCTCGAGAGAAATCTCGGCATATCGGGAAATACCAACGAGGCTCTAAAGATGGCCGAGGGAGATTTCATAGCTCTCTGCGACCATGACGACGAGCTGACCCCTGATGCCCTCTATGAGGTGGCAAGGGCCATAAGGGAGAACCCTAAGGCCCTTCTCATATATACAGACGAGGACAAGGTGGACTTTGACGGCAAGGCATATTTCGAGCCCCACTTCAAGTCGGACTACAATCCGGACCTTCTGACTTCGGTAAACTATATCTGTCATCTGACTGTGCTTAAGAGGGAGCTTTTGGAAAAGACCGGGGGCTTCAGACACGAGTTTGACGGCGCCCAGGACTATGACTTCTTCTTAAGGTGCTGCGAGGAGGCCACAGGGGAGGAGAGAGAGAGGACAGAGCTCTTTTTCAGCCTCATGAGGGATAATGCCTCGGAAGCCTCCTGCTACGGCGAAAAGACCTGCGACAGGAGCGAGGCCCGAATAAATGAGCTTTCGGAGAAGACAGGACTCTCAGGGGAGGCTGTGAGGAAGCTTCTCAACGGAGAATTCATCTCGGAGACAGTGATACATATAAAGAAGGTATGCTATCACTGGCGCTGCCACAAAAATTCCACCTCCTTCAATCCTGAGTCAAAGCTTTACGCCTTTGAGGCGGGAAAGCGGGCCATAATGGAGCACTATAAAAGGACGGGAGTTGAGGCGGACAGGGTGGAGGACGGAGTTACCTACGGATTTTATCACAGCATATTGAAGCTCCCACGTGGGCTTTCGGAGGGCTGCGGACCTGATGAGAAGGTCTCCGTCATCATACCGAATAAGGACCATGTGGACGATCTCGACAAGTGCATACGCTCACTTATCAGAAACTCCGACTTTCGCAGGCTGGAGTTTGTGATAGTTGAAAATAATTCCACGGAGGAAAAGACCGAGGAGTATTACAGGAAGATAGAGGGGAATCCCGAGTATTTCATTTCCAAGGAGGGGAACAGCCCTTCCTGCGGAGGTCCCTCCGTATCTGAGATAGAGATAAAGGTGGTGAGATGGCCTCGGGAGTTCAACTACTCCGCCATCAATAACTTCGGAGTCCTCCGTTCCACAGGAGAATACCTGCTGTTTTTAAATAACGACGTGGAGCTCATAAACCCCGCTTCTGTCTCGGAGATGCTCGGAGTGATGCAGAGACCGGAGGTGGGAGTCTGCGGCGCAAGACTCCTCTACGAGGATGATACCATACAGCACGGCGGCGTGGTGGTGGGCTTCGGCGGCATAGCGGGAGGCTGCTTTATAGGCCTTCACGAGAAGGAGAACAGCTACATGCACAGAGCCATGTGCTCTCAGGATTACTCTGCGGTCACAGCCGCCTGCCTCATGACAAAGAGAGAGGTGTTCATGGCTGCAGGAGGCTTCTACGAGGGCCTTGCTGTGGCGTTCAACGATATCGACTACTGCATGGCGGTCCGTGCCCTCGGAAAGCTGGTGGTATATAACCCCTACGTGACCTTTCACCATTACGAGTCAAAGTCGAGGGGACTTGAGGACACTCCGGAGAAGGTGGAGCGCTTCAACGGAGAGATAGCCGTGTTTGCCGACAGATGGGGTGAGATATTGAAGGACGGAGATCCCTATTACAATCCGAATCTCACCCTGAGAAAATCAAACTTCGCCCTCAGGGACCTTTCCAAGGAGAAGCCGGGAGAGCCCTACAAGCTTGAGCTGGACGTGAAAAAACAGCTTCAGACAGTGGAGCGGGAGAAGAAAAGGCGCGAGGAGGCCCTGAAGGAGTCTTAGGAGCATATGGAAAAGAGCAAAAGCACAGCCGTAATAATCCCCAACTACAACGGCCTTAAGTTTATGGAGGTCTGCATGGAGGCTCTCGGCAGACAGAGCTTCAGGGATTTTTGCGTCATTATAGTGGATAACGGCTCCACAGACGGCTCAAGGGAGTATATAGAGGAGCTGTGTCGGGCATCTGAAAAGGATATCCTCGATATAGAGGCCATACTTCTCTCCGAAAACACAGGCTTTTCAGGGGCTGTAAACGCAGGCATATCAAAGGCGAGAGACGAGGGAGCCAAATATGCGGTCCTCTTAAACAACGACACGGAGGCGGAGCCCTCCTACATTGAGGAGCTGGTGAGAGCCATAGAGAAGGACGAGAGGATATTTTCCGTCTCTCCCCTCATGATCCAATATCACAACAGGGAGCTTATTGACGACGCGGGGGACGGCTACAATCTTTTGGGCTGGGCCTTTCAGATGGGAGTGGGGCATTCCGTCTCCGAGAGAGCCTATAAAAAGCCTCGGGAGGTGTTTTCAGCCTGCGCAGGGGCGGCCATATACAGGATAGACCTCCTTGAGGAGATAAAGCTCTCCGAGGGGGAGTATTTTGATCCGGATCACTTTGCCTATCTGGAGGACCTCGACGTGGCCTACAGGGCGAGGATAAGGGGATACAGGAATGTGTACTGCCCTTCTGCGAGAGTTTATCACGTGGGAAGCGGCACCTCGGGCTCAAAGTACAATCCCTTTAAAGTAAGACTTGCGGCAAGGAACAATATATATCTGAGTTATAAGAACATGCCCCTTTTGCAGCTTTTGATAAACCTTCCCGGGTTAGCCTTGGGAATACTCATAAAGATGGCCTTTTTCCGCAAAAAGGGTTTTTTCGGAGACTATCGGAGAGGCCTTTCAGAAGGGCTTTCCAATTTGGGGAGGCTCAGGAAGCAGCGCTTTCGCCTCAGATACCTCCCCTCATACATATATATAGAGTGGCTCCTCATAAAGAACAGCTTTATATATGCAAAGGAATTTTTCGTCAGGAAATTTAAGGGCAAAGCCTGAAAAATCAAGGTTTCTTAAACAAAAATTAATAGATAAATGGCCTGAATTGGGCTATAATATATCGCAAACTGATAAAATGGGTAATTATGATAAAAAGTAACCAGACAAAACTTAATTCGCTTCAGGTCGTGACTGACGCCTTGGTTATAGCCTTTGCGTATTTTGCGGCTTGGTTTGTCATAATAGGGAGCCGCAGCGTCCACGGGGTGGGAGTACTTCCCTCCCACGTATACATGAGGGCCCTCGTAGTCGTTGTACCCCTTTATCTGATTTTATACGCCGCCTTCAACCTGTACACGCCGAAACGCATACAGAGTAGGCGCTATGAGCTTGCAAATATCTGCAAGGCCAACATCATAGGCCTCATGCTCATAACCTTCGTCCTCTTCGGAGGAAGAAACTTCCCGAGACTGGGAGCTTACCTTGATAACTTTTCCACAAGGATGATAATCGCATTCTTCGCCATAAACATCGTGGCGGAGACAGTGGAGAGAAATATCATCAGGTCCTTCCTCAGGAACATGAGGTCCAAGGGCTTCAATCAGAAGCACGTTCTTTTGGTGGGGTTTTCCGAGGCCGCCAAGGGCTTCATAGACAGGGTGAGGCAAAACCCCGAATGGGGATATCACATTTACGGCATACTTGACGACGACATGGAGGAGGGCAGAGAGTACAGAGGAGTGAAGGTGCTGGGGGAGCTGACGAAGCTTCGCGGTATACTCTCGGAAAACGAGCTGGACGAGATAGCGGTCACCCTTCCCCTTGACAAGTACGAGTACTTAAAGCCCGTGGTAAACGTCTGCGAGAAGTCGGGAGTACACACAAAATTCATTCCCGATTACAACAATATCATCCCTACTACTCCCTATATGGAGGATATGGAGGGACTTCCCGTAATAAATATAAGGCACGTGCCCCTTACGGAGCCCTTCAACATGATAATAAAGAGGGTGATAGACATCGTGGGCTCCGGCGCCGCGCTGGTGATATTTTCCCCCGTCATGCTCATAACGGCTCTCCTTATAAAGTTCACAAGTCCGGGACCGGTGATATACAGCCAAGAGAGGGTGGGACTCCACAACAAGAGCTTTAAGATGTACAAGTTTCGCTCTATGCGGGAGCAGGCCCCCGAGGAGGAAAAGCACGAGTGGACCACAAAGGGCGATCCCAGAGTCACAAAGGTCGGGAGGTTCATCAGAAGGACCAATATCGACGAGCTGCCCCAGCTCATAAACGTGTTAAAGGGCGACATGAGCATGGTTGGCCCCAGGCCGGAGAGGCCCCTCTTCGTTGAAAAATTCAAGGAGGAGATACCCAGATACATGATAAAGCATCAGGTCCGCCCCGGGATGACGGGATGGGCTCAGGTGAACGGCTACAGGGGAGATACCTCCATCTCAAAGAGGATAGAGTACGACCTTTATTACATTGAGAACTGGACCTTGGGTCTTGACATAAAGATACTTATAATGACTGTGTTTAAAGGCTTCAAAAACGCATATTAAGAGATTGGATAGCATATGAGAAAAGACGACTTTGAGGATATCTTCGACGAGAGCGACGGGCTCTTTGACGACATAAGCATAGACGAGGACATACTGGGCGACGAGGGCATGGAGGACAAGATCTTCAATCAGGCCATGAACACCGAGAGGACCGAGCGCCGAAAGCCCAAGGAGCTCAACACCGCAAGGACTATTATAGATCCCGAGAAGTATTCCGGAGAAAATAAAAAGAAGAAAAAGAGCCGCAGGAAAAAGATAATCATCTTCGCGATCTTGGAGGTCTTGGTGCTGTGCCTTATCTTCGGCTACGGCTATTTCCTGAGGACCTGGAGCAAGCTCAAGGGCCCTGAGTTCAACCGCGCGGCGGTGGAGAACAACAACATAGACATCACGAAGAAGCAGGAGATGCAGGGCTACTGGACCTTCGCCGTCTTCGGAGTGGACTCGAGAGGAAAGGGCGTCGGCAAGGGCTACAACTCCGACGTTATAATGATAGTAAGCATCAACAAGGACACGGGAGACATAAATGTCTGCTCCGTATTCAGAGACACCTACCTTAACATCAGCGACGGCAACAGATACGCAAAGATAAACGAGGCCTACGCTGCGGGAGGCCCTGAGCAGGCGGTAAAGGCCCTCAACAAGAACCTTGACTTAAATATAGAAAACTACGTCACCTTCAACTGGAAGGCGGTGGCGGATTCCATAAACATCCTAGGAGGCGTTGACAATATAGACATCAGCAAGGCCGAGCTCTACTACATAAACGCCTACATCACAGAG